>JBDLJJ010000020.1:0-33566 GCA_039714435.1 Gemmatimonadota bacterium | reverse complement strand
TAGGACTCCATGGCGGCCTGAGCGTTGCGAACATCGCTCTTGGAGGTCGCGTCAAAAGCGCGGCCCTTCGTCTCGGCGAACTGCGGGATAGCGATCGCGGCCAGAATGCCGATGATCACTACCACAATCAGCAGCTCGATCAGGGTAAAACCTTTTGCGTTGCGGAGCATGTGCCCTCCACTTGGTCAACGTGTGAAACTTCCTCACTTGTCACGTCACAGCGATACAATCGCCGGTGGAGGCCCAGCCTCCTGACCCGTTCCTAGGGCAACCTCTGTGCCCTGTAGGCCAGGTCCGTCTAACATATTGTCCTGCAACAATATACAGTCTTCATGATTCAGGGTGGGCGCCTCAGGCAGTCCAGTCTCGATTGCAGTGTGCAATAGGCCTGGGCGAATATCGCGTCATGCGGGAGCCGCGCCGTGGAGCGGCCCTGATGTGACACCAACGCTGCCTCTTAGCAGCCTCTTACCCGTCCAGATCGTACCTCTTGATCTTCCTGTAGAGCGTGCTCGGGTCGATACCTAGCACCTCGGCGGCGCGCGTCTTGTTGCCTGCTTCCGCTCTCAGAACGTGCTCGATGTAGGCGCGTTCGATGACCTCCAGCTCCGGGTTGGCCGCCGGGCGATCCTGAATCAGTGGCTCCGGCGGCGCTTCGCGCAGCGCCATGGGCAGGGCTTCCGGCTTTATCGTCTGTCCCGTCGTCAAAACCACTGCCCGCTCGATCACGTTCTCGAGTTCCCGAACGTTTCCCGGCCAATGGTACTCCTGCAGAATCGCCATCGCCTTGGGCGCAATCTTGAGCTTCGTGGCCCCGCTTCCCTGCTGCTCCAGGAAGTGGTCGGCCAGCAGCGGAATGTCCTCCACTCTGTCCCGCAGCGTCGGCAGGTCCAGGGATATCACATTCAGCCTGTAGAACAGATCTCTCCTGAAACGGCCCTCTTCAATCTCCCGCTCCAGATTCTTATTCGTCGCCGCGATCAACCGGACGTCAACGCTGACCGCTTCGGTCGAGCCGACGGGGATTACTTCGCGTTGCTGCAGGACGCGCAGGAGCTTGACCTGAGTGGAGGGCGAGAGTTCACCGACCTCATCCAGGAAGAAGGTCCCGCCCGATGCCGCGACGAAGAGACCCTCTTTGTCCTTGATGGCTCCCGTAAAGCTGCCCTTCAAATGGCCGAACAGTTCCGACTCGAGAAGCCCTTCGGGAAGTGCGCCGCAGTTAATGGAAAGAAAGCGCGTGCCCGCGCGGCCGGACAGCTCGTGCAGATAGTGGGCGAACACTTCTTTTCCAGTTCCGCTCTCCCCGCCAATCAAGATCGTGGACTCACTTTCCGCCACGCTCTCCGCGAGTTGAAGAGCATCCGTAAACGCTGGGCTCACACCGATGGGCTGTCCGCGTGACCTGGTCTCCTGCTTCTTCAGCTCGCGCTTAAGGCCTGTGTTCTCCTTCTTCAGCGTGCCCCACTCCAACGAGCGCTGGATCACGGCCATGAGCTCGTCGTTCTTGAATGGTTTCTGCACGTAGTGCGTCGCGCCGAGGTTGACAGCCTGGATCGCCGATTGAAGTGACGCCTGCGCGGTCATGAGGACGACGGGCGTATCAGGGCTCGTCTCCCTGATGTTCTCGAGCACCTCGATACCGCTCATCTTCGGCATTCGCACGTCCGACAGCACGAGATCCGGAGATCTCTGCTTGAACCTCTTGAGCCCGTCTTCACCGGTCAGCGCGCTGTCTACCTCGAATCCTTCCTCCTCCAACAGAACTGTCAGGGTCTCCACCAGGCTGCGTTCGTCGTCAACTACGAGGACGCTGGGCTTGTCTTTCTTGCTCATGAAGTTTCTCTCATCGGTTCAGTGCCATGTTCGGTAGATTCGGAATCCTTTGTGCGCGTAGCCAGCCGGCGGGGAAGAAGCACTTCGAATGTGGCTCCCTGCGCCGGAACAGACTGGACAGCCAGCTCTCCGCCGTGGGCGCGTACGGCCCTGTGCGCGATGGCCAGTCCGAGACCGCTGCCGCCATCCCGCTTGGAAAAAAACGGATCGAAAATGCGGGGCAAGTCTTCCGGGGCCACCCCCGGGCCGTCGTCTATAATCCTTATCCGCACCGGACGATCCAGTGCGCTACCGGCCATTCGCCGGGGGGGGAGGGTATCAGCCACCAGCTGCACGGTCACCTGACTGCCGGGCTCACCCACCTGTAGCGCATTGAGCAGCAGATTCAGCAGGGTGCGATGCAGAAGCCCGGAATCGCCCCATAGCCCATCCAGATCTCCCGTCACCTGTGTAGTGATCGTCGCGCGGTCGCTGCTGGCTGGATGCTGGCGCGCAAGCTCCACCACCTCGTCGAGCAAGCGCCCCACCTCGATTGGCTCCCGCACAATGGTATCCATCCGCGCGAAGTCGTTGAAGTCCCCCAGTATCCCGTCCAGCCGATCCGTTTCTCGCACGATCAAGTCGCGCAGCCGGCCCTGCGAATTGTCGCCCGAGCTCGCAGGGATCCGCCGTGCCAGTAGCTCGACGGCACTGCTGATCGCGGCCAGAGGGTTCCGGATCTCATGGGCCAGCGAGGCTGACAACTCGGCCACGGCCTCGAGCCTGCTCTTCTGCATACGCAGTGACTCCAGTGCCCGTGCTTCCGTCAGGTCCTGGATTAGAGCGACTAGAGAAGGAGATTTGGGCGGCCCGAGCAATGATGTGGTTACGGCGACCGGGCGCCCTGGCGTGTCTGGCTCAGCCGTGGGCGCATCCAGAGCTTGCAGGACTGTCTCGCGCGCCACGGCCATCCCGGTGTCCAGGGTCTGGCGGGCTACCCTGGCCACCCCGACGGCCCTCTGTTCCAGTTCCGGGAGTAGGGTGCGGCCTTGCCAGTCCGAACCCGACATATCCACACCCAGAAGACTGGCGGCAGCCGGGTTCATGTATTCGAGCTTGCCCTCGGGGTCGAGCGAAATAACGCCGGTCGGGATGCCGTGCAGAATCTCCCCGGTCGTAAGGCGATGGCGGCTCAATTCGCCCCGGATGTCCTGCAGCTCTCCCCGAACCACGCGCAGCCGTCCGCTGATCAGGCTGGCCGCCGAGGCGACCGCCATGAACACGAACAACTGGGCCAGAAGAGCCCAGCCGACCTGATCCGGATACGCCAGAGCCACGTCCGCCAGGTAGGCCACGCCTGTGGCCAGGGCGACGATAAGCGCGGAGCGAAGGGGGAGGACCAGTGCGTAGGCTGCCGCCAGGGCGATATACAGGGGCGCCGCGAACCGGCTTTCGAAACCGCCCGTAATGTGAACAATGCCCGTTACCAGGGCCACGTCCAGCACGGCCTGAAGGTAGAGGAAGGAGCGGCTGAGAAATTTCTTCCTCCAGTGGCTGAACCAATACGCCAGAGGCGTAAACACGGCCGCCGCGCTGAGGCCGATTACGGCCACGTTTCGCACGCCCTGCGGAACGACGCCCGGACCCCAGAGCCAGACATCCGCCTTGATCAGAGCCGCGCCGTACACTCCGAGGCAGATAACCAAACGGCTGGCGTAGACGAAATACAGCACCTGGGGAGGTGCGAGCGCCTCGGCGGCCCGGCGGTCCGAAGATGTGGTTTCCAGCAATGCCCGCCTCGACTAGGGAAGTCTACGCCGGCGCGGGCCTGGATCTGCACGATCCACGCATTATGCCGCCCCGTTCAGCCTATCATTAGCTCGACACTTGCAGGATGCAATAGGTGGAGGCTGGGCCGGAGAGCGGGGTGTCAGGGTGCGGGATTGAGCCAGTCGGGCTCTTCATCGAACACGCCGAGGCTGGTGAACAAGCCACCACGAACGGAGGCGGTGAGCGAAAAAGTCTCCCCCGAACTCGTTAGAAGCGGGCGGCGGATGAGCGGCGCGGTCACAGATTCCGCTACTTCATCGGGCGCGGCCGCCGGCCACAGGCCCACCGCAGCAGCAGCCTGACGCAACGAAACAGCGCCCACCGATAGTTCCAGAGTCCAGGAGGCCACGGCTCCGCTGGCGGCGTGGAGACGAAGGCGAAGGCGGCCCGCTGCGGTCTCATAGACGAGCCAGCGATCCAGCCCGATCATTCGGTCCGCTGCGGGCGGACCGAGCCGCTGAATCACAGATTCAAAAGGAAGCCCGATCAGCTCCAGGCCGGGAAACGCCAGCTAGAACTCCCGCGGTCAGTCCGCTTTACTGAATCGTGTTGATGATCCCGAATATGGGAAGATACATCGCTACGATCATTCCGCCCACGACGCTTCCGAGAATCACGATCATGGCGGGCTCGAGCGCCTTCAGCAGCGATTCCACGGCCACATCCACTTCTTCGTCATAGAAATCGGCGATCTTGGACAGCATCCCGTCCAGGTCTCCAGTCTCTTCACCTACGTTGATCATCTGTGTGACCATGGGAGGAAAGACCCCGGAGGCGCGGAGAGGCTCGGAGATCGATTCACCCCCGGCGATCGAGGCGCGGCTTCCCATGACGGCGTCGTGAATGACCCGGTTGCCGGATGTGCGAGCCGTGATCTCCAGCCCGTCCAGAATGGTCACTCCGGAGCTGAGCAGCGTGCCCAGGGTACGTGTGAAGCGGGCGACCGCGGACTTCCGGGCCAGATTCCCGAGAATCGGCACCTTGAGAAGAATGCGGTCGAAAGTCAGGCGGCCATCGGGCGTGGCGACCCAGCGCCGGAAAACAAACGTGGCGCCGGCGATTCCCCCGATCATGGCCCACCAATAGCCCTGCAGATACGCGGACATGGCCACCACAATACGGGTGGGGAGCGGTAGCTGCTGGCCCAGGCTCTCAAACATGGTGGCGAATGTGGGGATCACGAACAGCAGTAGAATGACGACCGCTCCGACGGCGACAACGCTGATAACTACGGGGTAGATCATGGCGCCTCTGACCTTCCGGGCCAGGGCCTCAGTCGCCTCCAGAAAACTGGCCAGCCGGAGAAGAATCGTGTCCAGGATACCACCGGTCTCTCCGGCCGCGACCATGTTGATGTAGAGTGGCTGGAACACCTTGGGGTGTTCCCTCAAGGCGTCCGCCAATGTATTACCCGACTCCACATCGTTTTGCACCGCTACGATCGTGGCCTGGAGCGCCTTGTTGTCGGACTGCTTGGCCAGAATGTCCAGCGCCTGGACCAGGGGAAGGCCCGCGTTCACCATGGTGGCGAACTGACGCGTCATGATCACCAGTTCCCGCGTCTTGACCGGATTTCCGAAGCTGATGGAAGCCTTCGGCTTGGGCTTCTCCCGAACCGTGATCGGAATCAGCTTCTGCCGCCGAAGATGACTTACGACATCGTCCCTCGTGGCGACGTCGAGCTCGGCCTTCTTGATCTCACCGCTCGGGGTGCGCGCGCTGTAGGTCCAGACTGGCATTTCGTCAGTTCTTTCGGATTGGGGTCGATACGTGCGTCATCAACGGCAGATTTCTCTACGCGCCGCGGCCTACCGTGGCCGGCTCGGCTTCGCCGATCATTCGCCTCAACTCATTCTGATCAGCGCTGACGCGGAGTGCCTCCTGTAGCGTGATCTGGTCGCGCATGTACAGCGAGTACAGCGAATCGTTCAAGGTCTGCATGCCGTATTTTTTCCCGGCCTGCATCGCGGAATAGATCTGATGGATCTTGTCGTCCCGGATCTGAGCCCGAATCGCCTGCGTTGCCACCATGATCTCGGCGGCTACGACTCGGCCACGGCCGCTGGCTTTGGGCACGAGCGTCTGCGTTACGACGCCTTCCAGAACGAAGGCTAGCTGCGCCCGCACTTGCTCCTGCTGATGGCCCGGAAACACGTCGATTACTCTGTTTATGGACTCGGCAGCGGAGTTCGTGTGCAGCGTCGCCAGAGCGAGGTGGCCCGTCTCGGCGATGGTGAGAGCGGCCTGAACCGTCTCCAGGTCGCGCATCTCTCCGACCAGGATCACGTCTGGATCCTGCCGCAGCACGTATTTCAGAGCCGACGTGAATGACGCCGTGTCTGAGCCGACTTCGCGCTGGTTGACCAGGCAGCCCTTGTGCTTGTGGACGAACTCGATCGGATCTTCGACCGTCACGATGTGGCCCCGCCGCTCAGTGTTGATCTTGTCGATCATGGCAGCGAGAGTGGTCGACTTTCCGGATCCTGTCGGCCCGGTGACGAGAACCAGACCCCGCGGCCGCTCGGCCAGCTTGCCGATTACGGGCGGCAGGTTGAGTTCGTCAAATCCGAGTATCTCGAACGGGATCTGCCGTATGGCCATCGCGGTTGTGCCGCGCTGGCGGTACACGTTGGCCCTGAACCGGGACAGATTCTTGACGGCAAAGGAAAGATCCAACTCATCTTCCTGCTCGAACCGCTTCTTTTGGGCCTCGGTCAGGACGGAGTACGCCAGATCCTGCACGGTCCGCGGGTCAAGAACATCCCCCAAGTCCGTGTTCTTGAGCGCGCCGTCGACACGTAGCTTGGGGCGCTCGCCGGTAGTCAGGTGCAGGTCTGAGGCTCCTCGTTCGATCATCTCTTCGAGAAGGGCCCTGAGCGAGAGCGTCGTCGTCTGGTCGGTATCCTGGCTCATCAGTTGGACGTCTCCTTGAGAACCTCTTCGAGAGTAGTGATGCCCCGTGCTGCTTTGAGAAGACCATCGGTCCGAAGCGTGATCATCCCTTCGTCGATAGCCGCTTGCTTGAGGTCCGACGTGGGCGCGCCCTGCAGGACCAGCCGGCGAAGCTCAGGCGTCATTACCATGACCTCATACAGCCCCTGCCGGCCGCTGTATCCGGATCCGTTGCACGAATCACAGCCTTCGCCGCGAAAGAAAGTGGTCTGCGCGAGTTGCTCCTGCGTCATACCGGTAGACTGAAGCACCTCGGGCATGTAGGTCACTTCGGCGCGGCAGTTGTTGCAGATCCTGCGCACGAGTCGCTGAGCCGTGATGATGTTCACAGCCGAGGCGACGTTGAAGGGCTCGATGCCCATGTCTACCATTCTGGTGACCGTAGAGGCGGCGTCATTGGTATGCAGGGTGGACAGGACCAGGTGGCCGGTAAGGGCGGCTTTCACCGCTATGCTACCCGTCTCCAGGTCACGAATCTCTCCCACCATGACGATGTTGGGGTCCTGCCGCAGGAACGCCTTGAGAGCGGCCGCGAAGGTCATGCCGATCTGATTTCGAACTTGAACCTGATTAATCCCCTGCAGGTTGTACTCGACCGGATCTTCGGCCGTCATGATGTTGACTTCGTCGGTATTGATTCGGCTCAGCGCGCTATACAGGGTCGTCGTCTTTCCCGAGCCGGTGGGCCCGGTGACGAGCACCATTCCGTACGGCTGTGCGACGGCATGAACGAAGTCCTTCTCCGCGCCGGGTTCCATGCCGAATTTTTCCAGGTCCAGCGTGAGATTCCCCTTGTCCAGAATCCGGAGCACGATCTTCTCGCCGAACAGGACCGGCAGCGTGGAGACACGGAAATCGATCACGCGGCGGCCTATCTTGAGCTTGATCCGGCCGTCCTGGGGAACTCGGCGTTCGGCGATGTTGAGGTCTGCCAGAATTTTTACACGGGAGATGAGCGCGGCTTTCATACGGTACGGAGGCTGCATTATCTCCTGAAGAGCGCCATCGATACGGTAGCGAATGCGCATCTCGCGCTCGTACGGCTCGATGTGAATGTCCGATGCCCCGCGGCGCACCGCGTCTGTGAGCACGCCGTTGATGAGGCGGACGACCGGCGCTTCCTCAGCGCCAGCCTGCATCTGGCTGGCCGTGTATTCGTCTTCTTCTTCCTCGACGATCTCGACTTCCTGATCCTCCAACTCTTCGAGAAGATCTCCGAGCCGATCGTTCGAGATTTCGTAGTATCGTTCGATGGAAGCGCGCAGGGCGAATTCAGTCGCCACGACCGCGTCGACGTCAAAGCGGGTGATGAACTTGAGATCATCGATAACGCTGAGATCGGCCGGATTGACCAGCGCCACCGTGAGTGTCCGGCCCACGCGCCGCAGCGGCAGTACCAGGTGCTTGTTGGAGAAGTCCGCCGGAACCAGCTTGAGGATCTTGGGATCCACCTCGATCTCGGAGAGCTCGATAGCGGGCACGCGATAGAGACGGGACAACACCTTGAGCATGTCAGACTCGGAGACCGCTCCAGATGATACAAGCGTATAACCGAGCCTCGTTCCGCTCTTCGCCTGCTCGTCCAGGGCCTGGCTCAGTTGTTCCTGCGTGATCGTGTTCTCACGCAGCAACAGCTCGCCGATGTGATCCCGTTCCATTGATGTCGAAGCCATGCGTGTCCGCTTGTCTCTGACCCTGCCTCAGCGGGGTGCGCTCGGGTGGTGGGCTTCGGATGAACTGCCGAGCCCGCGACCGGCGGAAGGAAGAGCAACAAGCGTGCCCGGTGCCGCCGCCAGTACGCACTCCCCCCCGAACAGGCCCGAAAACGGCTGAAAACTGCGGATTCCGGCCTGTTTCTCAGTCGAACCGCAGGTACGGTCTAAGCCTGTCAAGCGTGGCTGCTCCGATACCTTTCACCCGAAGTAGATCCTCCGGGCGCCGGAAGCTGCCTTGCTGATTCCTGTCGGCCACTATTCTGCGAGCCAAAACCGGGCCGATTCGTGGGATTTGCTCTAAATCCTTGATTTCTGCCCGGTTGATGCTCAGCGGACCGGCGGGAGCTGGCTGAACAGGGGAAAGGGTAAGGTGAGCGGCCAATCTGGCAGCCGTGGCCGGCCCGATCCCCGGAACACGGCTGAGACTCTCCGGGCCCGTAAACGGACCCCCTACGGAACGCTCGCGAAGGATAGCGGCGGCGCGCGTGGGTCCGACTCCCGGCAGGCGGCGAAGCTGTTCCAGGCCCGCCGTGTTGGGGTCAATTTTTTCATCGGCGCCTAGCGGCCGAGAGGCGGTCTCGTCTCGAACAAGTTCTTCCTGCACGCTCTTCCTCGTCGCCGTAAGGTCCGCCCGCTGATCAGCCGAGACTTCTGACCCCTGCGCTGGCGTCCAGGCGAATCGAGCCTCCCCTGGCCCCGTGGATACGCGGACTCCTGCGCCCAGAACGAGAAGCCCCGAGAACAGAATCAGTGATTTTCGTTCCGTCTGGTTGAGTTCGAACATGACCCGCCTCCACGGCCAGTCTTGGAGGCGCTATCATCCGAGCGTCATGGCCGGCCAGCCGGCTCAGTGGATCAGCGAGAGGGGGGTACGAACTGTGTGGGATCGGGACGGAAGAAGAAACGGCCGAATATCTCGAAATTGTATTGGTCGGATTTCTGTTGCGTGCCTACTTCGCTGCCCCGGCGGACCCAAGAGAGCTGAATCCCCAGGCTATACCCGGAGAAATCGGTGTCCAACGCCGCGCTCGCCGTCTGCGTGGTCTGGTCGATGAAGGGCGTGCAGTCGGTGGCGGTGGCGCCGAGAAGCGCTGCGGACAGCCCCGCACCACCCAGTTCCCGGCAGTCGAAGTTGTCGTTGCGCGAGAATTCGAGCGCCAACCGGAGCGGAGCGCGCAGAAAGCGCCACGCTGAAGGCGCCGCAAACGTGCCTGTGGCACGCACATCGTGGGAGCCTCGGGACGACTCGCTCAGTCCGGTAGCGTCCGTACGCTCCTTGTCAGTGTCTTCGAAACGGTACGAAATATTGAAGCCGTTGTCGAAAATGAACTGTGCAGACAAGGACCGACCCGTCTGATTCTCGACGAGATTCTGGCCGGTGGTTGTCAGAGCGCTCCGGGTGCGCTCCCGGTAGCCAGCCGTCAGTGACCAGGATTGCACAACGACGTCCATGAACCCGGGTACGGGTATTCGTCGCCAGGTGACCTGCACCGAGGGCCACTCCGTATCCTCGGTTGTCCGCGTTGTAAGCGTGGACTCAACTTCGTTCTTGGTTCGTGAATAGCGGAGGGCCGTTTCGAGACCCGCGGGCAAGCGATAACCACCGTCTAGTGAGAATCGGGTATCACGTCCCGCCGATGACGCGGTATCCGCACCCGCCACACGCAGGCGATCGAAGGAAGCTGTCACGAAGCGATCTGTAAAAACGGGCTGGATCGCCCGGCGATCGAAAGAGGCGTTGACAACACGGCTCCAGGCAAATCTGACCGGCATGATCCGATCCCACACGGATCGAACCCCGCCGGCCAATCCTCCCGCCTGATCCGCGGGAGCCACTCCGAGAGAACTCAGAAATCGGCTCGGATCCAGAGTCAGGTCCATACGCAGATTCCTTTGCAGGACCATGTCCCGCACGAGAGTCGTGTCTCCGTCGACCTCCTGGATGTAGGACACGCCACGCGAACTGGAGTATTCGCTGTCTACGCTGGCCTGAGAAGTGAGCCAACTGAACAGCACGGGCCGGTATTCGATGCGCGACGCGATGGACTGGTTCGTTTCCCAGCCGGCGAAAACACCCAGAAAGGATCCGGTCTGGCTCTCGATCAGGCGCCTGCCCGCTGCCCCCGTCCCTACGACGGCTGGACGCCGCAGGTCACGGCTGGAAGAAACCCGGAAGTCGCCCGTCAGCGAAGGGAACGGCTGTACAGAGACATTGGCCGAGGGACGCAGCGTGAAGTTTCGGTTCAGGGTCGGCACCAGACCTGTGCTGTCACCGATGAGGCTGCTCTGGAACCTGCGTGTCGTGTCGGTCGCGCGTGTGACGACCGTACCGGCGCCCAGGCCTGTGGGGGTCCAGCGGAATCGGAGATCCTTGAGGTTCTTCAGCAGAGAGCTCTGGCTGATAAAGTCGGGAAGCACGTCTATGACACTGCGCAGAAAGGACGGAACCACCCGAACGGAGTGGTCTGTAACCTGACGGGACCAGGTGACGCTCCCCGACCACGCTTGTCCCTCAATTGATGTCTGTGTCGTCGTCCGAGAGGAAGTCGTTCGAGTATAACCGAGCCGCAGGCCGTCCAACGTGGACCGTACGATCGCGTTTCCGGATCTTCCCGCACGCAACAGGCTGACCGAAACCTGCTCCAGCTGAGACTTACCGGTTCGAAGCCGGCCGACGCCGTCGGACAGGATATCGGTCTCCGGCAGGAAGAACGGGTCCTCGTTGCTTTCCCGGCGCGAGTACCGCACGGGCACGGCCAGGCCCAGGCTAGCGGGAAGAAACCGCCCGAACTGCAACGAAGCCGCGGTGTTGAGGTTCCAGGTGGACAGGAAGGATGGCTGTTGTCCGAGTTGCCGGTAGAACGGATCACGTCTACGGTAGTCGGCCTCCAGGGTGATGATGTCCGCTGCCCTGACCGTGAGCTGGCCGAGGCCTGCCGTTCCCCTGTCGTCCGCGGCTTGATCCAGCCTGATGTCGTCGATCCAGACCCGTCCCGTGAAGGAGGCCGCCGCGCCGGTACTGGACACGGCAACCGCAAGCTCCCGAACGGCTGCCAGGTTTGGAGCGCGCGAGCGGTCGGTAATGACCACGGCCATGGTGCTGTCTCCGTCCGCGAACACGTCGGTGTCCCATACGACGAGGGCCGAATCGCCGCTGAGCAGGCTGGCGTCGTCCAGGATCATTGTTTCGGCGGCGGCCCGCAGGGCGATCCAGCGGTCGAAGTCGACCAGGATCTCAGGCCGCCAGCTGTCGGCCTGAGGCGTGGGATCAGGAAGCCCGAGCGGCGTCCGGTACAGGTAGAAGTTGTTCTCGTCCTGTCCGAGTCTCAGCTCGAGACGCAGGTCACCGGCCGGGCCCCAGTCCCCCTCGATGGGCAGCGCCCAGGCCCGCATACGCCGGTAGCGCAGGAAATTGCGCGGACGCTCGGAGAATCTCCGGAACACCTCGGCACGCGACCCGGCGGGAATGTCGGCGAACGTCACGTCCAGCGCTTGTTCGTTGAACGATTGGCCCGTGATTCGGAAATCGTCCGTGCGGTCAGCCTGAAGATCCAGAATGCCCGGCGGCGACACAAAACCCGCATCCGCGGTCGAAACCGGTCCCACCCCGGCCTGTCCACCCGCTGCCGGCGCGGCGCCCACAAACCCGTCCGCGCTTCCCGTCCCACCGCGTTTCAGGTACTCCGAGCCTGAGAACTCGAGACGGCTCACTAGCACCAGAGCGGGTGCGTTCGCGGTTACCGTGATCCGAATGTGCTTGGCGTTCTGCAGGCCCTGGTTGGTGAGCGCTTCCCTCAGGTCTGGATCCAGCAGCGGAATGCGATACAGGTTGAACTGGAATTCTCCGGTCGTGGCCCTTTCCAGGAAACGGGACGGCTGCGTGAGTGGGACGACGTAGCGGAAGAAGCGCTCATCCGTGTCCAGAAATCCGTCTCGGGATAGATCCTCCGTGTCTTCCAGCCCATTATTTCGGGCGCAGTTGGCGCGCTCATCGCCAAGCGGGTAGGCGGACACGGTCGGCTGGGCGGTGCAGTCGCGGCCCCACAGGCCGGTATCGTCCAGATTGCCCCATATGCCGGTGGCCGGATCAGCCTCTTGATCGAGAAAGCCGAGGCCGGACGGAAGCCCCAGCGAATCTCTCACGAAAGCGTCTTCCGAGACGGTTCCGATGTCGATCAGCAGAGCCAGAGAGGCTGACTGGTCTCCGGCGGTGCTGGCGTAGAACTCCAGAAACTCCGTGTTGGAAAGATCGATGCCCGTCTCTGACAGCGACTGGGTAATCGAGGCCCAACCGCTTCCGGCCGTGGGCGGATCCGAGACTGACAGCCAAAGAACCGTCTCGCTCGTACCCGCCTGAACGCGAAGCGCCGGGTCCACCTGTTCGGTCAGCAACCGGCCCTGCACCACGTTGGGATTTGTCGCGTCTGACCACTGAGACTGCCACACCTGCGAGAGCTGGTTCGTGGCATCAAGAATGTCAGGGAGAAAGTCCTGCATCCCATCCGCGTCCGGACGGCTGGGAGCGGAACCGTACCTCCAGGCCCGATTGGACAGCGCTATGGAGTTCCCGGTGCCGCCTTCGAAATCGTCGACGAACGTGACGCCAAAGCGATTCGTGGTCGGGAACGAAGTCGCCACTTCCCCGACGAACTCGACGCTGGAAGGAATGTCCGTATTGATACCGGGCAGCGCGTTGACGAACGCGTCGAGGGCGGAAACGTCAAGAGCTCCGTCAGCCGTAAACCCGAGCAGCTTCATGCCGCTGGGCTCGAGTCCCAGGTCGGGCCGGGTGAGCACAGTGCCCTCGGTTTGCGACAGACCGGTAAAACCGAGGTGGCCCCAGTCGCCCAGGCCGTATTCTCCCGTCAGGGCCAGAATGTTCTTCTGCCCCAGATCGAACAGTGGTTTCTGCTCGAAGGTGACCTCCAGACGTGGGTCTGTTGAGCCCGCCAGCAGATCCTCGCGCCGCAGCAGGACGAGCTGACCGATGTCGTAGTCGATCGAGTAATCTTGCCCGCGGGTCAGCTCGCGGCCATTGAGCAGGACTCGCTCGCTCCCGTCCCGAATGCCGATCGCACCCAGAGAAAGAGATCCTCCTCCGGATGACGAGGAGGCCCGGTATTCGAAGTTGAGGCGGTACAGGGAGCTCGTTCGGCGCGTTACATCATTCGGTTCCTCGTATATACGCGTGTTGAGGTCACCGGCCGAGAGCGGAAAGGGGCTGCCCGACAGACTCGGTGTGCGTGTGTCGGAGAAGATGGGCGGCTGCTGAAACGGCTCTACGGCAGAGAACACCAGATAAGCTCCGGTGACCACGCTGCTTCCAGAAAACTCGCCAGAGTTGGCGGGCCGCCACACGCGCACTCCGTCCAGTTGCTCGTCGCGCGGCTGCTCGTCCAGCCCGAAGATCTGCATGAAAGTGAAATTGACGCCGTCCGCTTCCCGCACGATGGGCCCCGATTCGACGGGACCCTGCGAGATCGTGAGCCTTATGCTCCCCTGCTGAACGTCGTCCGAGCTGTCGATCCGGTAAACGTGATGCATCTCGCGGCGCCAGGTTACACCGCCCGGACGGTGCGTGGCCGGATCCTTGAGCAGTTCCAACACCGGTAGCGCTCCGCTTCCTGTGTTGGCCAACTCCCGGAACCTCGCCTCCGCATCAAAATCTCCCACGGTGTCGCCGCTGACCGCGATGTAGGTCACGGCCAGAGCTTCCTGAGTCTGAATCGTGGATCTGACCACACCCCACAGCCCGCTGCGGTGGACGATATAGTCCTGGCCGTCCAGCATGGGCCGGAAGAAGCCACGAAACACGGCGCTGTCAGGAACCGCGGGGTCGTCCGTGGGATGGCGTACGGCGACGGCCTCGGCCTGAATGGTCCCGGTTTGAACGTTCTGCTGCTGGCTCCCTCCGACGATCGTGTTGCGGTATATTTTCACGGCAGACGCGGGCCGAAGGCTGTCGGGTACTTCGGCACCGGTGAGGCTCAGAATGTCCACGAACGGATAGCCGGCAATGGTCCGCGGGTCGACGAGAAAGAAGAATTGGCCCGTCTGATAGGCCGCATCATCGAGAGTTACGGTCTGGTCTTCGAGTACGGTCTGACTCCTGCCCGCCAGGCTCGCCGCGTCGAGGACTACTTCCCGGGCCTCCACGCTGCCCTTCTGAGATGCCACCACCGCGTTGAGCTTGAGGCCGCCGAAGCGTAACTGGGAACGGAAACCGAAATTCCCGGCCGGGATACCTCGCGAGATGAACTGGGATCGTCCAAGCGGGAGCCGCACATCACCCAGCTCGACGACTTCGACGATTTCGTCGGCTTTGCCGCGATAGAACACGTTCAGGTTGTTCGTCGCATCGAACTCGCGCGTCTGGTCGAAGTCGACATCCACATGGACACGCTCGGATATCGTACCCCTGGCCACGGCTTTGAGCTGAAACTCAGGCCGGATGCGGGGCACCGCACCCGAGTTGCAGCGCTGCCCCAGGCCCAGAAGGCAGGGCTCGAAGTTTTGCCAGGTAGCCGCCATCTGGCCCGTCCCCTCGACCTGTAGCTCCAGGTCGGCGAAGTCCGCGATGGCGCCGGGGAGGATGTCGATCTGGCCGCGCGGCGGCCTTGCCCCGGCCGAGTCCGGCTCCAGAGGATCGGCGCGAACCAGGCGCTGCCGGGGTGGCGCTCGCGCAGCGGCCCAGGTTCCGAGACGCTGCACGGTCAAGGCGAACTCGTCGGCCGCCGATCGCTCCCGCTGCCACTCGGCCACCGCCTGCCCGGGAGGGGGACCGTCCAGCCACCGCCAGCGCAGGGAAAGCTCGGCGCCCGCGTCGGTATCCCATACGAACGGAACCAGCCCCGGACCTAGGCGCAGTGCTCGCGGAGCAGCGCGGCCGGCCAGTGTGATCCGATCGAGCAGTGTATCCTGGTCGTCCGCGGCGGGTTGCTGTTCTTGGGCGTGCACCGTGGCTGGCACTAGCGCCACAGTTCCTGCCAACAGGGAGGCCAGCAGCCGGCCGCCTCTTGGCGGACCGCCACCTGCCGAAAAGAAACGCTTGTATTGGATCAGACGGATTCCTGTGGAACTTCGGGACATGTGGCTGCCGAACGCAGCGCGGAGGTCGTTCCGATAGTGTACCACGTAGCTTGCATCTGACTCCAATGTATTTGTTCGAGTGCCCGAGACCAGCAATATATATGTTCTCTGGTGCAGACCAAAAGTTCCGAATTGAGCCGGCCACGGCCGACGTGAAAGGGTGAGGAAGAAGAAGATGCTGAGATCGAGCACGTGGCGGTGTGTACTGGTGGTCAGTTTTCTGCTCGCTCCGGGGTGTACTGACGGACCGGATCGGCCGGCTGCCGATATGGTGCTGCGCGGGGGGGTGGTGTTCCTGGCCGACGCGGACGGGACTCGAACGACGGCGCTGGCCCTGTCGGGAAACCTGGTCTCGGCGGTCGGATCCGACGCGGAGATCGGTGCGTGGATTGGGCCTGATACCCGGGTCGTCGAACTGGCGGGCCGCCTCGTAACCCCCGGGATGAATGACGCCCACCTGCACCTGGGGCCCGGCGGCCTCACCTTCCTACGCGTTCAGCTCCAGGGCACCAGTTCCGCGGCCGAAATCGAGACGCTGGTTCGGGACGCGGCCGACGCGGCGCAGCCGGGCGAGTGGATCCGAGGCCGCGGGTGGGACCATACCCGGCTCCCGGCCGAAGATCTGGGACCGGACGGCTGGCCCCGAAAGGAGGTCCTGGACCGCGCGGCGCCGGACAATCCGGTAGTCCTACGGCGAATAGATGGGCACACGGCCTGGATGAACTCACGAGCCATCGAGGTGCTGGGCTACGGCCCCGAGACACCCGACCCACCAGGCGGATCCCTGGGGCGTGACCCGGAATCGGGTGAGCTGACCGGCATCCTGATCGAGTCCGCCTTCGATACGGTCGACGCGCGCATCGGACCCTCTTCCGAAGCTAGCAGAAGACGGGGCATCGAACTCGCGCTGGAGATGGCGGCCCGATCCGGCCTGACGAGCGTCCAGACTCAGGCCGTGGACGAGGACATGGCCATTTACGCGCAGCTACGGGATGCGGGCACGCTCACCCTGCGCATATACGGCTGGCTTCCACTCCTGCGTGAGAATATAGAGCGCTACGCGCGTGAGGGTGTGATGCAGGCCTCCGGCGATGCCTGGCTGCGGCGCGGACTTCTGAAGGGGTATGCCGATGGCACTCTGGGATCCAGAACCGCATGGATGCTGGAGCCGTTCAGCGACGACGCAAGCACGAGCGGCATAGCGCGCTACACACCGGAGGAACTGCGCTCGCTGGTAGGCGCGGCCGATGCGGCCGGACTGCAGGTCATGGTGCACGCGATCGGTGACGGAGCCAACCGCGTGTTACTGGACACTTACGCGCACGTCGCCGAGACCTCCGACCGCCCTCGGCGGCATCGCGTCGAACACGCTCAGGTTCTGCACCCTGACGACATTCCTCGCTTCGCCGAACTGGGGGTCGTAGCCTCGATGCAGCCCACGCACGCCACCAGCGACATGCGCTGGGTCGAAGACCGGGTCGGGACGGAGCGAGCGGAACGCGGGGCATACGCGTGGCGCTCGCTGCTAGACGCCGGCGCCGTCCTGGCTTTCGGAACCGACTTCGCCGTCGAGCCCATGCCTCCCATCGAGGGCCTGTTCTCGGCCGTTACCCGGCAGTCGCGGGAGGAACCAGACTCGCCTCCCGGCGGCTGGATCCCCGCTCAGCGGATCACGATGGAAGAAGCGATTAGGGCTTACTCGGCCGGATCCGCCTACGCAGAGTTTCAGGAAGAGGTAAAAGGAACGCTGGAACCGGGCATGTTGGCAGATCTGGTAATCTGGGACCGGAATCTGCTCGCTACGCCGCCACAAGAGCTACTCGCGGCGAGCCCGGATATGACAGTTGTAGACGGGAGAATCGTGTTCGAGCGCTAGGTGGGTTGGTTCCATCCTGGGCTGGCCGGCCAACAGCCGGTCTAGAAGATAAACGTCATCTCCGCCCAGCCGGATATGGCCCTGCCCTGCCGCCGAGCCGGTTTGTAGTCCATTCTCAGCACCTTCTCGCGCAGACGCTTATTGAAGCCACGGTTCGGTGTGGGCGGCCTCAGCTCTACGTCTCCGAGAGGCGCGCCGCGTTCGTCGACCAGAACACGAACCATTACCTGCATGCCCTTCACCTCTCTGGGCGGATCCCACTCTGGAATGATCGAGCGGGGCTCCGGCGCCGTCACTCGATACAATCCTTCCGCATCGGCCCCCGCATCGCCGCGACCTACGGCTCTGGCGACGCCGACTCGCCGGTCGTTGCCCGGAAACGATGTGGCGCTGGCCAGGTCTCTGGACGGACTGAGCCGCTCTTCAGGGGGCTCGGTGACCTCCAGTTCGGGCTCATCCAGATCAGGCACGATCTCCGGGGGCGGAGGCACTTCAATCTGGTTCGGGAGAGCGATATTCATGGCCTGAAGGATCCCGCCGCCGGCCGCGGCCACCGGATCCCCGGCGCGCTGTCCCGCGGCCACCGTGGTAGACAAAGGCTCCAGATCACCTCGAAAGCCGAATATCAACGCAGCGTGCAGCAGGACCGATAGGCCCATGCCGCTGGCCAGAGCACGCCGCTGGCGTCTCTCTCCCTGGCTCCGTCTGCTTTCGTGCCGTTCTTCTATCATTGTGCCTAAGTATCTACCCGCCCCGGTGTCTTTCGCTACCTATGCGCCGCTCGAGGCAATGCGGGTTGTATCTCTGGAGACTGGCGTAGGTTCCGCTTGCCTGCTCGAAACATGCAAAACAGATTCCAGAATGTCGCTCTCCACGGAATACCTAAAGGTCCTCCCCGTCATTCTGGTGGCGGCGGCGTGCTATGACATCGGCGAACCCACGCAGTCTCCCGTTCGCGTAACCTGGACCGCGTTTCCGGATACCGTACCGGTCGGACAAACGTTCTCTTTGGAGTTTGCGGGACCGGTCACCCCGAACGCGTGCGGACGTCTGGATACGGCGGCCGTGGCCATAGGCGACTCCACGATTCGGTTGTCCGGGCAGCGAAGCGTGTATGACACCATGTGCTCGGACAGCCGGGTGAGCTTCTATGAGGCGCGGCCGATCAGCCTCGACGACCCGGGCCGATTTCGCGTACTGGACTCCGAGGGCCGCGAGCTGGGATCCGTCGTCGCGCTGGACTCTGGCACTTTTTCGGCCGTGCGTACGAGGGGAACCGGCACCCTGGACGAGGCTGGTGGTTGCTACCTGTTCGGACCCGGCTGGCTCGGAAATCAGAGGCCGTTCGCGCTGGCCGGCCTGGCAGAGTCTCTGAAGGCCGAGGGCGGATCGGATCGAGTTCTGTTCGTGGCCGGAACACTGCACGGATTCAGCCTGTGTGGCCAGTACGGCTCGAGACCCAGGATCGATGTGGATACGGCGTATGTTACAGATCAGACGATAGCGGACTATTACCCGGAAAAAGACACGGATTGATGACTCTGTATGACGAAACGGATCTGGAGACCAGCGCGGTGAACGCCGGGCTGAACGGACGGCTGGCGGCCGAACTGGCCGAGATGCAGTCAGCGGGAGTGCTCAAGCGCCTCCAGCACATCCTGGGACGACAGGGAGCGGTCGTCGAGCTGGAGGGATACGGGCCCACCGTCAACCTGTGCTCCAACAACTACCTAGGCCTGTGCGACCGTCCGGAAGTGATCGAGGCGGTACGTGAAGCGGCCGACAAATACGGGGCTGGAACCTCGTCAGTCAGGTTTATCTGCGGCACATTCGATATCCACCGTGACCTCGAGAACCGGCTGGCCGACTTTCTCGAAACAGAGGCCGCGCTGACATATACGTCCTGCTGGAACGCGAACGAAGGCTTGTTCGCGGCGCTGCTCTCGCCAGAGGACGTGTTGATCAGCGACGAGTTGAATCACGCCTCTATCATCGACGGAATCAGGCTGTGCAAGGCCGAGCGGCGTATCTACAAGCACATGGACATGGGCTCCCTGGAAGAGGCTCTGGCCTCTAGTGCGGAGGCCAGGCACCGTCTCGTAATTACGGACGGTGTGTTTTCCATGGAGGGAGAGATCGCTCCGCTGCCGGAAATCCGCCAGCTGTGCGACCGATACGACGCCGTGATGGCTATTGATGACTCACATGCCACAGGAGTTCTGGGCGAGACCGGGAGAGGAACCCCCGAGCACTTCGGAATGCACGGGCAGATGGATATCATCACTTCCACGCTCGGTAAGGCCCTGGGCGGAGCCGCGGGCGGTTTCGTGGCCAGCAGCCGCCCGCTAATCGAGTACCTGACTCAGCGATCTCGTACGCAGTTGTTCACCAACGCGCTCCCTCCCTACACAGCAGCCGGCGCGATAGCCGCGATCGACGTACTGGAGCGGAATCCTGGCCTCGTGGCCACCCTGCGCGCCAATACGGACTACTTTCGAGCCCAGCTCACTTCCCTCGGATTCAAGCCGATCGAGGGAGATACACCCATCGTTCCGGTCATTATCGGTGAGACATCCGACGCGATCGCCATGAGTCAGCAGCTCCTCGACGAAGGCGCGTTCGTAATCGGCTTCGGCTTTCCGGTCGTCCCGCACGGGGTGGCCCGGATCCGCTGCCAGGTCTCGGCCGCTCACAGCCGCGAACACCTGGACAGCGCGCTGTCGGCCCTGGACACGGTCGGACGAAGGCTCGGGGTCGTGTGACGGCAGTTTAGGGCCAGGCGCGCAGTTTAGGGCCGAGCGCGATCTGTTTTCGGGACGCCCCGGACAGTATTCTTGAGCTACGAAAAAGCACTTGTGAAGCGCATTCGCGCAGGAGGCACATCTTGGAGGCTGTTACTTCTCCCTCGGCGGTAGACCGCCCCACGATTGAGGACATGAACCTCGCTCCGGGCAAAGCGGCGCGTTTGTTCGACATGTTGTATAACCACGGCGTCGGTAACGGGACGGCGCTGTTTCTGCCCATCGATCAGGGCATGGAGCACGGCCCTATCGACTTTCTGCCTAATCCACCCTCGGCTGATCCCGATTATCAGTTCGAACTGGCCATACGGGGTGACTACAACGGAATCGCCTGTCAGATAGGTTTTGCGGAGAAGTATTTCCCGCGCTATGCGGGCGAGATTCCGTTGATCCTGAAGGTGAACGGCAAGACGACTATTCCGTCCGACGACGAGGCGCACTCTCCCCTCAATTGCTCAGTGGAAGACGCCGTCAGGCTGGGCGCGAGCGGAGTCGGCTATACGCTGTACGTGGGTTCGCCCGCTCAGTCGCTGCACCACGAGGAGCTGAACGAGGTCAGGAGCGACTGTCAGCGCTACGGCATGCCTCTGATCGTGTGGTCCTACCCCAGAGGCTCCGCTATCGAGACTAAAGGCGGACGTGATTCGCTGTACGCGGTGGACTATGCGGCGCGCATGGCCATGGAGATGGGTGCGGATGTCGTGAAACTCAATCAGCCCAAGAAGAGCGACAAGGACTCCGAGCAGCCCAAGGCGTACGCCGAGTTAGAGTGGGATTACCTGGAGGGGTGCCGCCGGGTAGTGAAATCGGCCCAGAATACGCTGGTCCTGTTCTCAGGAGGCAGCAAACTCGGAGATGACGACCTCCTGGATAAAGTCAAACTGAGCATGGACGGCGGGGCGACAGGCTTGATCTTCGGCCGCAACATGTGGCAGCGGCCGATGGAAGAGGCTCTCGAGATCACCAAGCGAGTCCAGGAGCTGCTGGCCGGGTACGGCGCTTAGGGATGATTTCCGAGTTCATTGTAGCCCCGTCCCTGCTCGCAGCTGATTTCGCCCGGCTGGGAGAGGACGTTCGCGAAGCCGAGGAGGCGGGTGCAGAGTGGTTTCACTTTGATGTGATGGACGGGCACTATGTGCCGAATCTGAGCATCGGAATTCCCGTTCTGGAGTCGCTTCGGGCCGTGACGGAGTCTTTCCTGGATGTGCATCTGATGATCGACAATCCGCAGGACTTTATCGGTCCGTTTGCCGCGGCCGGAGCGGACATGATCACGATCCATCAGGAAGTGGCGCTGCACCTGCACCGGGACATTCAGGAGATGCGCAGGCTCGGGGTGAAGGCCGGAGTGGCCATCAATCCCGCCACGCCCGCGGACGCGCTGCGGGAAGTGCTGCCGCTCATTGACCTTGCGCTCGTGATGACCGTGAACCCTGGGTTCGGGGGACAGGCCTTCATCTCGGAGGCGCTGGGTAAAGTGGAGCAGATTCGGGCCGAGGCGGACAGGCTGGGCCTGGAGCAGCTGCATGTCCAGGTGGACGGCGGGATCGGCCCGGAAACAGCGCCCCCGGCCGCCCGGGCTGGAGCTAACGTTCTGGTTGCGGGTTCCTCTGTGTTCCGGGGGGCTGGATCGATCGGCGATAACTATCAGGCCATTCGCCGGTCTCTCGCCGTCCCGGCCTGACACGGGCTGCGCCCGAGCCGGACACATACCGAATGCCGAGAATAACCGTTCATGTTCCTGGGCCGCTGCGCCGATTCACGGAAGGCCACAGCGTAGTTGTCGTCGATGCGACTACTCCGGGTGAGGCCCTGGCCGCCCTGAACCGGGACGATCGCCGCATCGGAGCCCACCTGTTCGCCGATGACGGCTCTGTGCGGGGCTACATCGGCCTCTTCCTCAACGGAAGCGCCATCAGGCCGCAGGGAGGGCTGCACGCCAGGATCGAGCATGATGCCGAACTCTCGATCGTTCCGTCGGTGGCGGGAGGATGAGCACGGCCGGCGAGGAAGCGGCCCGCTACCACCGCCAGATCATCCTGCCCCAGGTCGGCACCGAGGGACAGGCCCGCCTGTCAGCCGCCAGAGTCGCCATCATCGGAGCGGGAGGACTGGGCTCACCGGGAGCGCTGTACCTGGCCGCCGCGGGAGTGGGACACCTGACGATCGTAGACTCCGACGAAGTGGACCTCTCCAACCTGCACCGGCAGATCCTGCATTCCACCTCGAGCGTCGGAACGGCCAAGGTGGAGTCGGCCCGGAATACGCTGCGAGACCTGAACCCGAGCGTCACGGTGCGAACTGTGGCGCAGCGCCTGGACGCGTCGAACGCCATGGACATCCTCGCTGGTCACGATGTCGTCGTGGATGGCAGCGACAATTTTCCCACTCGCTACGTCGTCAATGACGCGTGCGTCCTGCTCGGCATCCCGCTCGTCTATGGAGCGATCTTCAGATTCGAGGGACAAGCGGCTGTTTTCGTGGAAGGCGACGGGCCTTGCTACCGCTGCCTGTTTCGAGACCCGCCACCCGCCGACCTGGTGCCGAACTGCGCCGAGGCGGGTGTCCTCGGGGCGCTCCCCGGGATCGTGGGGAGCATTCAGGCCACCGAAACTCTCAAGCTCCTGCTCCAAACCGGGGGCACGCTTTCCGGGCGGCTGTTGCTTCTGGATGCGCTCGAGATGGAGTTTCGCCGGCTTACGATCGACCGGGACCCGGACTGCCCCGCCTGCGGCGAAGGCAAGTCATTGGAACTCACAGACTACGAGGAGCTTTGCGGCGTGAATCAACAGGGAGCGGGTACTCCTGGCGTTCCGGAAATAGGTGTCAGCGAGCTCAAGGAACGTCTCGACCGAGGTGAAGACCTTACGCTGTTGGACATTCGCGAGCCGCACGAATGGAACATCAGCAATTTCGGTGACCTGGGCGCGGTGTTGATCCCCATGGGCGAGGTCTCCGGACGGGTGGACGAAATCGAGACGAACCGGACGGTCATCGTGTACTGCCGAACTGGAATGCGAAGTGCTCGCGTCGTGGAGATGCTGCAGGGCCTGGGTGTGGAAAAAGCCTTCAATCTCAGGGGCGGAATCAACGACTGGGCTGCCTGTATAGACCCCAGCATGGCGCAGTATTGAAGATCGTATCCCTGCTGGCCAGCGCCACGGAGATCGTAGACCTTCTGGGAGGAGCGGAGGATCTAGTAGGCATCTCCCACGAGTGCGACTACCCGGCTCACGTCCTGGATCGGCCCCGGCTGAGCCGGGCTCGGTTCGATCCGCAGGGGCTGGACAGTGGTGAACTGGACCAGGCGGTGCGTGACGCCATGCGTGATCACGGCAGCGTGTACGAGCTTGACGAGTCGAGCCTCGTCGACCTGGACCCGGATCTAATCCTCACACAGGCCGTGTGTGAAGTGTGCGCGGTCCCGACGGCCGGCGTCAGGGAAGTCGTGAATTCGGCCGGCCTGCGGGCAGATGTACTATCGCTGGACTCTCATTCCCTGGCCGAGATCCTCGCTACGGTGGAGGCCGTTGGAACGGCGATAGGGCGGACGGAACCGGGGCGAGCTCTGGCGGACGAACTGCGGGCCCGCACCCAGGCGGTGCGCAGCCGTGTCCAGGGAGCAGCGAGGCCGCGCGTACTGGGGCTGGAATGGCTCAGCCCGCCGTTCACACCCGGCCATTGGGTGCCGGAGATGATCGAAGTCGCCGGCGGACAGAATCTGGTCGGCGACCCGGCGTCGAGGTCTCGCCAGGTACGGTGGGAGGATGTGGAGCACCTCGACCCCGACGTGCTGGTAATCATGCCTTGTGGTTACGGTTTGCCTGCTGCCCGCGCCGACGCGGACGCGCACGCCTCGCGCCTGGCGCGAGTGGCTCCGCGGGCAATCGAGAACGGGCGGGCTTTTGTGGTGGACGCGTCGGCCTACTTCAACCGCTCCGGTCCGAGAGTGCTGACGGGCATCGAGACCCTGGCCGCCATCCTGCACCCCGATCTTTTCGGCCCTCTCAATCCATCCGCCGCAAAGCCCTGGACGCCGGACAGACCCTAGTCGCCGAAGCTTACCTGCCGGACGTCGGTAATCGCCTCATGCTCACGTAGCGCCTTCAGAAGCGCGTCGGGGATCGCTTCGTCTACTCGGATTACCGCCAGGGCATCTCCCCGGGCTGAATCACGCGCCTGGTGAAATCCGGCGATGTTGAGGCCCGCCGCTCCGAGGTGTGTCCCGATTTCGCCGATGACCCCAGGTACATCCCTGTTCCTGACGAACAGCAGATTTCCGGCGGGCGCGGCCCCGATGTGGTAGGAGCCGACACGAACCAGTCTCGAACGCTTCGCGCCCAGCAGCGTCCCGCCGATCACACAGTCTTCGCAGTCTTCGCCACACTCGGCGCTCAACTCGAGGAATATCGAGTACCCGGCCACCGAGGGTGAGCGCGAGCGGCGTACCTCGATTCCTCTGTCGGCGGCTATGAGAAGTGAGTTCACCAGATTCAGCGGCCGCGCCAGCACGGGACTCAGGTAGCCCTCCATGACCGCCGCGGCTACCAGCCGCAGACTGTGCTCGAAGGGGGCGCTGAGCCGGATATCTACCCTCCTGGCCCTGCCACCGGTCAGCTCCGAGAGCACCAGTCCAAGGCGCCGGGCCATATCCTCGATCGGATCATATCTGGCAGGCTCCGCTACGGCGGGCATGTTTACGGCCGAGCGCAGATCTCCGTCCAGCAGCGCGTCTCGCACCGCCGTGGCGATCTCTATGGCCACCTCCCTTTGCGCCTCCGGAGTAGCCGATCCCAGGTGGGGAGTCAGCACCAGGCCCGGAGCGTCCCGTAGCGGATGGTCGGCCGGTAGCGGTTCTGTCTCGTACACATCCAGTGCTGCGCCACCCAGCCGGCCCTCATGCAGCGCCTCGGCCAATGCCTCCTCATCCACGAGCCCCCCGCGAGCCGCGTTGACCAGGATGGCTTCGGGCTTCATGAGCTTTATGGCTTCCGTGCCGATCAGCCCCTGATTCTCCTCAGTCAGGGGTGAATGAAGCGTGATGAAATCCGACTCTCGCAGGAGTCGCTCGAGCGGGACGGACACCGAGTCGAGATCGGCGGCTCGTCCGGCGGGAAGAAACGGGTCGAAGATGAGAACCTTCATCCCGAACGCACGGCCACGCCGGACGACCTCGGTGCCGATCCGGCCCGCCCCGATCACACCAAGCGTCTTGCCGCTGAGCTGTGGTCCGCGAAACCTCTTCCGGTCCCACTCACCGCTGCGCAGCGAGCGATCCGCCGCGACTATCTTTCGCGCCGCCGAAAGAAGCAGCGCGAAAGCCAGCTCCGCCGTGGACACGGTGTTCCCGGCCGGCGCGTTCAAGACCGCGATCCCTCGGCGCGTCGCCTCCTCCACATCGATGTTGTCTAGTCCGACTCCGGCCCTGCCGATCACTTCCAGTTCCGCGGCGCTCGCCAGGAGATCGGCATCGGCCTGTGTAGAGCTCCGGACGATGAGGCCGGCGGCGGTGCCCAGCCGGTCCTTGAGGGCTTCCCGGGGTTGCGCTGACAGGTCGGCCACGTTGAGCCCGGCGCTATCCTCCAGGATGGCTACTCCTTCGGGAGACAGCGCGTCGGCCAGAACAAGCAGCTTGGTCATACCGGCGCTCCCAGAGAGTTGCCTACGATCTCCGTCAGCGCTTCCAGAAGCAGTTCGAGCTCGCCGGCGGTGTGATCACCCATGTGGCCGATGCGGATGATGTCATCTTTCATCGACCCGTATCCCGGGGCAATCGTGAACCCTCGTTCCCCCAGAGCCGCTGTTATCTGCGGCCCGGTCAACGCGTCCGGAAGAACGACGGCTGACACGGTCGGCGACCGGTACCCGTCTCTGGCCAGGATCCTGAACGGCTCGCCGGTCGTGGCGCTCATATGGTCCACCCAGGAGTACGTTCGGGCGGCCATGGCCGCGTGGCGGGCCCATCTGTCGCTTAAGCCCTCCGCCGCGATTCTCCCCAGCTGAACTTCCAGCGCGTAGATGAGCGACAAAGCGGGCGTATTGGCGGTCTGGTGTTCACGGGCCCGGCGGTCGAAGTCCACCAGATCGAAGTAGTAGCTGCGCTGCGGAATTCCGCGCGCCCTGTCCAGGGCGCGTTCCGAGGCGGCCGCGAAAGCCAGACCCGGAGGTAGAGCCAGAGCCTTCTGCGAACCGGTGAGCAGAAAATCCAGCTTCCAATCGTCAAAGTACAGCTCGGCTCCGGCCAGCGAACTGACACTGTCCACCGCCAGAAGCACGTCCTCAAACTCGTGAACGGCCGCGGCGATGTCCTGAATCGGGTTCAACACACCGGTCGATGTCTCGGAGTGCACGACGGTGACCAGATCGTACACCCCCGGTGACGCGGCCAACGCCTGGCGGACGCTGTCCGCCGTGTTGGGCTCGCCCCACTCCACCTCCAGCACGTCCGCCTCTCGGCCGCAGCGCGCCGCGATCTTGTGGAATCTCTCGGCAAAGGCACCGCCGATCACACACAGGGTCCTGCGCGCGCACAGGTTTACGATCGCCGTTTCCATGAACCCGGTAGCCGACGAGGTGGAGATGAACACGGGCCGCTCAGTTCCAAACAGTGCCCGCAGGCCGGGATCGACCGCGGCCAGCAGCGCCTTCATGTCAGGTCCGCGGTGCCCGATCATGGGCCGCAGCAGCGCCTCCAGAACCTCGGGCCGGACCTCGGTCGGGCCCGGAAGAAAGAAACGGCCGAAAGCCTCGGCGCTATGTGAAGGAACGCTCATGTCACCGTTTAGTGTCCACCTCTGTCTGGCATCGGCTCGGCCCACAATCCCAAACCGGGACAAGCCAAGAACGGACAGAGTATCACGTCCCGGCAGCGGCTCGGCAAGCCATAAACTTGACCGTTTCGCCGTTTCAGGACTACGCTGTTCGTGCTGCCAGCGAGCGGAACCAGCCAGGAGGCCACCGATGAAGACGATCCGGCAACTGCTCAAGGTCAAAGGGAATGACGTCTGGGCTGTCGAACCAGCAGACTCGGTTTTCGAAGCCATCACGATGATGGCCGAGAAGGGAATCGGCGCCCTGCTCGTAATGCAGGGATCCGAAACAGTCGGAGTCGTGTCGGAGCGCGACTACGCCCGTAAGGTCATCCTCCAGGGCCGTTCTTCAAAGGACACTTCCGTCCGAGAGATCATGACGCCCGACGTAGTGTTCGCCGGCCCCGACAACACGATCGAGAAGTGCATGGCGCTGATGACGGACAAGCGGATTCGGCACCTGCCGATTCGGGAAGAGCAGACCGTGATCGGAGTGGTTTCGATCGGCGATCTGGTCAAAGCCATCATCTCTAATCAACGCTTTAAGATCGAGCAGCTCGAAAAATACGTAAGCGGCTGAGCTACTCAGCCGGCTCGGCAGGAGCCAGCGTGGCCGTCGAGAAAATGATGTCGTAGGCCTTGCAGTAAATCACCACGCTTCCAAGGGACTCTAGGGAGACACCGGCCGGAATCTCGTACGACTGGGAACCCTCGGTCGCACTCAACAACCCGAGTTCGGTGTACTCGCCCAGATCTTTCCCGCTGGCAGGATTCGGATTCTTCGACAGAACGACCCTCAGGTCCGGCCCGGGCGCCGCCTTGAAGCCGGATTCGAACAGGACGGAGATGCCACCGCTGTCACCTGTCTCGACTACGCTGGCGGTTCCGGAGGCCCAATGAGCGGCGTCCAGGCGCCTGAATTCGCCCGCGCTGATGGAATTTTCCTGCGCATATCCCAGACTCGCGCTGGCCAGAATGGCGGCGGGTATGTAGGTCAGCAGCTGCCGGTGTCTCATCGTGCGGTCCTGTTTGAAGGCTCGTTCTCGGGTCCCGACCTGCACAACGCGGGCGGGCCGGCAGAGTTCCGTCCCCGCGGCGAGCAAGTATCTTGGCGGCGGTCCGCCCCGTCCTCTCGAAAGGTGAAATCGAATGCACGACACGGAATATCATATTCACATGGACGAAGGCTTCGAGCCCCTGCAGCGGATCGATGTCCAGGAGCTGGTGGCAGCATGTGATGTAGACTGGTTCAACCAGACCCTGACTCGGGTAAATGACTGCCTGGTCCGGCTTGGAATTCTCAAGGGCGAGTTCCACTGGCACAAACACGACGAGGAAGACGAGTTCTTTTTCGTCGTGGACGGAGAACTACTGATCGACGTGGGCGAGGAAACTTTCGTCCTGGGGCCGAAGCAGGGATTCACCGTTCCCAAGGGCGTCGTGCACCGTACGCGGGCCCCGGGAGGCACGGTCGTGCTGATGGTGGAAGGCGCCGGCGTGGTCCCTACCGGTGACGGTTGACGGCCCCCGCCGCGCGCCCGAGTTTGGCCGGCATGAAATACATGGTGATCTGCGACACAGATCCGGCAGACGTTCTGCGGCAGGCCAAGGACTTCTTCGCCGCGCACAGCCGCATGACCGTGGCCGATGAATCAGCTGGCGCGGTTCACTTCACGGGCGACGGCAACGCCCACATCCACGCCGCGCGCGAGTACAGCCATACGCATGTGCACGCGGAGACGGATCGGGTTGCCGGGCTGGACGTTACCGATCTCACGAAGCGTTTTCTTTACACACTGGGGCACGTATGAGCGAGTCCGTCGTCCTGCGGCTGATAATGCCCGACCGATGGCTCGAGCAGGTGGAGGAAATGCCGCTGGACGGATCCGTGCAGGATACGAAAGCACACGGTCTCAAGGCTCTTCTTCTACGGGATACAGACGACCCGAGTGATTTCTTCGTGGAATACGCTGAGCGGAGGGTACGCGACGAGTCGGTCAGCCTGCGCGAACTCGGCGTACAGGACCGCGAGATTTTCTCCATCCGCGCCTACGACCTGGGCCACTACCGCCGTTTCGACGGCTGACAGAGCCCTATCTTCAAGGGCTGACAGAGCCCCAAAACCTACCCCCGTCCGTACCGATCCGGTCCGCGGCGCTCTTTCTCGGCGTTCTTCTGCATGTAGTCCCTGGTCTCCCGCACGACGACACCTGACAGCAGCAAGAGTCCGATGAGATTGGGGAACGCCATGAGCCCGTTCATGATGTCCGAAATGTTCCACACGATCTGGAGCTCCGATACCGCGGCGATCATGATCACGGCGATAAATACGAGCCGGTACGGCTTGATGGCTTTGACGCCGAACAGGTACTCCAGATTGCGCTCGCCGTAGTAGGACCACCCGAGGATCGTACTGAAGGCAAAGAACGACAGGCACACGGCGACGATGATGCCGCCCCACTGGCCGGGAATTCCGGTGCTGAACGCCTCCTGTGTGAGCGCCACCCCGTTGAGGCCCGTCTTCCAGGCGCCGGTGCTCAGGATCGCGATTCCGGTGAACGTGCACACGACGATCGTGTCGATGAAGGTCTGGGTCATGGAGATCAGAGCCTGGCGGACGGGTTCGCGGGTCTGCGCCGCCGCGGCCGCGATAGCACCCGTGCCGAGCCCCGATTCGTTCGAGAACACGCCGCGCGCGACACCCATGCGGATGGCCTGCGCCACCGTGGCGCCCAGGAAACCGCCCGCCGCCGCCGAGCCGCTGAAGGCGTGGGAGAAGACGAGCCGGAAAGCCTCTGGCACTCCGTCCCAGTTGGCCAGGATCACCGCGCCCGATCCCAGCATGTAGATGACGATCATCGTCGGTACGAAAACGCCCGTAAAGCGGCCGATCGACTTGATACCGCCCAGAATGACGGCTCCCGCCAGCGTCGCGGTGACCAGGCCGACGATCCAGGTCGGGACGCCGAACACTCCGTTTAGCGCCTGGGCTACCGAGTGCGACTGCACCCCGTTGCCGATCCCGAACGCGGCCAGGGCGGCGAACAAGGCGAACGAGGTCGCCAGAACCTTTCCGAGGCGCCCATACCGGATGCCGTTTTCGAGATAGTACGCCGGCCCGCCGGACTGCTCACCTCGCGCATCGGTCTCACGGAAGCGAACCCCGAGAACAGCCTCGGAGTATTTGGTCGCCATCCCGACCAGGCCGGTGATCCACATCCAGAACAGAGCGCCCGGACCCCCGGCCGCGATGGCGGTGGCCACGCCGACGATGTTGCCAGTGCCCACAGTGGCGGCCAGGGCCGTCATGAGCGCCTGGAAGTGGGAAATATCGCCCTCGGCACCCTCTTCCCGCCGTTTGAAGAAGGCGAGGTGCAGCGCGTGTCCGAGGCGGCGGAATTGCAGGCCGCGAAGTAGGAAGGTTAGATATAGACCAGTACCGACGAGCAGGATGATGAGTGCTGGACCCCATACCCAGCCCTGCACCGTGGCGACAATCTCCATCTCGACTCCGCGAAATGTGGTTGCGTTGAAGCCGCGCGGCGTGACTGCCGCTACGGCCGGGAGGGAAAGACAATGCGCCACAGGGTAGGCGGACACAGCTATCACAGTCAACTTCGAGTGGACACCGTAGATGAGTAGTAAAACAGAAACGAGCCCCGGCACCGTGAGCCAGGAACGCCTCGCCAAGCTGGGGTACACGGTGCTTCCGGAGATCGTGCCGGCTATGGAGACGGCGGTCGAGCGCGGCCGGCATCTGGCGCTAATCGCTGCTGAAGGTTCGGGCAAGGAGTGCGTCTACGGCGCGGCGGTGGCGCGGTTGGAGGAAGCGGACGCGGCCGGCGCTCGGGCGCTGATCCTGGCCCCGACCCGGGAAGCCGCGCTGCGTATTGCGGCCGCTGTCAGGGCCGTTACGGGTGATGCGCTTCCTGTTCTGGCGGCGCGCGCGGAGGCTCCTGACGAGCTGCTTGACGCCGAGGCAGGCTGCCTGGCGGGTCAGGCCTCGGTTCTCCTGCCGGCGGTGCGGGCCGGCCGCCTGAGCCTGGCTGGCGTACAGCTCGTCGTCGTAGACGGGGTGCAGACCCTGGAAGACCTGGATGAGTGGCCGGCCGTGGAGGCCATACTCGACACCGTCGAGTCCGGCACGCAGAAGATCATCGTCGGAGACCGGTGGAGCGAAGAGTTCGAGCAGCTCCTGGAGCGTCAGGCTCCGCGAGCCAAGCGCTGGCCGGAGGAAGCGTTCGCAGAGCCCGCCTCGTCTGACGCCGGAAATCCGGTCTACGTCGGGTCGGCGGAATCGCTGGCCGGGCGTCTCGATCTCCTGGAGAGTCTGGCCAGCGGCGTCGCCGCGGAGGGGAAGCGGCTTGCGGTGGTGTGTACAGACCCCGCCTGCGTCGAGCTGGTTCTGGAGCGTCTGGCTTCCGCCGGCCTGGGCGGCAGAGTGGGAGCGGGCATCGAGGTGGCGGCGGCCCACGAAACGGCCGGCCAAACGGCTGACGAGCCGAGCGCGCAGCCCGACGGCGACGGTTCGGAGGCCGAGGCGGCCCACGTGGTAGCCTTCGGGGCACCGGTCAATCTGGCGGACCTGAAGACGACGCTGGGAAGTTCGCCGAGTCGGTTCGCGATCGTCCCGCCCCGCCATGTACGGCACATGGAGCTGCTCGCCAGCCGAACCGGCTGGACCGTGCAGCCCTTACCGGACAGACAGGCCAAGGAACCACCGGGCAGCCTGGTCCGCTTCCGGGACCGGATCCGCCGGCGGCTCGAAAGCGAAAGTTCGGCGGCCGACGTGCTCGTTCTCGAGCCTTTGCTGGCCGAGTACGGCGCCGTCCGGGTAGCGGCGGCCCTGTCCGGCCTTCTTCGCAGCTCGGTCGAGGTGGCTGCGGCCCCGGTCCGCCCCTGGCCTGACGTAGAGGCCGCCTCAGGCACAGCGCCCTCGCGCAAGCCTAGCGATGAATCACGCGGCACGCGGCCTTCTTGGGCCCGCGTATACATCGGCGCCGGCCGGCGGGACGACGTGAAAGCGGGCGATCTGGTCGGAGCGATTACTGGTGAGACCGGAATCGTGGGCGGCCAGATCGGGAAGATAGACATCCGTGGCGGATTCTCGCTGGTGGACGTCGACGCTCAGGTGCTGGAACAGGTCGTGGAAGGTCTGGACGGAGTCGTGATAAAGGGAAGAACCGTAGCCGTACGGCCCGACAGGGAGATGTTCGCCTAAGTTCGCTGGCGCCGCCGGCCCGGCCTACTGCACGGCGTCCCGAAGGCCTTTCCCGGCCCGAAACGCGACCGAAGTCATCGCACCCACCCGAATCGGCGCCCCCGTCTGCGGATTCCGGCCCATCCTCGCGGCGCGCCGGCGTGTCTCGAAAGTGCCGAAACCAGTGATCTGGACTTTCCGCCGGCGCTGCAGGGACCGCACGATAACGCCGTTTTCCGGGCTGAATAGAGCGTCTACGGCAGCGCGCGCCTGCTGCGCCGAGAGGCTGGTAGTGCGGGCCAGCTCGGCGATCAAATCTGTTTTGTTCACTCTCTCATCTCCACGTTCGATCGGTTCTCGCAAGCGTAGCTCCGCGGCCCGAAACAGCGCAACGGGAGGCTCTTACCACCACCCCGATGGCGCGGCTATATTGGCGCTATGACTCCAACCAATCCCGATGTCGGACAGACCAGGAGCGACTTCGCACGTCGCTTTGCTGGAGTGCTGGGACTCGTAGTGTTCCTCCTCATCGCGGGCACGATCGGATTCCTGCGCTTCCCCGGTTGGAGCCTGTCCGATTCGATCTACATGACCGTGATCACACTCACATCGGTCGGCTACCAGGAAGTTCACCCATTGACTGGCGCCGGCCGCCTTCTGACCGGCATCCTGCTGGCCGGCGGAATCACCGCGATGGGCCTGTGGTTTGCGCTCATCACTTCTTCCCTGGTGGAGATGGACCTGGCCCACGTCTTCAAAACCCGGCGAGCCATGAAAGAAATCAGCAAACTGAGAAACCACACCATCGTCTGCGGAATCGGGCGAACGGGCAGACAGGTCGTTCGCGAGCTGGAGAATGCCAGGAAGCCATATATCGTGGTGGAGTGGAGCGAAGAGAGAATCGAAAGCCTCCGGGAGGAATACCCTGAAGCCCTGACGCTGGAGGCGGACGCGACACGGGACGAGTCCCTCACAGATGCCGGCATTCAGGAGGCACACGGACTTGTGGCGGCACTGAGCGCCGACGCGGACAACGTCTTCGTCTGCCTGACCGCGCGCGACCTGCAGCCAGAACTCAATATCGTCGCGCGCGCCTACGATGTGGAAACGGTGAGGAAACTCCGCAAGGCGGGCGCCGACCACGTGGTGAGCCCCAATCTGACGGGCGGAATCAGAATGGCTTCCATGCTCCTGAGGCCACAGGTGATGAGTTTCCTGGACGTTGTGACACGGGGCGAGGGCATCTCGTTACGGCTGGAGCAAGTGACGATTCCGGACGGATCGACACTGGACGGTTGTACCCTGGCGCAGGCACGCATTCGGCAGGAAACGGGTCTCGTCGTTATCGCCGTGCGCCACCCCGGCAGGCCGAGCGCGGTGAATCCGGCCCGCACCGCCGGTGAAGGGCCGCTGGAATACAACCCGGGTCCGGAGGAGCCGCTGCACACGGGCGATACGCTCATCGTACTGGGCGATGAG
>JBDLJJ010000019.1:0-33627 GCA_039714435.1 Gemmatimonadota bacterium | reverse complement strand
GCGTGGGCTTCGAGATGCGGTGCTGTTCGGTGACCGGCTGGTCACGCTGTACGACACCGTGGTGCGGGTGTATTCGCTGAAAGAAGTGCCAGCCAGCGCATGGTGAGGCTTGCCCGGTCTTCGGACGTCGTGAGGGGCAATCTGCCACGTAGCTGGTCGGCGGTTCATCACGTCAGGGCAGATAAGCTCACTTTGTCCGAAGACCGGGCACGCCTCACACATTATGGGAGGGGCAGCCAATCTCGCTCCGCGCTGATGGCTACCACCGAAGACTCACGCTTCTGGAGGAACCGCTATAGGAGGAGGGGCAAATAATCTCGCGTGGATCTCCCCACAAGCGGTTAGGACCTTTTCCTGACTGTTCAGAGTGCGTGCAGGGGGTAGATGAGTCAGTTAGTGAGAGCGGGGTTCCAAGGCCCGCATCTCCGGAAACCAGGCCAAGCAAGGAGGTTTCCAATGGCTATGGGTCCGAGACTTTCCCTGGCGGCGCTCGCTGTATTCCTGTTGCCCTCTTCTACAAGTGCTCAGGAAGAGCCACGCCCGATGTATGAACTACCGACCATAACAGTCACTGTGCTATCTGAGGCGGATCCGTTGTTCGAGACAGCTTCGGCTCTCTACCAGGCGGGCGACTGGAGTGGCGCGGCACAGCTCTACCGTACGGCGGCTGAAGGGATGAGCAGGAACGGTGCCGACTCGTACGTCTCGTTCGACATGTCGGCGCGGCTGTATTTTTACGCCGGCGAGTACGGGACTTCGCGCGAGATGATGGAGCGAGCGGCGGAAATTGCCGAGGCGACAGGTGACATGGTATCCGCCGCCTACCGTCACGTAGACGCGGCCTTCATCTCCATCTGGGAGGGCTTTCCCGCCAAGCGCCGTGAGCACGTACAGGCGGCCGAGACGCTCGCCCGGGAGGATGGCTTCCCCGAGACCGACGTCGTGAGAGTTGACGCCCTCATCCGTGGTGTGAGCTCGCTGCCGGTGGACGAAGACGACTGAGGGCCAAACGTCGGCTTCAGTTGTTGAAAGCCAGCAAAGGCGCGTTTCCGTGGATTTCCGTCGCCAGGCATCGCGACGCTCCGCGGAAGGAAATGGACTGCGTCATGTCGGTAGGCACGACTGCGAACCCCGCCTGCTCGTGCAGTGATACTGCTTGAGCGTTGTCTGAGTTCGTTGCGTTCGCGTACTGGGGTAGGTAAACGACGCCGTTGACCATTAGTGAATTCGTGTACGTTGGAAAGACGGTCTGTACCAGCATCGTACTCTTGATGACACGCCCTTCGTTATCCTGGTAACGGACCCGCTCCAATGACAAATAGGGGGTCGGATTCCTCAGACGTACGACGTCAAAACCGAATTCGGCAAAGGCCTCCGCTACTGCGTCCACATGTTCCTGCCGCCCCAGATGATACTTGCGGGCGCGCACCTCGACCTCAGTCTGCGGATAATAGTCGTTCAGCGTCGAGATCAGCTGTGCCGGAAGAATGGTGACCTTCACATCGCCCGAGGAATCAATAGGTCCCATCCGGAGCCGACCCATTGCAGGATATTCCGCTCCCAGGGGTGCGCACTCCTGCCATGCTTGACGGCGAACCTGTTGATCGGAGCAACTGAACTGTCGCTCGACAGGTTCGGCAGCCAGGTGGAACCCCTCATTGTTGTAGTCCGCCACCAGGACAGTCGTATCGTTCAAGAAGCGGGCGAAAATATCGATATGTCCTGTCATTTCGAACGACATCTTGGGAACTGTCCGAACCTCTGTGCAGATCCTGCTCAGGTCACTGACTTCGGCCGCGGAGGCGGCTTCGAGCTTTCCTTCTGAGGCGTAGACCGACACGTAGCAGCGACCCTGGCCGTCAACCATGATGTTGCCGCCCTCGATGAGCCGCGATCTCAGTCCGGTACCTCGGACCAGAGGCACCTCCAGATGATCTGCTAACGCCTTACTGACGTGGCTCATGTATCGCGTGTACCCTACGAGAGCTCGATCACCGCTTGGGGTAGCGGCACTGAGCGGGAAGAAGTCGCGCATCCATACCCAAGACGGCTGAGCCAGAATCGATAGATTGCCTCGATTCCGCATCGCAGCCCTGGCCAAATCCTCATGCTCCGGCTCATTGACGAGCATGATCAGTTCGACATCCGGAGAGAAATCGGCGATGCTGGAGTAGAACTTCAGGCGCTCGTCCAGGAGAGCATGAGCCCCTGGCCCGCTTGTCTTGGAAAAAGTCTCGCTGTCGAAAGCTTGGCTCACGCTCACAACAACTGCAGAAACTGGATCCCACTCGGGCAAGAGCCGGAGGCCGGCCGCCGAAATATGCTGCTCCGCTCTTGGGCTGGCCTCGGGAGCAGGGAGGGAACGCTGATCTCCGGAACTCGGATTACACGCGGCGCCCACAAGAAGCGTGGCAAACAGCAGCGACGACTTTGTGGTAGCGGGCCACCTCCTGCCCGCACCAGTACTTACCCGCCAGGGCTCCATTCCCGTCGTCGTCCTCCAGTCTCCCACCCCTGATAAAGGAGCGATTGACCACACAGCCCCTGCCTCTCAGACCACCCGGCCTGAACTGCAGGAGCATGCCAATTGATGGAGCCTCAATTGGGCAGTGTGGAAGGGTTACACTGGTATCTTGAGGAAGTGCCGCTGACAGAGTGCCGGGGTCTGAAGAGAAGGCGTGGTTTGGTCCCGGATGCGAATCCAACACCAACAGCAATGCAGCGGAGCGTTGACTGTCTTCGACATCTTCCGGAGCTACTGATATACTCGATCCCGTCCTGAAACTGAAGGCAGATCGAGAGAGTCCAGGGTGGCTGACGAGCGCAAATATCGAGAAGACGAAGTCCGCGAGATCTTCGCCCTCGCCACTGACGAGGACGGTGCCGGCCTGCCGGCGCTGGCCGAGCAGGAAGGGCTTACGCTCGGAGAGCTCCGGGAGGTAGGACGCGAGGTCGGGCTCAATCCTGATCGAGTCACTGAGGCCGCGGCGATGCTCAACGCCCGTTCGGAGCTCCTCCCAGGCCGGACTTCGCTCGGCGCACCGGTGTCTGTAGGCCGAGTTGTCGAACTGCCGAGAGCGGCGACGGATCGTGAGTGGCAGGTCCTGGTCGCAGAGCTGCGAGAGACGTTTGGTGCGAGGGGCCGGGTCACGTCTCACGGTGATACCCGCGAATGGACTAACGGGAATCTACAGGCGTTCCTCGAGCCGACCGAAGCCGGTCATCGCCTCCGCCTCGGTACTCACAAGGTCGGGACGGCCGCAGTGACTGTGATCGGGGCGTTGGGCCTCGTGATCGGTCTGCTACTTCTGGCCACGAGCGGTCTTGATGAACGGACGTTCGGAGCAGCTTTCGCTACCCTCATCCCTGCGCTGTTTGCGCTAGCGGGCGGAGGAGCCCTGGCGGGAAACTTAGTCCGTTTGCGGCGCTGGGCCGGTGAACGCGAGCGTCAGATGGAGCACATCGCCGACCGGGCGCGTGCTCTTCTCGAGGCGCCCCTGTTCGAGAAGGATTCAGAGATCTAACCGCGTCGGCCGGTCCGTTGTTGTAGACGAATCAGGCCCGTCAACGACCCGTCGTTCTGATCTCCAGATCGACGATGTACACGTCTGCGGGACGCCGCTCCGGCTCTCCGAAACCCGCGCGCGAGAACGACAACCGGCCGTCCGGCGTAACTCTCGCGCTGTACTCGTAGTAATCCGTGTTCACGGGCGGGCCCAGGTTACGTCCCGGACTCCAGCCGGAGTCTGTCGGATAGCTGACGTAGATGTCACCTCCGCCGAATCCGTCCTCGCGATTCGTCGGGGTAAACACCAAGAATCTCTCCCCCGGATCGATATTGGGATGGGAGTCCGGCCCCTCGGTATTGATCTCGCTCAGCGCGCTGGCTGCCGCGTATCCGCCACCCGTCCACTCGCTGACGTAGATGTCCGTTTCCGTATCGCCCCAGCGGACGAAATAGAGGTTTCCTGAGCTTGCTACAGATGGATGAGTATCGTTCTGATCGCCGTTGACTGCCGGCCCCAGACGCCGGGGTTCTGCCCAGCCAGACGGGTCCAGGTCTACGACCCAGATGTCCAGGTTGTCAGAGCGGTCCGCGCCGGACGAAACCGGCCGGTTGGAGGAAAAGAACAGTCGGGAGCCGTCCGGGGAGAACGAGCCGCGGTTGTCACTGAAATCACCGGAGAACGGGACCAGAGAGGGCTCCGTCCAGCCATCGCCCTGCCACCGAGTCTCGTAGAGCTGTGTCACCCGCCGCGCCCGCCTCGTGAACACCGCATGCGTCATATCCGGTGAAAAAGACAGGTACTCGTCGTTAGACTCCGGCAGGGAAACGACGCCCGGCGCCAGAACCTCGGCCTCTCCGGTGACCACGAGCTCGATACCAGCGTCCTGCCCGGGTAGCGTCTGCGGACTCGCTAGCAGTGCCAGAGTCCCGGCGACCACCGCCATGGACCTCTTCTGACCGTTCCAGAATCCTCCCTGCTCACCCATATCACCTCCCAGAATGCCATTCCGTACTGAACGATACAGACAAAACGGCCAACACGGCCGAAACGCTGGACTTTGCATGAATCAAGCTATGCCGGGGGTGGGAATCGAACCCACACGGGAGCTGCCTCCCAAGGGATTTTAAGTCCCTCGCGTCTGCCATTTCGCCACCCCGGCGGTGAGGATCGGACTGTAAAGGGCCACGCCCATCACAGTCCGCCGGGAGCGAATATACACTGCGGTGACGGCTGCCCGCTGCGGTGCAACGCGGTAGCCGCGTGTCTGGCGTGATGGCGTGACCTCTCGAAGGCTCCGCGTTACCTCTGTACTCGACTCCGAGATGTGACGGCTCGCCTAACTATCACGTCTGACAGGCACAGGCTAAATTGAGAGGCATCCGTAGAGGCTACTGCGGCGAGCCGCTCAACTCGTGAGAAGATCTAGTGAACGCACGAATCCATGCATATCTAAACGGCGAATTGCAGTCTTCGGACCTGACGTCTGAGGAACTGCACGAAGCTCAGCGGCTGGAAAGCCACATCGCGACGCTCCGGCAGGAGGCCGGTGGGTTTTCCGCCGCGCGGCTGGAATCCGCCGTCATGAACAGAATCGCTGCTCTTCCCCAGCCGCAGCCCGTGGAATCGGGCCTTCTGAGGCTGGCGGGCGTGATTCGGTGGTTCGCGCGTCCACGGTACGTGTCGCTGACCCTGCGTCCGGTCTACGCGGCGCTGGCGGCACTGCTGTTGTTGGCGGTCGGCTGGCAGCTGAGCGCCGGATCTTCAGAGTCGTCGCTCGCGGTGACCGACTCGCAGCCTCAGATATTCGTCCGGTTCGAGGTCATGGCCCCTGAGGCCGAGAGCGTCTCGCTCGCCGGCACGTTCACGGGCTGGGCCCCAACAGTGTCCTTACAGAAACTACCGACGGGGCTGTGGACAGCCCTGGTCGCTCTTCCCCCCGGCGTTCACGACTACGCGTTTCGCGTGGACGAAAACACCTGGGTCACCGATCCGGCCGCCCCGCGGGTAGCGGATGGATTCGGAGGCTTTAACAGTCAGCTGTCTCTGATAGTCGCCTCGAGTTGACGGCGGTTATCAGGGCCTCCCGGACCGGGACGGCTCTTGTCGTCCTGTTTTTCTTGTGCAGTCCCCAGCTGTACGCCCAGTGGTCGACAACGGCGGCCTGGGGCGCGGCTGAAGACCTGGACGTGGCGACCGGCGCATCCACACAGAGCATTCAGCTAGGTCTCACAGGGGTTGAGGAGGACTTTCGCCTCTCTATTACGGGAGGCATCCCGACCCGCCCGCGGGCGAACTCGTCCTGGGCCATCGCCGACCTTTTTTCGAGCCCCTTCGTGGGCGGCACGAGGGGAGGTCTTCAGTTCGACCTTAGGGGAACCGCGTTCGCCTATCACAACCCGCTAACGGATGCCAGTGGCAGCGGGGGTCTCCTCCAGCTCGAGCCGTACGCGGTAAAGACAGGACGCGGCTACCGGGTCCGGCTGGGCGGAGGTGGGCGTCTGTCGGGCACGAGAACCAGGGGAATAGCCGACAACAGGCTCACCGGAGTGGTCGCGGCGGATCTTGTCGCCATCCCTGCCCCAGGCCTGGCTGTGCAGTTTCGGGCGGAGACTCTATTCCAGAACTCCCTCACCCTCCCCCACGGCCAGTTCGCCATGGCCTACGACTACGGATCGGGCCTGGTGTGGGCCGGCCTGGACCGTTGGACGAGCAGCGCGAACAATGAAACCGGCTGGTTTGTCGGCGCGTCTCACGATCTCTCAGACCGGCTGAGCGCGCGGAGCAGCGTCGGAGAGACGTCGGGCGAGCCAATCTTCGGATCGCCGCCTCGCCGGACGTGGTCAGTCGGATTCGCGTACCGTTTGGGCGAGCCCAGGACGGCCGCTGCGGAGTCTGCGCCTGTCTCCGAGTATGGGCCGGGCCCGGTGGTCCTCCGCGTTGCTGCCACTGAAGGTGAGGGAACGATATCCGTGGCGGGTTCTCATAACGGCTGGGAACCGGTACCGATGACCCGCCGCGGGGACGCCTGGACTATAGAACTGCAACTCGAGTCTGGCGTTTACAACGTCGCCTTCGTGGATGAAAAAGGCCGCTGGTTCGTTCCCGAAGACATGCCCGGCCGCAGATCCGACGGAATGGGCGGATTTACAGCCTTGCTGGTAGTTCGATGAGTGATGCCGAGCATGTGGCAGCAGTCCTGCGGGGAGACCGCGAGTCTTTCCGGCCTCTCGTACAGCGCTACCAGGACTCTCTGTTTCGCTATGCGGTCCGTATGGTCTCGAGCCAAACGGCCGCGGAGGACATCGTTCAGGACACCCTGGTGTCGGCGTACGAAAAGCTGGCTATGTGCCGTGATCCGGATCGCTTTGCGGCGTGGTGTTTCCAGATCCTCCGTAACAGGTGCCACGATTATCGCCGGGGACCGCGCGGCCGCATTGAAGATTCCGCCGGTCTCGAGACTCTGCCCACCAGTCTGGGCGACCCCGTGCGGGAGGTCGAGCAGTCTCAGGCCCGCTCCGCTATTTCCGTAGCGCTTTCCGAGCTTCCGCCGCTGCTGCGCGAGGCGTTCGTGCTTTTTCATCAAGAGTCCGTCTCATACCGCGAAATGTCGCGGCGCCTTAACGCCTCCGAGAGCGCTCTGAAGATGAGGGTCAAACGTGCACGCGAGGCTCTCCAGGAGGCCCTGGCCCATTACGAGGACTACGTCCCGAAGTGACGATAAAGGTGCCTTGCACGTCAATTACGATGAAACAGACGGATAGTCGAGAAACGGAGTTTGGGTATGAATAGACGGCTAACGCTAAATATCCTGGTTACTTTGCTCGGGAGTTTGCTCCTGGCGACACCCGGCATGGCACAGGAGTCCAACCCGGAGTTCGCCGATGAACTCGCGCGTGCTGCAGAGGCCGGGATTCCGGTTTCCCTGCTGGAGAGCAAGATAGCGGAGGGACGCGCCAAGGGTGTCTCCATTGACCTGATTCAGGAAGCCGTGTCACGCCGAACCGATGCGCTTATCAAGGCTTCGGCGGCGCTGCAAGCCGCCGGTATCGAGAGTCCGGCCGCAGCGGATATGTCCGTCGGGGCGGACGCGCTCCAGGGCGGCGTCAGTGAGACCGTTCTCGCCACGATCGCGGAGACCTCTCCAGCGGAGCGGCGTACAGTGGCCATCGCGGCCCTTGCGCAGCTGGTCGGAGCCGGAATAGTGCCTGACAAGGCGCTACAACAGGTTGAAGACGCGCTGCAAAGAGGACCGGAGGCTCTGGCCAACCTTCCAGTGCAGGCGGGCGCAGTCGCCGGTACGGTACCGGCAGCGGCCATCGGTCAGTCGGGCGGGGCGGGCGGAATCCCCGAAGGCGTCCCGGCGGCCGGCCGGCCGGCCGATGCGGGCCCACCTGCCACTCCCTGAGCCCAACCAGTTTCAGACCCTAGAGGGGCCGCGCCACCTGCGCCGGCCCCTTTTTTTTGCGGACGAGCTCAGTCGGCTTGGCTTTTTCGTTTCGTTTTCCCTATCCTCCTGACTGGCTGTCCCGCCTGCGGCTTCGGCCGCAATCGAAGGAGGAGTGCAATGCGCTGGTTTTCTTTTTCTGTAGTAACGACCGTGGCCCTGTTTGTGGCTACACCGCTCGCCGCGCAGGAGGCTGCTGAGACTGCTGAAGTGGTGGAGGCCGCTGCGGAGGAGTCTGCTGAGATCGCGGACGCCGCGGCAGAAGAAGCCACTGAAATACCTGAAGTGGCGAAAGAGAAAGCTGCTGACGAGTCAGAAGCGATGGAAGCAGCAGCTGACGGCGACGCCGAAGAGGCCGCTAAGGTCGTGGACGCAGCGGCAGACAAAATGGCTGACGATGCGGCGGAAGTTATGGATGAAGCGACCGATGACGACGCTGAAGAAGGCGGTGAGGATGCAGAGGAAGGCGACGACGACGGTGAAGACGCCGACGACAATGCAGAGGAGTCTGCGGACGATTCTGACTAGAAGCGCCAGCTGGCCAGGTGAGTTAACACCGTAATCCAGCCAGCAATCCGGACATTAGGGGGCTGCGCCACTGGCGCGGCCCCTTTTTTCTTGTGCTGAATATCGGCCAGATTTGGCGTTTCTGCCTTACCTTCCATATTGTGCCGAGTGGTTGTCCTGCCCGCGGCTTCGAGCCGCAATCCAAGGAGGAGTGCAATGCGCTGGTCTACTCTACCTGTTGTAGCAACCCTTACCCTGTTCCTGGCTGCTCCGCTTGTGGCTCAAGAAGAGGCTGGCCAAGCGGAGGGTGCTGCCGGCGATCATGCCGGACCGGACTTCACGGCCATGTACGCCGACTACACGGCCGCGTTCAATGCGGGCGACATGGATGGCGTTCTGTCCCACTATGCCGAGGAAGCAACCGCCATGTTCCAGGGCGGGCCGGCGATGGCTGGGCACGCCGAAATGAGGCCTCGCTTCGAGGAGTTCTTCGCCGCTGGCGCCCAGATCGCGCTACACCCGGGCGAACAGAAGGTAATGGGACATATGGCCGTCGATCAGGGCCATTACGTTATCACCATGGAGGTCGAGGGCGAGAGTGTTAACCTATCCGGGTACTATATGGGCCTCATGCATGAACACGACGACGGCTGGAAGTTCGTCCGCATCGTGTCAAATTCCGACCAAGAGCGATAGGAGAGGATCATGCGAAAGATAGTTCTAGCTGCTGCCCTCGTCCTCTTCGGCGCCGCTCCGGCCCTGGCCCAGAATCCTTGCGCTGCGATGGCAGAGGCAAGCCCTCTGCAGGGGTTCTACGACAGCTGGCTGGCCGCCTATAATTCCGGTGACGCACACGCGATGGCAATGTTGTATACAGATGATGCGGCGGCAATGTATGCGCACAACGCTCGGGTCGAGGGTCCGATGGCGATCGTCAGTAATTTTGAAGACGCCTTCGCGGCCGGCGCAGTGGCCTCTCTGCATCCGGGCGATGCCATGGTCATGAATGACATGGCTTTCGATCACGGGCACTACGTCGTCACCATGGAAGTCGAGGGCGAGACGGTGACGCAGTCCGGCTACTGGATGGGGGTGTACCGAATGGTTGACGGCGAGTGGAAGGCCGTCCGCGGAATCAGTAACACCGACACTGGCATGTAGTAGCTAATAGCCGGCAAGTAGTTACTGTTGCGATTCGGGTCGGTGGCCGCGTGCCGCTGGCCCGTTTTCGTATTCCAGTCAGTTCGCTACGGCTCGCCGCGCAGCTGCCGCCAGGCACGGTCGTCCAGCGGATCGGTGAAGGCCGCCGCCGCTTCCTGCGCCAAACGCAGATTTTCCAGATAGACCGCACGCCACTCATCCGGCATGTGCTCCCGAAAGTAGTCACTGTCCATCATTTCCTCGCCCGAGCCGCGGCCCATTTCCTTGATCTCGCCCATGAAAAAGGTGGCGGGACCGGCGTCCATAACGTTTACAACCTCGCATTCCATCCAGGCGTAGCAGCGCTCCAGAATCGGAAGGCCGGTATCGCTGAGCGAGTAGCTGAGTCCCTCCAGCTTGTCCGCGTCCCTGCCGCTGGCGAATCCGAGAGCCCAGATCTCGTCCCATTGGTCGCGGCTCGTCAGGTGAAGGACGTAGCGGCCGCTGGCAACGAGCATCTCGTGCGTCAGGTGACCCTTAAACACGTAGAAGGACACCCGCTGCACACCGGGCACCAGCGAGGCCCGGATCGCGCTGTTGAGAACCATGCCGTTCAGCTTGTCGCCCACCCGCGTGGTAACGGCGACCATTGGAGAGGTCAGATTCTGAATGATTGTGTAGCTTTCTGCTGCGTCCATAAGCCTTCCTATCCGAGTTCGGAGCGACGGCGCGAAGATGCGCTCTGAACGGATGGAGTCACAAGGCTAGAGGCGGATCGAGTCGCCCTCCTTCGCCTCGGCCTCTAGCTTCCACCGATGCGAAATAGAGGAATTGGGTTGTGGGTCTTTGTGGCGATCGCCCTCGTTTTCTCGGCGCTGTTCGTGCGGCTGGGAGCCTGGCAGCTCGAGCGGCTGCAGGTTCGCCGCAACGAAAGCCTGGCCGCTAGCGAGCGGCTGGCCCGCCCGGCCGTCGATCTCAACGTCTGGCTGGCGCACCAGCAGGGATCGGCTAGTGAGTACGGAGACAAGACCTGGCGACCGGTGACGCTTTCGGGCCGTCCGGACTATGAGAACGAAATCGTGCTGCGCGGTCATTCCCAGGACGGAGTGCCCGGGGTTCGCGTGGCGACTCCGGTATTGCTTGACTACGGTCCCGGCGATGCTCCTGATGCCAGTCCCAGCGCTCCCGATCCGGGCGCCGAGCGCCCCGCAGCAGTGGTGGTAATCCGCGGCTGGCTACCGGCGCCTGACGCCATGCGCGCCAACCTTAGCGCGGCCCGGCCAGGCGTGGGCGCTCCGCCCGAAACGGTGTACGTGACCGGCCTCGTCGTCCCGGCTGCGGAGCGGCACACTATCCCGCCTCTTCGCATCGACTTCGGCGGTGAGGAGCACACGGTTCTGGCCGCGCCCGATCTGTCCGACATTCGCGACGCGCTGCCTTACTCGGTGGCGCCGCTTCTGGTACAGAGGGCGGAACGCGGAGCGAGAGGCGCGAATTCGCTGGAGCCCGGGTCGAGTGAGCCCGGTTGGTCTTCCCCAGCGGTCGTCGCAGCTCCGGTTTTCGATGACGGCCCACACCTCATGTATGCGGTGCAGTGGTTCGCCTTCGCCGCGATCTCGCTGGTCGGAGGAGTCACCTTCCTGCTACGTGGCCGCTAGAACTCGGCCCGCCCCAGTCCACCCACGTCAGGGCGTAGAGATGCGGGCGCGCCTGTAATCTCCGCATAGAGGATGGCCCGCCGAAGCGGAGGGAGCCGCTCGAGAGCCCTGGTCAGACCCGGCAGCTCTCGCCGTTCGACTACTGCCGGCTTAGCGGGCTGGCGCGGCCGCGGCGTGGCCGGAGCTTCCGCCGGCGGGCTTCCCGCGGAAAGCGCAGCCCCGCTGGCAGTTGCGACGCCTTCCTCCAGCCGGCGAATCCAGGTCAGCGCTTCGTCGCGGTCTCGTTCGGCTGCCGCCCGGCGGGCCTTCTCTACCGCAAGTCGCCGCTGCATTTCACGCATGGGGTCGCGAACTGTGTCGCTGCGGTGTGACACGATGGGATCCACCGGCCGGGGTTCGGCAGCACGGGCCTCGCGCCGGACACGCGCCGGAGGCTCAGCCCGGGAGAGCACTGGCATAGGTACGGGCTCTTCGGCTGCCGACTGCTTCTTCGCCGCCTCCAGCTGACGCTGCTCCTCTTCCCACGCGGCCAGCTTCTCTCCAGCTGCGCGCTGCGCCTCCCGGATTCTGTCGGCCAGCGAGCCCGTGACGCTCTTCTGCGCGCGCTCGCCACTGCCCTGCTTCTTCGAGCTGTTCCTCATCGCCGAAAACAACCAGTACAGGCCGAGGACGATGAAGATTGTGAAGTCTTCCATACCGTGTCCCGCCCCCTACTCGTCCCGGCCTTCGCCGCTGGCGATGGCTCCCCGCATCTCGGTATCGGCCTCCACGTTGCGGTAGCGCATGTAGTCCATGACGCCCAGATGCCCCTCCCGGAAAGCTTCCGCCAGGGCCAGCGGGACCATCGCCTCGGCCTTCACGACCTCGGCCCGCATCTGCTCGACCTTGGCCCTGTTTTCCTGTTCTTCCGCCACAGCGAAGGCACGGCGTTCCTCGGCCTTGGCCTGCGCGATCTGCTTGTCCGCCTCAGCCTGATCGGTCTGGAGCGCGGCGCCGATATTCTTGCCCACGTCTACGTCTGCAATGTCGATGGACAGAATCTCGAAAGCCGTTCCACTGTCCAGGCCCTTGGCCAGCACGGTCTTGGAGATCGCATCGGGATTTTCAAGCACGGCCGCGTGCGTGTCCGCCGAGCCTATCGTGCTGACGATCCCCTCACCCACCCGGGCCAGAATCGTCTCTTCCCCAGCTCCGCCAACCAGCCGATTGATGTTGGCCCGGACCGTCACACGCGCGATGGCTATCAGCTGAATCCCGTCCTTGGCCATGGCTGAGACCTTTGGCGTCTGGATCACCTTGGGATTGACCGAAACCTGAACCGCTTCGAAGACATCTCGCCCGGCCAGGTCGATGGCAGCCGCCTGCCCGAAACCGAGATCGATAGACGCTTTGTCGGCCGCAATGAGAGCGTTCACCACACGCCTGACGTCGCCTCCTGCCAGGTAATGCGCCTCGAGGCTTCCCGTGTCGAGAGTCAGTCCGGCCTTAGTCGCCGCGATCAGGGGACGAACGATGCTCGGCGGGCTCACTTTTCGGAGCCGCATGCCGATCAGGCTCCCGATCTTCACGCTTACGCCTGACGAGATGGCCTCGATCCACAGGCGGACCGGCACCGCCCAGCCGATGATCGCGATGAGCAGGATGGCCGAGAAGGCCGCGAATATCGCAAATACTGCCGTTGTATCATTCATTCCTTGATCTCCCGTACCACGTGCTTGACTCCTTCAGATTGTAGGACCTTCACCCTGGCGCCCTCAGCGATCCACGGGCCTTCGGTGACTACGTCAACGCGCTCCTCGCCAATCGCCGCCGTGCCCGCGGGCCGAAGGTCCGTAACGGCGATTCCCTCTTGCCCCACCAGATCGGCCCGGTCAGGAGCTGAAATGTATCCCGTGTCGGCGCTTGTCGAGCCCTCCAGAAACACCCCCGACATACTCCTGCTGTGCGGTAGATGGCGGAATATGGCGTATCCGAGGGCCGCGAGGACGAGGATTGATATGCCTACTATGCCGGCTGCTTCCATAATCTCCCCAGAGGTTGGAAAAACACCTACCATGCTGAACGTCGCAGCGGAAAGGACCGCCAGTCCTCCCAGGATACCCGCGATGCCGAAACCTGGAATCACTAGAATCTCTGCTGCTATGAGCAACGTACCGAAGCCCAGCAGCAACAGTTCCTCCAGGCCCGCCAGATGCACGATCCAGTGCGCCCCGAAGAAGGCGAACAGGCACAACAGCCCGACGCCGCCGGCCAGGCCGAACGTGGGCGTTCGAATCTCAATCATCAAGCCCAGGAAGCCGAGACTGAGAAGCATCGGGGCCAGGGCCGGATTCGTCAGGAACCGCACGAGCGCCTCGGCCCAGTTGGGCCTGGGCTCGGTCGTCTGCGCATCCTGCAGACCGAGAGTCGCGATGAGCGCTTCGTAGCTCTCTACCTCACCCTCAGCGACATCGAGCTCGACTGCCTCGGAAGTGGTTAGCGTGAGCAGCCTGCCCTCCTCGATGACCCCTTCGATCACGATGGACTCATCCACCATCGCTTCGCCGATCATCGGATCGAACCCACGCTCTTCGGCCAGGGCCCGGAACTCCGACCTCATGGCGCTGACCATCTTCTCGGACGCCTTTTGCCCATCCCCTACGACCGGCGTTGCGGCTCCGATAGTCGAACCGGGAAGCATGAACAGCCGCTCCGCGGACAGCGCGATCATGGCCCCGGCGGAAAGCGCCCGGCGGTTCACGAAGGCGTAGACCGGCACCTCAGAGTCGCGCACGTCGTCTATGATCTGCCAGGCCGCGTCGATCCGGCCTCCGGGCGTGTCGATATCCAGGATTACGGCCTGCGCGCCGGAATCCTCGGCTTCCGCGATTACCCGCCCCAGGAATGGCGCCAGACCGAGCTCCACGGTTCCGGTGACAGGCACGCGCACGACGTGGCGCTCCGGCGACTGAGCGGCCGCCAGGCCGGGACCGACAGCCTGCAGAACGGCAGCCACAGCGGTCACCACGGCGGAACGAAGCAATCGAGTATGCATAGCCTGGAATCTAGCACCCGCGCCCTGCTGGAGCACCTGTCGCGGCGAGCGAATCGACGCTAGCTTGATCGGCCCCACAAGCTCGGAAATTCCGAATCCAGAACGCAGTGAGAGGACAACCATGGCTGACAAGCTGATCCAATATCAGGTAGACGGCGGGGTTGGGATCATCACGATGACCGATCCCCCGGCCAACACATATACGCATGAGATGATGCGGGAGATGGACGAGGCGATTCTCCAGGCCCGGTTCGATGAATCGGTCCACGCGATCGTCCTGCGCGGCGAGGGCGAGAAGTTCTTCTCGGCCGGAGCCAACATCAACATGCTGCGAACGTCCGATCCGTACTTCAAGTACTACTTCTGCCTGCACGCCAACGAGACCCTGAACCGGCTGGAGCAGACGCCCAAGCTGGTCATCGCCGCGCTGAACGGACACACAGTAGGCGGTGGACTCGAGATCGCCATGGCCTGTGACATGCGCATCGCCAAGCGGGACGGCGGAAAGATCGGCCTTCCCGAGGTGAACCTGGGGGTCCTTCCCGGAACCGGCGGCACTCAGCGCATGGGACGCATGCTCGGGAAGTCGAAGGCCATCGAGCTTATGGCCGAGGGCCGGACGTTTGATTTCGACGAGGCCATGCAGCTCGGGCTCATCAACAAGATCTTTGACTCCGAAGGCTTCTTCGAGCAGGTGATGGAGTACGCGCAGCAGTTCGTCCCGCCCAACAAGGCCTCGCGGGCAGTAGGCAGAATCAAGCGAGCGGTGTGCAGCGGCGTCGAGGTTCCGTTCTCGGAGGGCCTGGCGATCGAGCGCGAACTTCAGCAGCTCCTGTTCCAGGGAGACGATGCCAAGGAAGGTCTGGAAGCCTATATCGAGAAGCGGGCGCCGGCCTTCGAAGGTCGCTGAGGGGCAGTGGAGCTTAGAACGCAGCTCTTGATCGACGGGGAGTGGCTGGCGGGATCCAACCGCTTCGCGTCGGTAAACCCCGCCACCGAGGAGACGATCGCCGAGGTCGAAGAAGCCGGACCGGCTGAGGTGGACATGGCTGTCCGTTCCGCCCAAGCGGCCTTCGAGAATCCGAAGTGGCGGTTTATGAACCCGCACAAGCGGGCTTCCCTGCTGTGGCGCCTGGCCGACCTGATCGAGGAGAACCTGGAGTTCATCGCGGAGACGGAAACGCGTGACAACGGGAAGCCGAGCTTCGAGTCGGCCATGGTCGATCTCCCCTTCGTGGTGTCCAACTTTCGTTACTACGCCGGCTGGGCTGACAAGCTGACCGGCGAGACGATCCCGGTCGCCGGACCGTTCCTCAACTACACGCTCCGGGAACCACTGGGAGTGGTAGGCGCAATCGTTCCGTGGAACTTCCCGCTCAATATCGCTTCCTGGAAGGTGGCGCCTGCGCTGGCGTGCGGAAACGCGGTCATTCTGAAGCCGGCGCACGAGACGTCACTCACCGCTCTCCTGCTCGGCGAGTTGGCGCTCGATGCAGGGTTTCCGCCCGGAATCCTCAACGTGATTCCGGGCCGCGGCTCGGTGACCGGACAGGCGCTGGTGGAGCATCCGGACGTGGACAAGATCTCCTTCACGGGCTCGACCGAGGTCGGCAAGCTGGTCATGCGCACCGCCGCGGAGACGGTGAAGAAGGTTACGCTGGAGCTGGGAGGCAAGTCGCCCAATATCGTGTTCGCGGACGCTGACCTGGACGCCGCCGTTCGGGGCGCGATCACGGGCATTTTTTACGGAAAGGGCGAAGTCTGTGCCGCCGGCTCGAGACTGTTCGTTCAGTCATCCGTCAAGGATGAATTCATGGAGCGTCTGGCGGCGAAAGCCGAGGGGATGCAGGTCGGCGATCCCACGCACCCCAAGACCCGCCTGGGACCGCTTGTGTCGGAAGTTCAGCGCGATCGGGTCATGTCTTATATCGAGTCGGGTGTAGCGGAGGGTGCCTCGGTCAGAGCTGGCGGCAAGGCAGCCAATGTGGACGGCAAAGGTTTTTTCGTCGAGGCTACGGTTTTCGATGACGTAACCCCTGACATGCGTATCGCCCGCGAGGAAATATTCGGCCCGGTCGTGGCGACCCTGCCCTTCGAGGACGTGGACGACGCGATCGAGCAGGCGAATCAGACAATCTACGGCCTCGCGTCGGGTGTGTGGACTCGCGACGTGGGCAAGGCACATCGGCTGGCCCGGGAAATCCGGGCCGGAACCGTGTGGATCAATACGTACAACCGATACGATCCGGCATCTCCGTTTGGAGGCTACAAGCAGTCCGGATTCGGGCGCGACCTCGGCGAGCATGCGCTGCAGGAGTACATGCAGACCAAGAGCGTTTGGGTAACGCTGGACTGAGCGTGACCGTGTCCGACCCGCGCGACGTTCTGATCGTAGGTGCCGTCCGGTCGCCGGTAGGACGGCACGGCGGCAGCCTGTCTTCGGTCAGGCCGGACGATCTACTGGCACGAACCATAGAGGGCTTGCTGGAGCGAACCGGCGTTCCGCCGGAGCGAGTCGAGGATGTGGTTATCGGCTGCGCGAATCAGGCGGGTGAGGACAACCGCAACGTGGCCCGCATGTCCTCTCTGTTGGCCGGTATTCCCGTTTCCGTTCCTGGACAGACAATCAACCGCTTGTGCGGCTCGGGGCTCCAGGCCGCGATCTCCGCCGGGCACGCCATTCGGGCAGGTGAGGGAGACGTCTTCATCGCGGGCGGCATCGAAAGCATGTCGCGCGCGCCGTGGGTCACGCTCAAGCCGGGCGTCGCGTTCCCCCGGCAGGCGCCACCCGTAGCGGACACGACCGTGGGCTGGCGCTTCACCAATCCAGCCATGCCGGAGAGATGGACCGTATCGCTGGGCGAGACCGCCGAGATAGTGGCAGAGCGAGGCGGCGTGTCGCGGGCCGAGCAGGACGAGTTCGCGGCGGAAAGCCAGCGCCGAGCGGCGGCGGCGATCGAGGCCGGCTGCTTCGAGGACGAGATCGTCCCGATATCGGTGCCGGTTCGCCGCGGTGATCCGGTCCTCGTAGACCGCGACGAGCATCCGAGGCCCGAAGCCACGCTGGAGAAGCTGGGGCGCCTGCGCCCCGCCTTCCGCGCCGATGGCACGGTGACGGCCGGCTCGGCGTCTGGAATCAACGACGGAGCCGCGGCGCTCCTGCTTGCCAGCCGCGAGGCGGCGCGCGACCTGGGGCTGGTCGCGCTGGCCCGGCTCGGCTCATCCGCCGTGGCCGGCGTAGAGCCGGATTGCATGGGGCTCGGTCCGGTCCCAGCGGTACGCAAGGCTCTCGCCCGGGCCGGGATCGAGGTGAACGACCTCGATCTGGTCGAACTGAACGAGGCTTTCGCGGCCCAGGCCCTGCCCTGCATCCGTGAACTCGGCCTGGACCCTGAACGCGTCAATGTGAACGGAGGCGCGATCGCTCTCGGCCACCCTCTGGGCGCGACGGGCGCCAAACTTCTCACCTCGCTCGTGCACGAAATGAAACGCCGACATTCGGACACCGGCCTGGTCAGCATGTGCATCGGAGTGGGACAGGGAATCGCCGCGCTGGTGCACAGGGATCCGGCGGGAGACTGAGGCGCGCATGAGCGACTCGCTTGTACTCGTGGAGGTCGAGGGAGCGATCGGCACGCTGACTTTGAACCGCCCCGAGCGCCTGAACTCGTTCGTCGGAGAGATGCGGGATGACCTCGCCGGAGGCCTGGCCGAGCTGGGTGGGCGTGAGGACGTACGCGTAGTCATCGTCACGGGAGCCGGCCGGGCGTTCTGCGCCGGGGCCGATGTCCGGTACCTGGCCGAGCTACTGGAACGCGGCGACATCGAGGAGGCCAGTCTGCTCGTAGCGGCGGGGGGCACGGTCGTGCGCACGATACGAAACATGCCCAAGCCCGTAATCGCCAGCCTGAACGGCCCGGCGGCCGGTGGCGGAGCCAATCTCGCCCTGGCCTGCGATCTTCGCGTCGCGTCGGACCGGGCCACGATCGGGCAGACGTTCAACCGCATCGGCCTGCACCCTGACTGGGGCGGAAGTTATCTGCTGCCGAGACTGGTAGGTCCGGCGCGGGCTGCTGAGCTGGTGTTCCTGGCCGATATGATCGGCGCCGAGGAGGCGGAGCGAATCGGCCTGTTCAATCAGGTGGTCCCGCACGAGACGCTGAACGTAGTCACCCGGGAGATGGCCGAACGACTCGCCGCCAAGCCCGCCCTGGCGCTGCGCCTGGCCAAAGAGTCGTTGGTCGCCAGCCTGTCCTCCAGTCTCGAGGAGATGCTGGCCCGGGAGCTGTCTGCGCAGACCGCGTGCTTCGAGTCGGCGGATGCCCTGGAGGGGGTCAGGTCTTTCATCGAAAAGCGGCCGGCCCGGTTCGGAGAGAAAGCGTGAAGACAGAAGGGACAGTTCGCCTGGCGACTAGCGAAGACCTGGACGAGATCGTCGCTCTGTGGTCGCACTATATTCGGAGCCACGCCGGCAACCCCGCTTATCGGCAGCTTCCCAGGGACGCTGTAGCCGTGAGGCGCAAGGTGTTTGCCGATCTCATCGACGGCCCCGATTCCTGCGTTTTCGTGGTCGAATCTCCGCACGGCGGATTGGCCGGAATGCTGAGCTGCTTCGTCGAGTGCAATTATCCGTACCTGCACCCGCCCAAGTACGGTCGCCTGCAGACTCCGTTCGTCCGTCCGCAGGACCGAAAGAAAGGAAACCTGCGCCGCATGCTCGGAGCCGCCTACCGCTGGGCCCGCCAGTTGGAGCTTACCGAGGTCAGGCTGTACACGGGCGCCGAGGCCGAGCGGTCCAATCAGACGGCCGAGGATCTCGGCTTCGCGGCCTTCGAGATCGTGCGCCGGAAGACGATCGACTGGAGCCGCCCTCCCGAGCAACAGGTCGACTGATGGGCTGCGAACCTGTAAACCACGGATCAGGCCGCATCGCGGTGCTGGGCGCAGGCACGATGGGCCATGGAATCGCACAGATCGCTGCTCTGGCCGGGCACGATACCGCACTCTTCGACCCGGATCCCGAGGCGCTGGCGCGGGGACGTGAGCGTATTGAAGCCAATCTCGATAAGGGTGTCGAGCTGGGAAAGGTAGAGGCGGCCGACAGAGATTCAGCGCTGTGCCGAATCAGGTCAGGCCACAGTCTCGAGGACACGGTGCGGGACGCGGAGATCGTCATTGAGGCCGCGCCCGAGCGCCTGGAGTTGAAGCAGCGGCTCCTGGCTGAGGTGGCGGAGCTAGTAGAGGCGACGACCCTGCTCGCCACGAACACCTCATCCCTGTCCATCTCGGCCATAGCTAGCTCCGTGCCCGGTCCGGAGAGAGTCGTCGGAATGCATTTCTTCAACCCCGTTCACATCATGTCTCTGGTCGAGATAGTGCGCGGTGACCGCACCGCCCACCGGGCCGTCGAGCGCGCCCGCGGGCTGGCCGTCGGGCTGGGGAAGACTCCGATCGTGGTGAGCGACAGTCCGGGCTTCGCATCCTCTCGTTTGGGAATCGCACTGGGCCTGGAGGCGATCCGGATGCTGGAAGAGGGGGTTGCCGAGGCGGAGGATATCGACACCGCGATGACGCTGGGATACCGGCATCCGATGGGTCCGCTACGGCTCACCGATCTGGTTGGACTGGATGTGCGCCTCGAAATCGCCCGCTATTTGAATCATGAACTCGGCGGAGACCGGTTCAGGCCTCCCGCTCTTCTCGAAGAGCTTGTGGCCAAGGGTCATCTGGGCAAAAAGACGGGACAGGGATTCTACGAATGGTAAATCATTACAAATAGGCAGGGACCATAATGAGTGACGTCGTAATATTGGAGAAGCTGCCCGGCCACGTGGCGCTGCTCACGTTCAATCGGCCCGAAAAAATGAACGCCCTGAATGCCGCGGTTCGAAAAGCGCTTGTATCTCACCTGGCGGCTCTGGAGGCTGATAGCAACGTGCGCGTGGTCGTGCTGACGGGCGCGGGCGAGAAAGCTTTCATCGCCGGAGCGGACATCGGAGAGTTCAAGGACAGGACCGCAGTCGAACAATATCAATCCATGCAGGAGGGCAACATTTACTCGGCCATGGAGAGCTTCTCGAAGCCGATCATCGCCATGATCAACGGCTACTGCCTGGGCGGTGGCTGCGAGCTGTCCATGGCATGCGACATCCGGATCGCCTCGGACCGCGCCCGGTTCGGGCAGCCCGAGGTCAACCTCGGCATCATCCCCGGCGGGGGTGGAACTCAGCGTCTTCCGAGGCTCGTCGGAGAAGGACAGGCGATGCGTCTCATCCTGAGCGGCGAGATAATCAAAGCCGACGAAGCTCTACGAATAGGACTGGCCGATCAGGTTGTCGAGGCGGATCAGCTCAGGGACCACACACTGGAGCTGGCGGGCCGAATCGCGTCGAAGGGTCCTCTGGCCCTGAAAGCGGCGAAAGAATCTGTTCTCGCGTCGCGGCGAATGCCACTCGATGAGGGGCTGAAATTTGAACGCGCCTGGTTCGCGCTGTTGTTCTCTACCGAGGACAAAGACGAAGGGGTGGGAGCTTTCCTGGAGAAGCGGGAGCCGACTTTTACGGGTCGCTAGCCGGCCGCCTACCGCGGCCTATGCTGTAACGAGCCGCTGCGGCTCTACGCCGTGACGACGCTCACCGTCTTACGGCCGCCGCGGACGTTGGCGAACAGGACATGTCCGTCCGTGAGAGCGAAAAGCGTGTCGTCGTTCCCACGCCCGACGTTACGGCCTGGATGGATCCGTGTGCCGCGCTGCCTCACGATGATATTGCCCGCTCGGACGCTCTCGCCTCCGTAGCGCTTGACGCCGAGGTACTTCGGATTGCTGTCGCGTCCGTTCCGGCTGGAACCTACGCCTTTTTTATGTGCCATCTGCCCTAGTCCTCATCTCGCGCTTTAACAGCTTTCTCTACGTCACTCTTCAGGATGCGGCCGCCCTTCCCGCTTCCCTGCACCGAAGCCAGGTCGATGCCCTGCTCCTCAGCCAGTGTCCGGGCCGTGGGCGTCACGTCGATGACCGGCGTGTCCGCAGCTGCCTCAGCCGCCTTGGCCTCAGGTTTTGCCGCAGCCTTGGGTTTGGGCGCAGCCTTTGGCTTAGCCGTCTTCGCGGGCTTCGCCTTGGGAGCCGCAGCCTTGGCCTTGGGTGCTTCAGCCGGCTTAGTAGCCGCTTTCGGCTTGCTGGCCGCGGGCTTGGCCGCCGCTTTCGGCTTCCCGCTGCCGAATGTGATGTCCAGCACGCGAATATCAGTGTAGCCCTGCCGGTGTCCCTGCTTCTTACGGTAGCCTTTCCGGCGCTTCATCTTGTAAACGACGATCTTGTCGCCCCGGCCGTGGCCGATCACTTCCGCCGCTACGGAGGCTCCGTCCAGCGCAGGTTGGCCGACCATAATGTTGTCGTCCTTCTGCGCCAGCAGAACTTCGTCGAACGTAATCTTTTCGCCGGGCTCCGCGTCTAGAGTCGGAAGCCTGAGGGTGCCCTCGGGCTCGGCTCGAAACTGCTTTCCGGCTGCTTCAAATATTGCGTACATCTGTGGTCGATATCCGGTACTTTGAGAGTGCGTCAGAAAACGATTCAGAGCCAAATAGGATAGTAATGACGCGCGTTGGTGTCAATCGATGGTCAGGCAGTCGCGTACCTGCTTGTGACGTCGGTATCCGCGGGCGCCGCCAGCAATCTGTACTCGTCGTGCCCCATCAGGGGATCGTCGCGAATATCCAGCTTGATGCCTGTCGCCTTGCCCATCTGCTTGAGAAACTGCGGCTCCTCCTCGAGCAGGTACAGAGCCACTTCCGGATGGGCCCGGATCGTCAGGTCGCGCTTCTCGCCTTCTGACTCAGCCCGGCGGATGGCCAGCTCGAGGCGACGAACAATCGTGTCCGGAGCCAGAACCCGCCCCGTCCCGCCACAGCTGGGACACGGATTCGTCATCATCTGCGACAGACTGGGACGTACACGCTGCCGGCTGAGCTGGAGCAGGCCCAGCTCGGATATGGCGAACACCTTGGTCCGAGCCCGATCCCGCCCGAGCTGGGTCTTCATCTCATTTTGGACGCGCTCGCGGCTGTCCGCCTCGTCCATATCGATGAAGTCGCACACGATGATGCCGCCGATATCGCGCAAACGTAGCTGGCGGGCGATCTCAGTCGCCGCTTCCAGATTGGTGCGCAGGATAGTCTTGAGCGGGTCCTTCTTGCCCGTGTACCGCCCCGTGTTCACATCCACGGCAACCAGTGCCTCGGTGGCCTCGATCACTATGTGGCCACCCGACTTCAGCTCCACGCGCCGGCCGAAAGCCTTGGCGATCTCCGTTTCGATCCCGAATTCGTCGAAAATCGGCACCTCGCCTTCGTACAGCCGCACCCGGTCGAGCAACTCGGGGCTCACCTGTCCCAGATAGGAGCGGATCTCATGCTGCAGCGACTTGGAATCCACGGTGAGCAGATCCACCTTTTCGCTGAACAGGTCGCGGATAATACCGGACGTGAGCTTGGCTTCCTGATGCAGAAGAGCTGGCGCCTTCATGCCATCCACCCGGCCCTGCACCTTACCCCACGTCTTGCGCAGGGATTTCAGTTCCTGGGAAAGAGCATCTCGCGTCAACTCTTCGCCGACGGTTCTGATTATCACTCCGCCGTTGCCTTCGCCGAGCAGCTCGCGGGCCATAACACGTAGTCTGCCGCGCACCTCCCGGTCGTCGATCTTCCGGCTCACACCCACGTGGCTGCTGCCCGGAATGTATACCGCGAAGCGGCCCGGAAGTGATATCTGCGAAGTGACGCGTGGTCCCTTGGTCCCGATCGGCTCTTTGGTGACCTGAACGAGCATCTCCTGCCCGCGCGTGAGCTGATCCTGGATAGGAGGGTACTTGCGTGAGCGGCGGTTTCGGCCGCCCCCGTTGTCGTCGTCTTCATCCGGCTCGGCCAGATCGGAGACGTGCAGAAAGGCAGATTTCTCGGTACCGATATCGACGAAAGCCGCCTGGATTCCAGGCAAGATAGCTTCGATCCGGCCGAGGTAGAGGTCGCCTACCATTCGCATAGTGGCGACCCGTTCGTGCATCAGCTCAACAAGACGCCCATCCTCCAGGATGGCTACACGCGTCTCTTGGCCGACCGCGTTAATTACTAGCTCGCGGCGCATTGTGTGTGTCCTGCGCCGGTCCCGAACGTGCACTGCACGTTAAGGCCGGACGCACCTTTCGTTCAAATGTGGTTGACCAGCGCACAGCGCCGGTCACAGTTCTCAGGCCGGCGGTGTGGGGTCCGGTGACCTCCGCACGCGCCGGCTTCTTCGTTGCCTAGTCAGCCAGTCCGGCGAGCAGCTCACGAGCGATAACGACCTTCTGAATCTCGCTCGTTCCTTCGCCGATCTCGGTGATCTTGGCGTCTCGCATCATTCGTTCAACCGCATATTCGCGGGAATACCCGTAGCCGCCATGCAGCTGCACGGCTCGAATGGCTACGTCCATCGCACACTCGGAGGCGAACAGCTTGGCCATTGACGCCTCCAGTTTGTACGGCTTGTCGTTCGACTTCAGGTGAGCCGCGTGGTACGTCATCAGGCGTGCTGCATGAATGCGCGTCGCCATCTCAGCCAGCATGAACTGCACACCTTGAAACCCACAGATCGCCTTGCCGAACTGCTCGCGCTCGCTCGTATACTTGAGCGCGAGGTCGAACGCTCCCTGGGCAATCCCGAGAGCATGAGCGGCCATTCCGACTCGGCCGCCGTCCAGTGTATCAAGAAAGACGCTGAATCCGCTATCCTCTTCGCCCAGCAGATTCTCTTCCGGAACCTCGACATCCTGCAAAATGAGTTCCCGGGTGTCGGACGCGTTCCAGCCCAGTTTCCGAAGTTTCTCGCCGGATGTAAAGCCTGACATCTGTTTCAGGTCATCCGAATGGCCGAAACCCAGCCTTCGGGCTTCGTCCATATCGCACGTTTCCTTGGTCATCACGAAAGCGCTGATGCCGCGGTTCCCCTTGTCCGGAGACGTCAGGGCCCCGATGACGAATATCTCCCCGACCCCGGCGTGGGTGATGAACGTCTTCTGACCGTTCAGTATGTAGCGGTCGCCCTTCTTGACCGCCGTCGTCAGCATCCCACCGGCATCAGACCCCGAGCCCGGCTCGGTCAAGCCGAATCCTCCGATCACGACTCCCGAGGCCATTGGCGTCAGGAAGCTCTGTCTCTGCTCCTCCGTGCCCCATCGGTAGATTGGATGACAGGCGAGTGACGTGTGCGCGCCGATAAGAATGGAGTGGCTGGCATCACATCGAGCCAGCTCCTCCACCGCAATCACGGAAGCGAGTATGTCCATTCCGGCTCCGCCATACTCCTCCGGCCACGGAATACCGAACATGCCCAGCTCGGCCATCTTGGCCGCATTGTCCCACGGGAACTGTTCGTTCTCGTCCATTTCGGACGCGACTGGCGCTACTTCGTTCAGAGCGAACTCACGCACCATCTCCCGCATCATGTGATGGTGGTCCTGGAGATATAGGTCGAGGTCAGTCATATCGTGTGGATTGATGCTGTATGTGCAGCAGCGTCCCTAGCGGGCCGGGCTGATCGAGGTGGATCAAGCTATTGTGGTCGGGGAGCAGACGAAACATGACATTGAAACAGTGACGGCCGGTCTCCTGTGCCCGGAGACCGGCCGCTCCCGCTGATCAACCTACGAAAAACACCAATCACTACAGCGTGCGGTCGTACTTCTCCAGCCAGACGAAATCCAGATCGTCCTGGCGCGACAGATAGACAGATCCGGCTCCAAACGTGACTAGCCGGCGTCCTTCCGGTAGAACGACGATGCCGATTCGGTCACCGGATGGGCCGAACACGTCAAACATCACGGGGTCGCCCGCGGGCGTGTTTCGCTCCACCCAGGCGTTTCCATCCGGAGTCACTGACACCGCCCCCCCGCCCGCGAAGGGGGGCATCGTCTCCGGCCACTCATAATCGTCGGGATCTGCCTCAGGCGTGCCGCCACCCCCACGTGAGAAACTCATGCGACGCTGCCCATTGTCGATCGTCATGCCGACATTAAGGCCATTCTGCCGACCGGCAATCCAGCGGTCTTTTTCGGGTCCGCGCACTCGGACGGGATCGTAGTCCACGGGAGATCCGCGCCGGATGCTGCCGTCCGCCTTTATCCACTCGAGGTGATAATCGGCGCTGCGGGCGATAGCCACGCTCCCGTCGGCGCCTACCGCCCATGAGTCCTGGGCCGACAACGGCACACGCGTAATCCTGGTGCTCCGGTTGTTGGAACTGCCAGATGTGTTGGACCTCATGTCAGGCCGCTTAACAGCCGCGATAGTGTCGAGCTGCGATCCGTCAGCCGCCAGCCGGACGACCGTGCTCGAGTCAGGTATGCCACCGCCAGGACTAATGCCGAGTGGCTGGAAGTAAACGTTGGTTGCTTTGTCGACGCCTCCGGGAATAACGATCATCGGAGCACCGTTCGCCTCGCGGCTCATCGGCATCGACTCTCCCATCTCCCCATCCGGCGCAATCACCGTGAGCCGCGCGTTGCCGAGATCAACCAGTAGAGTCTCGTCGCCCTGCCCCCAGGGGTACAGCGCGTCAGGCTGCCCATGCTCGCCGGGGCCCTGCCCTTTGCGGCCTACCTGTGTGGCCGACGACAGGCCTGCGTCGAGAATCTGAACGGCCTCTTCCAGACCGTCGGAAACGACGACGCGGCCGTCGGACAGTTCGCGCACCCCCGACAGCGTGCTGAACGGCTGATCGTATGCGGCGACGGGTTCGCCAAGCTCCTGCGGAGTCATTTGTGCGGATACCGGCCCCACCGCCGCCAGGCCGAGGTAGGCTGCCGCTGTGCTCGCGAATAGCAATCGCGATCGAACTAACATTCGTTTCATCAAGAAGTCTCCAGATTGAAAAGTGAGCCTGCTGCTATTCTTGATGCGTGGGGCGGCCGCCGAGTTGCCTGGCGGGTCGGCGCTGGCTGATCGACGCGCCCTGGTCGCACGCGTCGCAGTTCTCGCAGACTGACGCTGGCTCGCCGAAATAGCGGCATATGATGGCTCTCCTGCACGTCGCAGCCCGTACGTATCGCCGCATCCAGTCCAGCCGCTCCAGGGCGCGGCGGCGCTGTGACAGGTGGAGAAACGGAGAAAGACCGGCCCGACTACTGGTCGGGCGGGACGGGATGAGCGGCCAGCGGGCCCGGATCCGGCGGCGCTGCCATTCGAAGTCGTCGGGGAGCGAGACGAGCATGCAGGTCGAAGCAGATCCGTCTCGTCCGGCCCGGCCCGCCTGCTGCACGTAGCCTTCCAGAGAGTCGGGGGTGCCCAGATGGCATACGGTTCGGATGCTCGCATGGTCTATGCCCATGCCGAAGGCGCTGGTCGCGCATAGCACCCTGTATCCGCCGGCCAGGAAGCGACTCTGTATGGCCTGCCGGGCCGCTGCGGGAAGTCCCGCGTGATAGGGCGCCACAGGCACGCCCGTCGTTCGCACCGCCTCCGCGAGCCGTACGGCCGCCCACCTGGTTCGCACGAACACGATGGCCGCTCCGGGGGAACCAGCCGCCAGGCGAACCGCGCGTCTGCGCCCGGAGTGGGCGCCCGCGGCGCGTTCCACCGCCCACGACAGATTGGGGCGGTTCACGCTGGCGACGAACTCGGCTCGATGATGAAGACCTAGTTGGCGTGCAATCTCCGTACGTACGGCAGGGGTCGCCGTGGCGGTGAACGCGGCTACCGGAACGCGCCGGCTGCTTGGCCGGGCCGCTCGCAGGAGGCTCAGAAAACGGCCGATTCTGAGATAGTCCGGCCGGAAGTCGTGCCCCCACTCGGCGATGCAGTGGGCCTCATCGATTACGACCCGCGAGAAGGACGCCGCACTAGCGGCCTGTGCGAAGTCGGGGTTGGCGAGGCGCTCGGGCGAAACGTACAGCAGCCTGAGCTTGCCGGCCGCCAGGTCCCGCGCCGCTCTCTTCCGGTCAGCCGCCGTGCTGGCCGAGGTGATCGCGGCCGCCTGCACACCGCGAGCTGTCAGGCCCTGTACCTGATCCTGCATCAGCGAAATGAGAGGCGACACGACCAGGGTCGGACCTGCCGCCAGAAGCGCCGGCACCTGAAAACAGGCTGACTTTCCGCCCCCTGTGGGAAGTACGGCGAGTACGTCGCGGCCATCCAGCATCGCCTGCACGATAGGCCGCTGCGGAGCGCGGAACGCGGAGTGCCCGAAGACCGCCTCCAGAGTGCGCTCCGCTTGACTGAGTTGAAGCTGCCGATGCATACCGCATCTACAGCGTCCGGTTCAAGCCATAATCATCAGGGCGCTAGCGGCATCACCTGGGCACGAGCGGACGGCTCAGGGGCGCGTACTCGGTGCGGTCTCCCCAAACCAATACCGAGCTTACGACTACCGCGGCTATCACAAACCCGGCCAGGACAACCAGCGGAGTAGCGAGACCCAGCCGCAGGCCTAAGAGTCCCTCTCCGATCTGGCGCGGGAAGTAATCGACCCAGGCGATCAGAGTTGGAATGGAGGCGAACATGGCGGCCTTAGAGATGAAGTTTCGTCCCGGAATTCCGCCGTACCAGACGCCCATGATCAACCCGAGCACCGGACCCAGTAGCGCCCTGACGGCCCAGCCGCTCCCATCGAGCCGCGGGTCGATCGAGGTGCCGAGCAGGTCCAGAAAACCGCTCCCCGCAGCCAGCCACGTCACCGCCCCATGCGCCAGCCCGCCGAGCAGTCCGCCCAGCAGTCCCAGCGCGATTCGGGAACTCAGGTCCAGCGGACCTTCGACTTCGGGACCGTGAGCCGGCGAGCCGAGCGAAAGAGCGAGGGCGGCGAGCCCGACGATGGCCACCAAGATGCCGGCGGCGACTCCGGACTGCGTGCCCCCGCTGAGCAGCAGTGCCCCGCCGGCGAAGCAACCCGCCGCGGCGGCTCCCGCCCAATGCGGCCTCAGTGGCCGGCGCATTTTGGGACTCTGCTTCTCAGGCTCTGGCGTCTGGCGGTCCGGCATCTCGGGCTCTGGCGTCTCTTGTTCCATGTCTCTCCTGAAGGTGGTACGGCCTGCTAAACGCTGAAGGCGGTCCGCCGGCTAACGGTCCAGAAAACGCTTGATGCCGGCCTGGCAGTCCGGCGTCAGTCGGGCGAGCGCGTTGACCTCGGCTCCGGCGCGAATGGCGTCCTCGAAACTGGCGCCCTCGACCTGGTACAGCAGCCGCTTGGTCAGGCTGAGCGCCGACGCGCTTCGCGCCGCCAACTCCCGGGCCGTCTCGAGCGCCTCGAGCTCAAAGCCATCCGATTCGAATGCCTTGTTGACGAGACCGATGGCCAAGGCTCGAGCGGCACCAATACTGTTTCCCAGCGCCACCAGTTCAAAGGCTCGCTTCTCCCCTACGGACCGCCGCAGAATGGCAATGACCATGGCTGGCACGAACCCCAGTCTGACCTCCGGATAACCGAATTCCGCGTCGGCTGCGGCCAGGACCATGTCGCAAGCCGTGGCCAGCCCACACCCGCCGGCCAGGGCCCGCCCGTGCACGGCCGATACGACCGGCTTGTCCATTCTCCGGATCTGAATGAACAGATTGCCCAGAGCCTCGGCGTCAGTGAGACTGGCCAGCACGCCTTCCTCCACGGAGGCCTGCACCTCCCTGAGATCGGCTCCGGCACAGAAATCGGGCCCGTTGGCGTCCAGAAGCACGACCCGGGCCGCCGGATCGGCATCGGCCCGGGCCAGAGCACCGCTCAGTTCGGCTACCATGAGCCTGCTGAGCGCGTTGCGCCGATCCGGATTGTCGAGGGTAATTCGCGCCACTCCGGACTCGGCGTCTACCTGCAGACGAACCTGACTCAGCGTCATTTCCGGAGTCATTCCTGGCCTCCCGAGACTCCACGCTTCAGCACGTCCGCCGCCTCCCGCACCTGCTCCTCCGGCAGGTCTATCTCCATCCCCAGGATCGCGGCGCCAAACGTCTTTCCCTGCGCGTCGAGCATCAGCGAAACCGTTCCCCCGCCCCCCAGAGACTCGTGCAGCAGGAAGTTGAGGGCGTTCAGATTCGGAAGCTCGAAGCGCTCCACCGGTCCGGCGCAGATAGAGCTAAAGTATCGCTTTACGCTATCAGCAGTAAGCTGTTGTACCAGAGAGTTATACACATCCTCAGTCATGGCGATCACTCCCACGTTGGCGGTGTCGCCCTTGTCGCCTGACCGTGCGATTGCCACCTCGCGCAGCTGCACCTTCACGCTTCGCTTACCTCCACTTCCAAGTGATCCTCGACCGCGGCTCTGTCGATGAGCGCCGGCCAGTAGGCCATGACCTCCTGAACCCGGGGGCGGCCGCCCGCAAAGCCGGTCACGCTGGGCGGACCGGCCAGGATAAGGGGCGCCAGTTCGCGCGTGAACCGGTCCACGGCGCCGCGGTTCGGACCGCGCACTCCGACTCGCATTTCTACTTCGGGAAGTTCGGCCGGGTCGCCGGCCGGCGGCCGTCCGACACAGGCCCCTGCGCCCACGAACTCGGTGCGAATCTCTTCGAAGGACAGCCCCAGCCGGTCCAGCCTGGCCCTGAGGATCTCATCGGCTCGGCGGGCCTTGTCGAGCGCATCGGGCCAGGCATAGGTCAGAGATCCCACGGCCTTGTATCCGTCCCGGTAAGCCATCGACACCTTGAGCTGGTCTGTCCGCTGCCGGCCTCGCACGCCGAACACACGCACCCGGTCCAATCCGTCTTCTTCGAGCTGAATAGTCGAAAAATCGGCCACGCAGTCGGGAGTAATGTACTCCTCCGGATCGCCCATCTCGTATACAAGCTGCTCGGTCACCGAAGCCCAGCTAACCCGGCCGCCCAGGTCCGGATGCTTGGTCACGATAAAGCTGCCGTCCTCGGACGCCTCGATTATCGGATATCCGGGCGTGACCAGATCGATACTGCGCCAGTCGAACAGCGAGTTGCCGCCCGCCGCCTGGCAGCCGCACTCATTGATGTGTCCGGCGACCACACCTGCCGCCAGCCGGTCCCAGTCGTCTTCCGGCCAGCCGAACTCGAACGCCAGCGGAGCATACGTCAGGGCTGTGTCGGTAGACCTGCCTGTGACTACGATGTCCGCGTCCTGCCTCAGCGCCTCGATGATGGGGGCCGCCCCCACGTAGGCGTTGGCACTCACCATCTGGCCACGGACGCCGGCCAGCGGTTCGCCGGTCTCCATGTTGCGTAGCTCGTGCCCGTCAGCCAGAAGTTCGTCCAGCCGCTCCATCAGATCGTCGCCGCGGACGATGGCGATGCGCAGCGGCCGCGGCAGATCGAGCCCCGCCAGGCCTTCGGTCAGCGCCTGGCGGCAGGCTTCGGGGTTCACTCCGCCGGCGTTGCTGATGACGCGGACACCGCCGGCCAGCAGGTCGGGAGCCAGATCCAGCATCAGGGGAACAAAATCCCGCGCGTACCCGGCGTCTGGATTCTTGTCCTTCTGTTTCTGGAGAATCGACATTGTGATCTCGGCCAGATAGTCGAGCATCAGATAGTCGATCGGCCCGTGCCGGACCTGCAGCTTGGGGGCTTCCTGCCAATCGCCCCAGAACCCCTGTCCCGAAGCGATGCGCACCGTTTTCGGCTTCCCGGTACCCTGGTTCGTCATGTTCCCTGGGGCAGGTTGAAGGTACCGATGTGCGGACCCGGGTTTTGCAGCGAGCAGCGCAGGGCCAGATCGAGTACGTCGCGCGTATGTTCGGGCGTCACGATGGCGTCCACAAAGCCGCGCGCCGCCGCGTGCGTCGCTTCCATCTGTACCTCGTAGGCCGCGCGCGTCGTTTCCATCTGACTAATCGTCTCCTCGTCCAGTTCCGTCCCCTCCCGGGCAGCCTGGTCCAGCTTCTTTCCGTGCACGGCGCGGACGGCAGAATCGCCTTCCATCACGCCCATGCGGCCGGACGGCCACGAGAAGATGAAGTCCGGATCAAATCCCTGGCCGGCCATAGCGTAGTATCCAGCTCCGCTGGCATGATTCGTCGTGAGCACGATCTTGGGCACCCGCGCCGTGGCCATCGACTCGACCATCCTCGCGCCGGCCCGAATAATTCCGGAATGCTCCGCCTCCACCCCTACCATGAATCCACTGACATCCTGAACGAACAGCAGCGGTGTCTGGTGCCGGTCGCAGACATCCATGAAGTACGCCACCTTCTCGGCGCTATCGGCGTAAATGATCCCTCCAAACTTCGGCGGGCCGGATTCCGTCCGGAACATTCCGCGCCGGTTGGCGATCACGCCGATGCGCCGGCCGGCCAGCCTGGCGACGCCCACGATCATCTCTGGTGCGAAGTCAGCCTGGAATTCCTCGAACCTACCGGCGTCCAGAAACGTGTCCAGTAGATCCTCGACCTTGTACGGCTGCCGGTGGTCTGGTGGCATCAGATCGTAGGCATCGGTGGCCGCCCGGGCTGGAGCTGCGGCCTCGTCTTGGGGCCCAGTAACGGCGGCGGGAGGCAGATCAGCGATAAGATCGCGCAGCTTGGCGAGGCAGGCCTCGTCGTCCGGGACCCGGAAGTGGGCCACGCCGCTGTCACGGTTATGCGTCAGCGCCCCGCCCAACTCTTCGGCCTTTACGTCCTGCCCCGTAGCGCCCTTGACCAGATTGGGTCCGCCCAGGCCCATGAAACTGGTGCCCTCTACCATTACGATCTGGTCGGACAGCGCCGGTAAATATGCCCCCCCGGCGATACACTGGCCCATGACGGCCGCCAGCTGCGGAATGTCCAGATAGTGCCGCATGATGGAGTTGTAGTAAAAGATTCGGCTGGCCCCGTACTTACCGGGAAATACGCCGCCCTGGTACGGCAGGTTCACGCCGGCGGAGTCGACCAGGTAGATGATCGGAACCCGGCAGCGCATGGCTATTTCCTGGGCCCGGAGGATCTTTGTGATGGTTTCGGGCCACCAGCTTCCAGCTTTCACCGTGGCATCGTTGGCGACGATGACCACGACCCTGCCGGCCACCTCTCCGATGCCGGTAACCACCCCTGCGGCAGGCGCCTGACCGTCGTACTGGTCGTGGGCAACGAGGAGGCCGATTTCCAGCCAGACCCCGCCGGGATCGAGCAGGCGCTCCACGCGCTCGCGGGCCGTCAGCTTGCCCTGGGCGTGCTGCCGCTCGATACGCGCTTCGCCCCCGCCCAGACGAAGCCTGTCCTCCAGATCGCGCAGTGGACCCACGAGCTGCTGCATGCGGCCGGGTGCGGCGGGCATCAGTCCTTCGAGCTCCGCTGCTCGTCCACCCAGTCGCGGATGTAGTCGATCGCCTCGGCCGTCCTCGTTCCAGGCCCGAACAGGCGGCCCACGCCCATCTCTTCGAGCGCCGCCATATCATCGGCGGGGATAATTCCGCCGCCCGTAACCAACACGTCCGACATTCCCTGCTCGCGCAGGAGGTTCACGACGCGAGGGAAGAGCGTCATGTGGGCCCCGGAAAGGATGGACAGCGCGACGACGTCCGCGTCTTCCTGCAGCGCCGTAGTGGCGATCTTCTCCGGAGTCTGATGAAGTCCGGTGTAGATGACTTCCATGCCGGCGTCGCGCAGAGCCGCGGCCATCACCTTTGCCCCTCTGTCGTGGCCGTCGAGGCCGGGCTTCGCCACGACGACGCGTATTCGTCTATCCGCCATGCAATGATCTCAGGAAAGGGCATCGAACCGCCTCGGCCCGCAGACGCGGATGAGAGCGTTGAACCTTGTAACTTAAGGTTTGGGACGGCTTACCGGCAACAAAGTCAGGCGCGCTGATCCAGGCCGCGGGCTAGAACGCGACCGGTTCGTGGAACCTGCCGTACACGGCGACCAGGGCCTCCCGAATCTCACCCAGTGTCGCATACGCCCGCACCGCGTCGAGCATGTCGGGCATGAGGTTTTCGTCCGCCTGCGCGGCGGCGGTGAGGCGCCCCAGGGCGGCCTCGACCTCGGCGTCGGATCGCTGCGCTCTGACGCGGCCCAGCCGCGCTTCCTGAGTGGCGGCGGCCTCGTCTCCGATACGCAGGATCTCGATCTCTGGCTCGTCCGCCTCGGTAAAGGCGTTGACTCCCACGATCGTTTGGGCGCCGCGCTCCACCTCAGACTGGAAGCGTGCGGCCGAGCTGGCGATCTGGCTCTGGAAGTATCCGGATTCGATTCCGGCCACCACGCCACCCAGTCCGTCGATCTCGGCGAAAATCGCCTCCGCCTCCGCTTCGAGCTGATCTGTCAGTGTCTCCACGAAGTAAGAACCGGCCAGCGGATCGATCGTGTTGGGCACGCCCGTTTCGTAGGCCAGCACCTGCTGTGTGCGAAGCGCGATGCGGACCGCGGCCTCCGTGGGAAGA
>JBDLJJ010000018.1:0-33685 GCA_039714435.1 Gemmatimonadota bacterium | reverse complement strand
GCCCAGCGCCTGCAGGATGGCCGCTCCGGCCGCCCGGACCTCGGCCTGAATCTCGTGGTGCACTTCGAGCAGTCCGAACAGCCGCTCCACGACCTGCATCCCGGGCCGAACCCGCGTCGACTTGAGCGCGATATCCGTGACCCGGTTTATCTCGATGCCCGGAGATATCTCGATCCACAGAGATGTGTCGCCGGGCAGCGGCAAGAACCCGCGCGCCACCGTGCCGAGGTAGGCCGCGTGCTGCGGCTGAAGGCTATCGAGAAACGCATATGTGCGAAGGTCAACCTGCTGCTGCGTCATGTCTTGGCTCCCTGAACGATCTTCACGCTGGCGCTGGCGCCGATGCGGCTGGCTCCAGCGGCGATCATCTTCTCCGCGTCAGCTAGAGTGCGAATTCCTCCCGACGCCTTTACGCCGAGATCCGGTCCCACGACCCGTCTCATGAGGGCCACATCCTCGGCGGTCGCTCCACCCGGCCCGAATCCCGTGGACGTCTTCACGAAGTCGGCCCGCGCCACTTTGACCAGCTGGCAGGCGGCGACTTTCTCCTCGTCGGTGAGCAGCGCTGCCTCGATGATCACCTTGAGAATGGAGCCTCCCGAGTGGCAGGCGCGGGCCACCGAGGCGATATCCCGTTCGACCAGTTCGTAGTCTCTAGATTTCAAGGCGCCCACGTTGATGACCATGTCGACTTCGGTGGCGCCGTCCCGAATCGCCTTCTGGGCCTCGAATACCTTCGTTTCGGTGGACGTAGCGCCCAGCGGGAAGCCGACCACGGTGCACACCCGCACCGGCGAGTCTTTGAGCAGGTCCGCGCACAGCTTCACGTGGGAAGGATTCACGCACACGGAGGCGAACTCACACTTCTTGGCCTCGTAGCAGAGCTGCGCTACCTGATCCTGCGTGGCGTCCGGCTTGAGCAGAGTGTGGTCTATCATCGGCGCCAGGCTGCCGTCCGTGGGAGCGACGCCGAGGGTGGCGGCGATTCGGTCCGCGCCGGCCCGAACGACTGGCTGAACACGGTCCACATAGTTCTGAGCCGACAGGGCCGGCCCGCGCCCGGACTGAGTGTGGCTCGAAAGCGTGCCCCCCCGCACGAGGACCAGCACCTCGTGCGTGATCTGCTCGATGATCCGCTCCAGCGCTGCGTTATCCAGGCTCATACTCATGCTCTAGAACCGTGCCGCGGGAGGCCTGTCATGATCTCAGAAACCTCTGCTCGATATCCATGATCTTGTTTACGCGCCGTTCGTGTCTGCCTCCTCCGGTGGGCGTCTCGAGCCACGTCCGAACGATCTGGCGTCCGAGTTGTTGATCAATCATTCCAGCGCCGAGTGTCAGCACGTTGGCGTCGTTGTGTTCGCGGCTGTTCACGGCTGTGGCTTGGTCATAGCACATGGCGGCCCGCACTCCGGGCACCTTGTTGGCCGCCATGCAGGAGCCGATCCCGGCCCCGTCCACCAGTATGCCCCGCCAGGCGCGGCCCTGGGCGACCAGCTGCGCCGCGGCGAAGGCAAAATCCGGGTAGTCCACCGCGTCGGAGCTGTCGGTGCCGCAGTCGATAACCGCGTAGCCAAGCTTCTGGATGTGGGACTTGAGCGCTTCCTTGAGTTCGAACCCGCCGTGATCGGATCCCAGCGCGACGGCCCGGGTTCCCACGGCAGACGCTGCCGGCTCCGAAACCCGGCTCGGTGACGGCGCCGCCGGCCGGCTAGCGGGCCGCGGTGCAGCAGAGGGAAGGGTAGAGGTTCCGGCAGTTCGCGCCGCACCCTCGATCACCGAGATCCCCCTGTTGGCGGCGACTTCCCGGGCCAGAGGCGACACGAGCGCGCCGGCCGGAATTTCGAGCGTACCGCCCGCCGGAACGCCGGCCACGTCGCCCTCGGTGACAAGTCCCCTGTCCTGAGACCTTCTCGGCGCTTTGCTGGCCCGGCGCCCGGCCGGGGCGGCGGAGTCCGAGACGCCTACCGTGCGCAGCACTACGCGCCTCACCATGTCGCGGATCTTCGCCTCCTCCGCAGGCGTCAACACGCGAAGCTGGCCCATCACCAGGCCCGCCATTCGAACTGATCTTCGCCCGGGGCGCCTGATTCGTCCGAAGTGAGAGGTTCGGCCACCAGGACATCACGGAGCTCGCCCGCTTCGTAGCGGCTGCGCGCCACCAGAAGCTCGACAGACGAGCGCAGCGAACCCACCGAAGCATCAAACAGTTCGATCGACTCGGCCGCCCGAGACTGCATAAGTCCGCCCTGCGCTACTGCCAGTACGTGGCGCGCCAGAGCGGTCCGGTCCAGGCTGGCCGGCAGTCTGTCACCAGCCGCCTCCAGCCAATCCCTGACCTGAGAGACCCACACGGAGAAGTATTCCTCGATCAGCTTTCGGACACGCGGCATGGCGCCCCCGACCTCCAAAGCCAGGTTGCCGACCGGACAGCCACGGGTAGAGCCGGAAATGAGCAACCCGCGCCGGTACACTCCGAGCAACGAGAACACATGCTCGAGGGGGTCCTCCGTAACGCTGTCCTGGACGGCCCGATCCAGGATCATCGGCCGCAGCTGGTCCAGGTGGCGCTGCATTACGGCGGCCAGAAGATCTTCCTTGCTGGAGAAGAAGTGATACAGACTGCCGCTCTTTACGCCCGCCGCGCGCAGTATCGTCGCCACGCCGGTCGCATGGTAGCCCTGCTCCTCGAAAAGCTGAGCCGCTACCGTGAGAATCCGTTCCTTCGTGTGTTTAGCCATCATTATTGATTGTCCACTCAACCAATTTTTGCGCCATCTGTCAACCCCTACGCCAGCGTTCCAACTCAAAACACGAGGCAAAGCTCTCCGCTGACGGCTGGACAGGTGCTGAGAGGAAAGTGACGGACGTTCACGCTGCTGGCAAGTGGAACGATCAATCTAATTCAAGAGCCGGGTGCCCTCAGGCGGGTGGCCAGGCAGGTGGTCAGACGGTGCTCAGCTGAACAGATTTCCCTGTTGCTCGGTGGGAAGCAGACATTCGGGGGAGTCGAAGGAGGTGCGATTCACCCTTGGATCCACGGCGCGAACCCGGAGCTTCTCAGACGGGAAGGGGGCAAGCAGATCCTCGAGGCGGTCTGGATCGGTGAGTGCGGGATCCAGCCAGCGGGCGAAGTCGGCTTCGTCCAGGATGACCGGCATGCGCGGGTGGATAGGCAGCAGCACCTCATTGGCCCGTGTAGTCAGAATAGTGCAGCTGTTCAGTGAGCCCTCGGGAGACGTCCAGGAGTCCCACAGTCCGGCGAAAGCGAACGGGCGCTCTCCCGGCCGGTGGATCCAGTGCGGCTGCCGGTGCTTGCCGGCCGCAGTCCATTCGTAGAAGCCGTCTGCCGGGATCAAGCAGCGCCGGTGGCGAAGGGGCTCACGAAAGGCTGGCCGGCTGGCCGCGGTCTCAGACCGGGCGTTGAATGTGCTGGCCTCGAAGTCGGGGCTCCTGGCCCAGAACGGAACGAGCCCCCAGCGCAGCTCCACCACCTCGCGTTCCACCTCGCGGCTGGGACAGGTCTGCGCGTCCGCGCCGCCCTGGCCGGCGCCGCCCGCAGCGGCTCGCACCGCTATTATGTCCTGGGTCGGAGCGATGTTGTAGCGAGGCGAGACGTCGGGCGATTCGACTTCGAACAGCGCCGCCCACTCTTTGGCTGGCGTAGCCAGGGAAAAACGACCGCACATGACGGCAACTAACGTTAGCCGGCGGGGAACTGTCAAATCGCCGAGGTGTTGTTAGATTGGATTCGCCGTATTCGGTCAGGGCGCCCGATGGACGCGGAAGCCCGGCCTGACGAAAACCGGAGGATGAGGATGATGAGGGACAGGCGAGCAGAGGCTGATCGGACCTTCAAGCGTGCCCTGTGGGGCGGACTGGCCGCTTCCGTGGCGCTGCACGGCGCCCTGCTGGCCTTCGGACAACTGTCGCTGCCCAGCTTCGGGGGCGCTGACAGCACCGGCCCGCGGCTCGTTTCGCTACCGGCGGACATAGAGGCCGAGTCTCCGCTAGAGGTCGTGAATATTCAGCCCGTCGAAGCTGCCGCTGAAGCGGGTGGCGCATCGGCTGCCGCAAGCGCCGCCCTGGCAAGGCTCCCCAGTATGAACGCAGTCCTCAGCGCCGCCATCCCTTCACCGGGCGTGATGATGGATCTGATCGAGTTACCGGCTAAGGAGGAGGCCGCAGCGGTGACGTACGCGTCCGCAGGCGGTTTCGGTAATAGCGCCGCTTCGGTCAGCAGCTACCGGTCAACAGACGGCCGCTCCGTTGCTGTACTCGCCGCCATTGGCGGTGAGAGAGGCACCTACGGCGGTTTCGGGATCGGCGGAGGCCACTGCCCGCCCGGAGGCTTCAACCAGGCGATGCTGATAAGCAGGTAGTTGTCTGGCTCCGGCATGACTCCGGCATAGCGCCGGGACAACACAGCCGGGGTACCAGAAAGTCTCGGCCCTCAGGGCCGCAGGAAGCCGGTGTTCCGCAGTAGACGGGACGCCGGCTTCTCGTTGTTCTTGCCTGTAGCTACGTCCAGCCGTCACCTTGCGTGACTCTTCTGCGTTCTTACACCCCGGATGACGATGAGCAAGCTGGCTGACGACAGACGGCGCGACTTCGAACAGGAAGCGCTGGTGCACCTGGACGCCCTGTTCGGCCTGGCTCTGCGCCTCACCGGAGGTGACGAGCCACGGGCCCAGGATCTGGTGCAGGACGCCATTCTGAAGGCGTATCGATCATGGGATCGGTTCGAGGCGGGTACGAACTGCCGGGCCTGGCTCATGACGATTCTCCGCAACACGTTCATCAACGAATTTCGAAAGACCAAAGCCCGGCCCGTGCCGGTCGAGTACGACCTTGTGGCGGACCGTCCGATGTCTGCCGACCTGTTCGCGGCCGACCCGTCAGGGAAGGTGTTCGACCGCATCCTGGACGGCGACATCGTCCGTGCGATTCAGGACCTACCGGAAGACTTTCGCGTTCCGATCATTCTGTCTGACCTCCAGGGGCTGAGCTACCAGGAGGTCTCCGACCTGATGGACATACCGGTCGGCACCGTCAAATCTCGTCTGTTTCGGGCCAGAAAGCGGCTGCAGCAGGCGCTGTATGAGTACGGCATCGAGATGGGGTATATCCGATGAAGTTCTGGCCCTGGCGCCGACGGGTCTCGTCGCCCGAGGCCGGATCCGCGCCCGAGGCGGCAGCGCTGACCTGCGCCGAATGCCTCGAAGTTCTGTACGAGTTTCTGGACGGAGAGCTGGACTCGGCCGACCGAGCCCGGGTGCAGGCGCATTTCGACCTCTGTGTGGAGTGCTTCAAGAACCTCCAGTTCGAACAGCGGTTCCTGGAACAACTCCGGGCTGCCGCGACGCACGGCGTCGCTAGTGAGGGTCTACGTAGCCGTATTATGGAGGTCCTGGAGCGCGAGGCGGACTGAGGGGCTACAGCGCTGCGGCTCCGAGGCGGACTGAGGGGCACGGATAAAGCACATCAGAAAGGACATCAGGACGGATATGCAATCAGAACTGCGTGAATCTCTAGTCAAACTCCTGGACGCCAAGGGCCCATCGGGGTTCGAAACCGCGGCGTCGGCTGTATGGCGGGAGATCGCGGGCGAGTTTGCGGCCGACATCTGGGGTGACGTGCATGGAAACAGCTTCGCGTCGATCAACGCCGAAGGGGCGCCGACCGTCATGTTGGCCGGTCATATCGATGAAATAGGCTTGATGATACACCACATCGATGATGACGGGTTTCTCTACGTTCGCGCGGTCGGAGGCTGGGATCCTCAGGTCCTGGTCGGTCAGCGGGTGGAGATCCTGGCGGCCGATTCCACGGTTGACGGGGTTGTGGGCCGGCGGGCGGTGCATCTAATGCCGCGCGAGGACATGAGCAAAGCCGTCAAACTCAAAGAGTTGTGGGTCGATATCGGGGCCGAGGACGGAGAGCAGGCCCGGTCCCGAGTCGCTGTCGGGGACGTGGCTGTGGTGAGATCCGACACCCTCGAGCTGTCGGGCGGAACCGTAGCGGCGCGGTCGATTGACGACCGGGCCGGAGCGGTGGTGGCGCTGGAGGCGCTCAGGAGGGCCAGACAAGCGGGCTGCTCCGCGCGTGTCGTCGCCGCCGCGACCGTTCAGGAGGAAATCGGATACGCCGCCAGCGGCGGAGCGCGGACGGGTTCCTACGGCCTCGCTCCGGATGTGGGGATCGTAATTGATGTCACGCACGCCACCGACCATCCATGCGTCGACAAGAAGGAGCATGGCGACGTAAAGCTCGGGGAGGGGCCCGTCCTGGCCCGCGGGGCGGCCATCAATCCGGTGGTGTACGGCCATCTGGTCGCGGCGGCCGAGGCGGAGGGAATCGAGGTGCAAGTCCAGGCCCTGCCGGCCATGACAGGTACGGACGCCGACGCCATTCGGCTGTCCGGATCGGGGGTGGCTACGGCCATCGTCTCGATTCCGAATCGCTACATGCACTCACCGAATCAGATCGTCTCGTACGCTGACCTGGATCAGTGCGCCAGCCTGATCGCCGCCTTCCTGTGCCGGTTGACGGGGGACGACTCTTTCCTGCCGATGTGAGTGCGGATTGATGACAGAGGCCGTACACAGCCGCGCCGTGGAGGACTACCTCAAGGCGATCTACAAGCTCGGGGGCGACTCGGAGGCGGTGGCCACATCCGCGCTGGCCGAGGAGCTGGCCCGAACGGCGGCTTCGGTCACGAACATGGTCAAGGGTCTGGCCGACCGGGGCCTGCTCGAGCATACGCCCTACTACGGCGCCCAGCTGACCGAGATGGGGCGCAGCGAGGCCCTCAGAATCATCCGCCGCCACCGAATCCTGGAAACTTATCTTATCGAGCGGCTGGGGTTCGGTTGGGATACTGTGCATGAGGAGGCCGAACGATTGGAGCACGCCGCGTCGGACGCTCTGATCGAGAGCATGGCAGCGGCGCTCGGGAATCCGGAGGTAGATCCGCACGGAGCTCCGATCCCGTCCCAGGAAGGCCGTATCGTCAGGAGGCGGCTGGAGTCTCTAGCGGACCTTCCACCCGGGGTTGATGCGGTGATCCGGGAGGTACCCGACGAGGACCCCGATTTGTTGCGCCTCATGTCGTCAAAGGGTCTCTTGATCGGCACCTCGGTCGCGCTGGCGCAGGCCAAGGCCGAAAGTCCAGATGAAATTCAGGTGAACGTGTCCGGCACAGATACAGCGGTGGGGGCGGACATCGCCCGTCTCATTCAGGTGGAGCGAATCAAGAAATGACCACATCGATACAGGCGGCCGGCGACAAGTGGACAGTGCGCATGAGTGAGGAAGATCCGAGGGACGGCTACACCGCGGTCCTGTTCTTCTGCACGAGCAGCCGCGGGCAGCGTCCGTACCGTGTGTCCCTGGTGGAGCAGGCCCGGGTTCGAACCGACGCCGACCTGGAAGCGCTGACGGCGGACGAAGTGCGAGGCTTGTTCGAGTCTTCCCGCTCCATGGCCAGCCCGGGCGTATGAACCGGCGGGCAGAATACGCTGCGTAAAGCGGATCTCCATCTTCACTCGACGGCCTCCGACGGTGTTCTCGAGCCGCATGCCGTAGTTCAGGCGGCGGCCAGCGCCGGAGTCACCGCCCTGTCCCTGACCGACCACGATACCGTGGCGGGGCTGGACGAGGCCGCGGCGGAATGCGAGCGCCTGGGGATGCGGTACATCTCGGGTTCGGAGATCAGCGCCAACGAGCCTGGCGTCTCGATTCACCTGCTGGCATACGGATTCGATCCCCAACACCCCGGACTTCTGGCCTTTCTGGCCGGTGTGCATGAAGCTCGCTGGTCCCGCGTGCATGAAATGATCAGCCGCCTCAACGGCTTGGGGATCCCGATCGCCGCAAAACACGTTATGGACCAGGCCGGGGCGGGTTCCGCCACGCGGGCACATGTTTCGCGGGCCCTCATCGCCGGGGGCTGGGTGCGCAGCACGCGGGAGGTGTTCAGCCGCTATCTGGGGCGTGACTGTCCCGGGTTCGTCGAGAAGCCTCCGACTCCGCCGGCCAGCGTGATCGAGCTCGTCCGCCAGGCGGGCGGAGTTACCCTGCTTGCTCATCCGGGCGATTCGTTCTCGGAGGCGGATATCGAGCGCTGGGTGGCAGATGGGCTGGACGGTATCGAGATAATGCACCCGCGCAACGGACCTCAGGAACGAGCCTCGCTGGAGCGGCTGGTCGTGAGACACGGGCTCCTGCGGGCTGGTGGATCGGACTGGCACGGTCCAGATTCGGGGGGCGCTCCGGTAGGCACCGAAAACGTACCGGGCGAATGGCTGGATGCCATATTTGCGCGCTGCAAGGAATGAAATTGCCCCCTGAATTCAGGGGTGAGCTAGATAAGGATAGAATTTGATGGAAGTACGTGACCACCAACTGATCATCGTTGGCGCGGGGCCGGCCGGTCTGTGCGCGGCCCTGTACGCCGCACGCTCGGAAATAGACGCGGTGCTGATCGATCCAGGGCCAGCCGGGGGCCAGCTGCTGCTCACCGACAGGGTGGATGACTATCCGGGCATAAAGACGATAGGCGGCATGGAGCTGGCCGACGCCATGGCCGAGCACGCCGAGTCGTTCGGTATGAAGCTCACCCGCGGAACAGTCAAGTCGATCGAACGTGATTCCGAAGGCCGTTTCCTGGCCGAGACAGCGGAAGGCGACACCTATCGGGCTCCAGCCGTCATCATGACCGCCGGAGGCACGCACAAGCTGCTGAACGCGCCGGGTGAAGCCGAGTACGCGGGCCGGGGTGTCTCGTACTGCGCCATCTGCGACGGAGCGTTCTTCAAGGGTGAGCGGATCGCGGTTATCGGCGGCGGTGACGCGGCCGTCGAAGAGGGAGAGTTTCTGACTCGTTACGCGGAAAAGCTGTATGTAATCCACCGGCGGGACGAATTCAGAGCCCAGAAGATGCTGCAGGATCATCTCCTGGGGAACCCGAAGGTCGAAGTGATCTGGGACACGGTGGTGGATGAGATCGTCGGTCAGCCCACCGGCGTGAGCGGCCTCAAGCTCAGAAACGTGAAAACCGGCCACGAATCGGAACTGGACGTAAGCGGCGTGTTTATATTCATTGGGTTTACGCCCAACACCGGTTCGCTGAAGGAGCACGTGGATCATGACGAGTCCGGTTATATTGTCACGGACGGCGATATGCGGACGTCTATTCCCGGCCTGTTCGCGGCAGGAGATTTGCGGTCGCAGCTGGTGCGGCAGATCACCACGGCGGTTGGTGACGCCACCACGGCGGTGTTTGCGGCAGAGAGGTATCTTAAAGAGCGGTCGGCGGCGCGTGACACGTCTGAGAACGGGTCCGAGGGCCAGACCGAGACCATGATGGAGAGTAACGCATGAGTGAACCAGCGGAGGTCCGCCCCGGCGGAGCGATCATATCCCTGTCCGAGTTGGCGGCGGATCAGGTGCGCGAATTTCTGAAAGCCGAAAACTTGACTCCCGAAACCGCGGGCTTGCGGGTCAGCGTGATGCCGGGCGGCTGCTCGGGGTTCGAGTATGGCCTGGAAGTGGAAGAAGAGGTTCTGGACGACGATTTCGTGCTGGAATCGCAGGGTCTCAAACTCTACGTGGATCCGTTCAGCGCCCAGTATCTGACCGGCGTGCTGATCGACTATCAGAGTAGCTTCCAGGGGTCGGGCTTCACCTTCAACAATCCGAATGCCACGGGAGCCTGCGGCTGCGGCACGTCCTTCTCCGTCTAGCTTTCCCGGCATAATTCTGAGCGGAGAGCGCGGGCTCGAGACGGCTTCCATCACGGTGGGGGCCTTTCAATCCAACTGCCACCTGGTGAGGCAGCCCGGATCCGCCCAAGCCGTAGTCATCGACCCGGGAGCCGAGCCGGAGCGCGTGCTGGAGGCGCTGAACCGGTGGGGAGCTGATCCGGTCGCCATCCTTCTCACACACGCCCACCTGGATCACATCGGGGGCGTGGCGGGCTTATTGGAGCGCTATCCGGTTCCGCTCTATCTCCATGACGAAGACAGGCCCATATACGACAGCGCCGCGCAGCAGGCGACCATGTTCGGCCTCGAACTGCGGCAGCCTCCGGCGCCTGACCACAGCCTGACACACGGCCAGGAGCTGAATCTGGCTGGCCTGCGCCTGGACGTGCGCTTTACTCCCGGACACTCGCCGGGACACGTCGTGTTCGTGGGCCCGGGGTTGGCTTTTGTAGGAGACTGCGTGTTCGCTGGTTCGATTGGCCGCACGGATCTCCCGGGCGGTAGCGCCCCGACCCTGCTGGCCTCCATCCGAGACCAGATTCTCAGTCTCCCTCCCGACACGACGCTCCTGACCGGCCACGGCCCCGCCACCACGGTGGCGGCCGAAGCGGCCTCGAATCCGTTCCTGCGAGACACTTCGTGGGCGACCTGAGCCGGGACGAGCCGGCAGAGGCGCCAGAGACGGCGGCCGCGCCGGCGGACGGCCAGGACAGCTCGGCGGACGGCCAGGACAGCTCGGCCGACGAGTCCGGTCCCCAGAATCCGCGCCGGCCCACGGCGGAGCAGACCGCCCGCCTGTCAGAGCTACTGCGTGCCGTGGAGGGCACGGACCGCGTGTACATTCTCACGCACGACAACCCTGACCCGGACGGGATAGCCTCCTCCGCCGCTCTGGCATTCCTGCTGGAGGGCGTGGCCGGCAAGCAGACCTCGGTCTTGTTCGGAGGGATCGTAGGCCGGGCCGAGAACCGGGCTCTGATGGACGAACTGGGGATCGAGTTCAGCCGCATGGAAACCACGGAGCTGGATCCCTCCGCTCTGGTGGCGCTGGTGGACACTCAGCCCAGGTCAGGCAACAACTCCCTGCCCGAGGGCCGGATCGCCAACATCGTCATTGACCACCATCCGGTTACGCCGGCCAGCCAGGCCGCCGCCTTCGTGGATATTCGGCCCGAGTACGGTGCCTGTTGCTCGATGATGACAGAGTATCTGCGCATCGCCAAGCTGGAACCGGACCGCCGCCTGGCCACCGCCCTGTTCTACGGCATCCAGACGGAGACGATGGATCTGGGGCGCGAGGTCTCGGAGGCGGACGTGAGCAGCAGCCTGTTCCTGTATCCGCGAGCCGATCCGGCGGCCACGTCGCGGATTCGGCACCCCAGCCTTCCGCTGGCCCTGTTCCACGCCATTCACTACGGCCTCGAGCACGGGTGGCGCCGGGAAGGGGTGCTCTGTGTGCCGCTGGGCCGCCTGGCCTATCCGGATCTCGGGGCTCAGCTGGCCGACCTGTTCGTGCGCGGCGTGGGCGTGACATGGGCGGCCGTGGCCGGGCGCTACGGCGACCAGCTGCTCCTGTCTCTGCGCACGTTCGAGCCTACCGCTCACGCGGGCGAGCTGGTGCGCGAGGTCGTCGGCGAACGGGGTTCGGCCGGCGGCCACGGAACCATGGCCGGAGCCGGCCTGGACGTGCGCACCCTTTCCGAGGCCGAGTACGACGCACTGCTGGAGTCTCTATTCAGCGACCTGTGTGCCGCTCTCGGTGTCGCGTCCGCGGATAGCGTTCCGCTCATCGGCAAGGGGGAAGGGTGATTCGGATCGGCCTCACGGGGACGATCGGAGCCGGCAAGAGTTCGGTGGGCAGACTGTTTGCTTCCTGGGGAGCCAGCAGAATCGATGTGGACGATCTGGCCCGCCAGGCGGTGGCCCCCGGGACGCGGGCCCTGGACGAGATCAGGCAGACCTGGGGCGAGGACGTGATGGCGGCGGATGGGAGCCTCGACCGGGCCGAGCTTCGGCGGCGCGTGTTCGCCGACCCGCGGCAGCGCCTGCGGCTGGAGGAGATCGTCCACCCGGCGATCGAAGAGCTGCGCCAGCAGAGAACGGCGCAGGCCGCTGCCAGTGGAGCGGATGTGATGGTGTGCGAAATTCCGCTCCTATTCGAGAAAGGCCTCGAGGCCGAGTTCGATGTCATCGTTGTGGTCGACGCGTCCCCGGCCCTGCGCCGGGCCCGGGTCGCGGAGCACCGCGGAGTGGCGGCGGCTGAATTCGCGTCCATGGAAGCGGCGCAGTGGACGGGAGCCGCGAAGCAGCAGAAGGCTGATTTCATCCTGCACAACGAGGGCGAACTGGACTCGCTGGAGTCGCAGGCCCGGAAGGTATGGGAAGCGATCTTGCACGCCGCCCGCGAGAGGACTCAGCCCCTGCCCGCCACCGAGGGCCCGTCCGCAAACGGGAGACTGTGGGACGTCGACCTGCACATGCACACCAGTCACTCGCACGACTGTCTCGTGCCGCCACTCGAGGTCGTCAGCCATGCCCGTACGGCCGGGCTGCACCGCATCGCGATCACCGATCACAACGAGATAGACGGGGCTTTCGAGGCGTATGAGGCAGCGCCGGAGCTGGTGATCGTGGGCGAGGAGGTGTTGACCGCCGAGGGACTCGACCTGATCGGACTTTTCCTGACCCGGCACATCGAGCCGGGCCTCACTTTCCGCGCCGTGGCGGAAGAGATCCACGCTCAGGGCGGAATCGTGTACCTGCCTCATCCGTTCGATTCCCGCCGCGGCACGACCGAACAGTTTCTGGCCGGGGTTATCGAGTGCATCGATGCGGTGGAGGGGTTCAACGCCCGTATACATGACTCGTCCCGCAACCGGCGGGCGCAGGTCTGGGCCGAGATGCATGGGCTTCCACTCGGGGCCGGCAGCGACGCCCACATGGCGCGTGAGATCGGCCGGGGGAGAGTGCGCGTTCCGCCGTTCACGGGAGCGTCTGACTTTCTGGACTCGCTCCTGGAGGGGTGGGTGGAGGGCCGACCCTCCAGTCATCTGGTTCACGTGGGGTCGACGTGGGCCAAGTGGCGAAAACGCCTTGCTGGATCGGCCTAATTGCTTGACACAGCTAACGAAGGCGAGCTAGCCTTCGGCGCCGCGGCCCCCGGGCGCACGGCGAAACGGACTGGGAAAACCGACAGGAACAAGGAGGTCGCCGGGTGAGCATTGAGAAGCACGCTCAGGAGCGCTGGGGCACACGAATCGGCCTGATCCTGGCCATGGCAGGCAATGCCGTGGGTCTCGGCAACTTCCTCCGCTTTCCGGTCCAGGCCGCCCAGAATGGCGGCGGTACGTTCATGATCCCGTATTTCATTTCTTTCCTCGTCCTGGGCATTCCGCTCATGTGGATCGAGTGGGGGATCGGGCGCTACGGGGGGAATCGAGGCCACGGGACGATCCCCGGCATGTTCGACGCCCTGACCGACGGCAAGAAGAAATGGGCCAAGTACGTCGGCGTGCTCGGGCTGGTAATGCCACTCGTCATTTTTATCTACTACACGTACATCGTGTCGTGGATGCTCGGCTTCAGCTTCTTCAGCATCGCGGGTAGTTACTTCGGCATGGAAAGCGTGGAGGGAATGCGGGGATTCCTGGGCTCTTATCAGGACATCTTCGATTCCAGCGTGCACGGCCCGGGTATTACGATAGGCTTCTTCCTGGTCACGATCGCGTTTCTAGGCTGGGTGCTGGGGAAGGGTATCAGTGGCGGGATCGAGAAGCTGGCCCTGATCGGCATGCCGATTCTGTTCCTGTTCGCGTTTGTGCTTCTGTGGCGTGTTCTTACTCTGCCCGAAGCGCTGGCGACGCCCGTAGACGGGCTGAACTTCATCTGGAATCCTGAGTGGAGCAGCCTGAGCGATCCAGCCGTGTGGCTCGCGGCGGCGGGCCAGATGTTCTTTACTCTTTCTCTCGGGGTGGGGACTATTCACACCTACGCCTCTTACCTGCGCGAGAAAGACGACGTCACACTGACGGGTCTCTCGACCGCAGCCACCAACGAGTTCGCGGAGATCGTGCTTGGCGGCACGATCGCCATCCCGGCTGCGGTAGTCTTCTTCGGCGTGGCCGGTGCGCAGGAAATAGCGGCCGGCGGAACCTTCGATCTGGGTGTGGTCGCGATGGGCGTCGTCTTCCAGGGCCTCCCGGGGCCGGAACTCGGGGCCAGAATCTTCTCTTTCCTGTGGTTTTTCTTATTGTTTGTCGCGGGAATTACGTCCTCTGTGGCGCTGGCCAGTCCGTCGATCGCGTTTCTACAGGAGGAGTACAACTTCGAACGCAAGAAGTCGGTATGGACCATTATGGCCGTGGCTCTCCTGTTCGGCTTCATGAACATGGTCTTCTACAATCACGGCTTCCTGAACGAGTGGGACTACTGGGTCGGCACGTTCGGCCTCGTTGTGTTCGCGGCGATCGAGATCGTCCTGTTCTCGTTCATCTTCGGGATCGACCGGGGCTGGGACGAGATGCACAAGAGTGCGGATCTGCAGATACCGCGCATCTTCAAGCCGATCATGCACTGGGTCACGCCGCTATTCCTGTTCGTGATTCTGGTATGGTGGGGTAAGGAACAGGCGCTTCCGGTGCTGCTGATGGACGGGCAGGCAGCGGAAGACATACCGTATCTGTGGTTCAGCCGGGCTATGATGGTGCTGCTGATCATCGTCGGTCTAACGCTGATCAAAAAGGCGTGGGCCCGAAAGGCGCCGGCCGCCTGAGCGGCCCGCAGCCAGGTAAGAGGAGACGAAGGTGACAGGTTTCGCGTTGGGATTCATGCTGGTCAGTATCGTCAGCGTCACAGTGCTGGTCGTGTACTGCTATGTCCGGATTCTCAAGCCGGGCGCCTCAGACTCCGGATCGGAGACCGCCGATCCAGGAGCCTGATCTCCAGCGGCAGGAAGGGCTGCACAGAATTCGGCTGGAGCTTCTTTCCAGCCTGCATGTCGTACTCACCACGCACCTGAACGCGGACGGCGATGGGGCCGGAAGCGAAGCGGCGGTGGCGCACTATCTGCGCCGCAACGGCGTCAGCAGCACTATCGTCAACCCTACGCCTTTCCCCGACAGTTTCCGCTTTCTTCTCGGGAAGACCCAGGCCTGGACCCCGGCGGACGAAGGCGGTCGGAAGGCCCTCGCCGAGGCCGACAAAGTGCTCGTGCTTGATACCGCGGAGCCGGCCAGAATCGGCGCCCTGATGCGTCACCTGGACGGCAAACACGTGATGGTCCTCGATCACCATCCTCCCGTGGGACCGAATCTGGGCCAGCCCGCCGTGCGGGACGCCAGGGCCTGCGCCACGGGCGAGCTCGTATACGATCTTATCACCGCCGATGGCGGAGGGGTGACCGAGGAGGAGGCGGCTGGCCTGTACGTGGCTATTGTCACCGACACCGGGTCGTTCCGCTTCTCCAACACCTCGCCCCGGGCGCTCGAAATCTGTGCCGAGCTGCTCAGGCGGGGCGTGGATCCGGAGGACATGTTCCGGCGCCTTTACGGCCAGCGCACTGTGGCCGGGCTGGCTATTCGGCGCCGTGCCCTGGCCGCGCTGAGCGTAGACGAGGGCCATCCCATCGCCTCTATCCGCCTGACCCACAAAGAGCTTATGGAGTCCGGCGCCAGCTCCGAGGACCTGGAAGGGATCGTGGACATTCCCCGGCAGCTGGCCGGCATAGAGGTGGCGGTATTCCTGAGAGAGCTGCCGGACGGGAAGACCAAGGCCTCGCTGCGTTCGAACGGAAGCACCGACGTCGCGGCGGTGGCCCGCGAGCTGGGAGGCGGAGGGCACGTTAAGGCGGCGGGTGTTCTCATGTCCTGCGGCCTGGACGAGGCCGAGCGCCAGGTTGTCGCTCTCCTCAGAGCCGTCGTTTGACGACCCCTGTACCCACGGCGACATCCCCCATAGATTTCTTCGTCCCGCCTGTCCACACGCCGCCTGGCCGCGGCGCCTGATCCGCATACTCTTGTCGTCGCGAGGAGGGAATGGACACAAAAGGCACTGAACTAGACACTGAAGTCGTGCACAAGCTGCGCGAACTGGGCCGCGCCGTCTCACCGATCGAGATTTCCGATCTGTGGATTTTCCCGCCGCTGGTTGATCTGGCTTCCTCGACCGAGTTCTTCTTGTTCACCAGGTTCCTGTCCGCCGATACTCGGCGCCTGTGCGCGGCGCGGATCGAGGCCGGGAACGGGCGGAGCGGTCCGGCGGTTGAAGAGGTGACAGAATTTGGCGTCGTCCCGAGCGGCCGGTTGGAACGGCTCATCGAGGGGTTCAAGCGGCGTCTCGGAGAAGAACGCGAGCCAGCGTACTACCGACTGGACGGCTGCCCTCAGACGTGGGATCGCCTCGTCACGTTGGAGCCGGTGCCGGCCCTGGGGTAGGAGAGTTGTTTGGAAGGCTTTGAAAACATCGGGTTTGCTGTCGCGCTGCTAGCCGGCACACTCTCTTTCCTCTCGCCTTGCGTGCTTCCGCTCGTACCGTCGTACCTCTCGTTCGTGACTGGCATCGGGGCCGAAGAGTTGGAACGTGGAGGAGCTGCAGTCCGGCGCGCATCCTTCATCCATTCCCTGTTCTTCGTGTTGGGATTCAGCCTCATCTTCATCGCGCTGGGAGCCGGAGCCACCCTGATCGGCGCCTTTCTGCGCCAGAACGCGGTCTGGGTGTCACGCGTGGGCGGCGGGATCGTGATCCTGTTCGGGCTGTACTTGCTCGGGCTGCGGCCGGGCCTGTTTCTGGCCCGTGAGCGGCGATACCACCTGCGCGACAAGCCAGTCGGATATCTGGGCACCACAGTGGTCGGGATCACCTTCGGCGCCGGCTGGACGCCCTGCATAGGCCCCATTCTGGGCGGAATTCTGACTCTCGCCGCGAGCACCGGGACGGTGCAGGACGGCATCATTCTGCTGACTTTCTACTCGGCCGGGCTGGCCATACCGTTCCTTCTCACATCGCTGGCCTTCTCCTGGTTTCTCAGCTCCTTCGCGCGTTTCAGGCGCTTCATCCCGTGGGTGGAGAGAGCCAGCGGGGCGCTGCTGGTCCTGGTGGGAGCGCTGCTCGTCAGCGGACGGTTTACACAGCTGGCGGCCTGGGGGGCCCGTTTCACGCCCGAGTTCATTCTCGAGCGCATCTGACGCCGGAGACACTCCGGGTGCCTTCAGTCCGGGAATCCGACACGATCGAGCACCCGTTCGTACCGCGGATCGCCCGACAACCTCCTGACCTCCTCCAGGCACCGCACGTTCAGCAGCAGCCTCGGGGGATGTTCGTTCACCGCCCACTCCAGGTAATCGAGCGCGCGCTCCCGCTCTCCCAACTCGATAGCGGCGGCGACCGTCCACGGGCTGAAAAAGAAACCTGGCGGACCGCGTTCGACCTCGGCCAGCAGCCCCGTTGCGGCCTCAGTTCTCCCCGCGAGTGCGTAGGCCAGTGGCATCAGGGCGTTGGAGACGCCTCGGCGCGTGAGCCCGTCCAGTTCGGCGAGCGCCTCCTCTCGTCGGCCGGCTTTCAGATACGCGTACGCCAACTCCGCTCGCTCGTGGTCGCCGTCCCAACTCGAGAGCACACGTTTCAGCTGGTCGATCGCCTCCTCGTACTCCCCCGCACACAGGAGCGCAGTACCGAGTTGAGTTTGAATAATGGCCGACCACGGATCAACAAAGGCACTCTTCCGGAAGGCATCGACACTCTCGGGGAACCGGCTCCATGACAGGAGTAGAATTGCATGCCCCCAGCGGTGCGGCCACCCGAGACTCAGCGCGCGTTGATAGGCGTCTTCGGAACCTTCAAAATCGCGCTCCCAGAAGTGACGGACGAAACCGAGCGACGCCCAGGCCGGGGCATGGAGGCTGTCGAGTCGGAGTGCAGCGTCAAGAGCGTCCCGCGACCTCTTGAAATTTAGTCTGGGCTCCACCTCGGTGCTCGCCCAAAAATGATATACGCGACCCAGAGCTGCACGGGGAGGGGCCCAGTCGGGCGCCAGAGCGATGGCCGCGTCCAGGCTCTCAATGGCTCGTTGGTGCGCTCCCGGCCAATCTTCGGCCCCGAGCGTGATCGCACGCAGGTGGAAGAGACCATCGAGATAGCGCTCGTATGCCGTCATGTTCTCCGGGGCTTTGACGCGGAGTTGAACCTGCTCTGCTGGAAGTACTTCAGCCCCAAGCGATGTCGCGACTCGCACAGCAATGTCTCGCTGGATGTCGAGCATATTGCCCACGGTAAGCTCGCCATCGTACGAATTGCCCCAGATCCGCTCGTTCGTGCGGGCTTCGAAGAGTCCTACGTCAATCCTGATCCTTCCAACGGCCCGGTGGACTGCGCCTTCGACGATGTACTTGGCGCCGATTTCCTCGCCCAGGGTAGCCAGATCCGTCGGCATATCCCGATATCTCATGACGGACGTGCGCGACTTGGTGTCGAGCGAACGGATCTTGCCGAGTTGCGTCAACACCTCATCGTGAAATCCTGCGGCGAAGCGGGCTTCTTCTTCGAGTCCGCTGCTATTCTCGAATAGCAGCACGGCGATGGACGGTCGGCTCGAGGCCGCGCCGCTGACTGCTGCGGCACCGTCAGCCGCACTCCGGCCTGCGTCGGTTGCGGGTACGGGGCCCAGAACGCGTGTTGCAAAGTACCCCGCAACAACCGCTGCGACGACTAGAATCATGCCGATTGCGGTCGTGCGCCCACTGAACCGCGGACCCGGAATGGAACTCGAGTTGTTCCAGGCAACCCCCAGGCCGGGCTCCGGATGCCCAGGTGCCTGTCCCTGGAGTCTCCGTAATCCGCCGGAGCGCGCCGCGGGGTCCTTGCTCAGGAGTTCGAGCACGAGCGTTTCGACATCGGCCGGGAGACCGTCGCGAAGCCGGCCCGAGTGCTCTGCCTCTGGCCGTCGGCCGGTCAGCATCTCATATAGCACTACACCCAAGGACCAGACGTCCGTGTTCTTATCCAGCTCCCCACCACGGGTCTGCTCGGGCGACATGTAAGCCGGTGTGCCGAGCCGCATGTCACCCTTCGTCAAGGTGGCCTCGTCTGTTTTCGCCAGTCCGAAGTCGAGGATCTTGACCACACCGCCGTCGGTGACGATCAGATTCGCAGGCTTGATGTCGCGGTGAATCAACCCCGCGTCGTGGGCCGCTTTAAGCCCTCTTGCCGTCTGCTGCGCGAGGTCCAGCGCTTCCTCCACCTCGAGCGGGCCGCGCTCGATCTTCCGTCTTACAGTCTCGCCCTCGTAGAAGGCCATCGCGATGAACGGACGTCCTCTTTCCGTCCCTACCTCGTAGATCGTGCAGATGTTCGGATGATCCAGGGCGGCCGCGGCCCGGGCCTCGCGGAGGAACCGCTCTCTCACAGTAGGATGATGGGCCCACCGAGAAGGTAGGAACTTGAGGGCGACCGTCCGGCCGAGATCCGAGTCTTCGGCTAGATAGATGACACCCATCCCGCCTGCCCCGAGTTGCTTCAGGACTCGGTACCTGGAAACCGTTTGGCCAATAAGATCTTCGGCCTCCAAGAGGGTTTTGTCGCCACCCTTCGGTGTGAGGGCACCCAAGCCCGGGTGACTAACGAGCTTTTCGAACGGACCCAACAGGCGATCGGCCTTCTGATCGGCGGCGACGAGCGCCTCGATCCCCGCGTAAAGTTCCGGGTCGCTGTTCGATATCGCTGCGAGGCGGACCGCCCGATCCTCGGGCTCGAGAGCCACGACCTCCTCGAACACCGCCAGAGCCTCTTGCCAGCGGTCCGGCCTCACGGAGATACGTCGCTGTCGGCCGCGCCGGCCACTTCTGGGAACAGGACGGAAGCGAGCCAGGCTCGGGCAGAGCGGAGTTCCCGCTTCACAGTTGCCAAAGAGATGCCAAGGGCCTCGGCGCACTCTTCCAGCTTCAAGCCGCCGAAATAGCGCTGCTCGAGAAGCTGGCTTCGCCGGGGGCTCACCTCCTCCAGGAGTGTCAGGGCGCGGTCGAGTTCCTCGACGGCCACAGCGCTCGGCTCAGTCAATACTCGCTCATCCTGAAACTCGAGCTTGACCCAGCCACCCCCACGCTTGGCGGCGGCGCGGCGGCGGGCATAGTCCACGAGCACTCGCCGCATCATGCGCGAGGCCAGCGCCAGAAAGTGAGCGCGGTCACGGAAGTCCACGTCGCGAACGTCCAGAAGCCGAAGATACGCTTCGTGGACCAGGGCTGTAGTGTTGAGCGTGTGGTCGGAGCGCTCACTCGTCAGCTTGGCGTGAGCGAGAATGCGGAGTTCCTCGTAGACGAGCGGCACGATCTGATCGAAAGCATCACGATCGCCAGTTCTCGCCTTGCACCATAGCCCACTGATGTCGGGTTCGGAATGCATGAGGTCACACTGGCAAGCAAGCGGCTTGCCTTTAGAGAATTGGCCGAAAAATAACCAAAGGGCTCCCGTTTACAAACACGCCGAGTGCGGAAATAGCTCCCTCCTGGCCGAGTTCGCCTTTGTAGAGTCGCGGCTGCCTCGCCCCGAGTGAGCCGTTTCAGCCGGTTTATGCGCCTTGGTTCATGCCCCCTATGAGCCACCGAAGCTGACGAGAGTGCTACCTCGCAGAGAACAAGGAGCAATCGATGAAAACCCCCCAGCGCGCCTTACTCCCAGCGGTCATCGCAATGACCTTAGCCGCTGCCTGTTCCGACACGCCCGTCCAGCCGGAAACCGACGGAATTACCGGTTCGAGCTTTGCGATTGTCCTAAAGACGACTGCCGACGTTCACCCGTTCTCTGATTTCAGCGTGGACCTGGGTGATTCCAGGATCAACCGGACGACGAACGGCATCAACCCTCAGCTGGAAACGAGCGGACTGACACCGGGCAGCACGTACACATTGTGGGCCGTAATCTTCAACGACGGCGACGCCACGAATGACGGCGGTGCATTTGACGCTGTCCGCTTCGTCGACGGGGTAGTCGCGAACGAATCCGGGAGAGCCACGTTCAGCGGACGCGTGAACGCCCATGACGGCGGGGGCGAGTTGTTTGGCGAGCTCACCGATCCTACCGGGGCTGAAGTACACCTCGTCGTACGCTGCCATGGACCGAGGGACCCAGAGTTCATGCCGGACCAGATCAACAGTTTCGCGGGAGGGTGCACACCCGAGTCATCATTTGGTATCGGTGACGGTCCGTACGAGTGCCTGGATGTGCAGGTGGCGATCCACCCAAGCGGGTCGTAGTCGCCGTCCGTCATAGAAAGCCCCGTCCGGCGGGGCTTTCAGGCGGGTGCCTGAGCGATTTCCTCGACCAGGAGCTGCCGCTCGAGCAGGCGCGCGTACACGCCGCGGCGGGCCAGAAGCTGAGCGTGCGTGCCCTGCTCCGCGATTCGTCCCTCTTCGAGGACCAGAATCCGGTCCGCGCCCGATACAGCCGATACCCGGTGCGAGACGATCACTGAGGTTCTACCTCGCATGAAAGTCCGCAGGCCGGCCAGAATGGCCTCCTCTGTCACCGTGTCCACCGCCGATAGCGCATCGTCCAGGATGAGAACAGGCGTATCCCGATACAGGGCCCTGGCCAGGGTGGCACGCTGCTTCTGACCTCCGGACAGGTTGATGCCCCGCTCTCCAAGCCGGGTTTCGATGCCGTCCGGCAGGATATCCAGCGTATCCTTGAGCTGCGCGATTTGGATAGCGGTTTCGAGGCTGTCCGCGTTGACGGCGGCCCCGTCTCCGTTGCGCAGGGTCAGGTTCCTGTTCAGCCGTTCGCTGAACAGAAACGGCTCCTGCGGAACCACAGACACAGCATTCCTCAGGGCTTCGAGGCCCAGCTCCCGGACGTCTACGCCGTCGATGCGCACGGAGCCCTCCGAAACGTCGTACAGACGCGGGATAAGGCGAGCCAGCGTGGTCTTCCCGCTGGCCGTCGCTCCGACGATGGCGACAGTCTCGCCCGGTTCGATGCGGAACGAGACGTCGCGCAGAATCCAGCGCTCTGTGTTCGGATAACGGAATGAGACCCCGGCGAACTCGATCTCGCCCCGGAACCGCTCCGGGACGACCGGATCAGTCTGATCCACGATCTGCGGTGGTTCGGATAGCAGAGCGTTGATCCGGGCCATCGAAGCCGACCCGCGCTGGAACAGGTTAGTGACCCAGCCCAGAGCGATCATGGGCCACATCAGCAGAGTCAGGTAGAAGCCGAAAGCTACGAACCCGCCCAGTGTGATCGTACCCGCGATGACCTGCCTGCCACCCGCCCACAGAACGATGATCGAGGCCAGGCCGCCCAGAAGATGCAGAGCAGGGAAAAACGCCCCCCATACCCGCGCCAGGGCCATGTTCCGGCCCAGATATTCCCGGTTCAGGACCTCAAACTTGCCCACATGGTCCGACTCCCGGGCGTACGCTTTCACGATACGGATACCGGCCAGGTTCTCCTGGGCGAAATTCGACAGCTCCGAAAACTGGGCCTGAATACGCTCGAAGCGGGTGTGAATCCGTTTGCCGAATTGAGCCATGGTGAGAGGGAGCAGCACCATGGGGATCATGGCGAGCAGCGTGAGCCGCAGGTCGATCCAGATCATCAGGCTCAGGGCGAGAATCGATATGGTAGTCGTGTTCACCAGGTACATGATGGCCGGTCCGGACACCTGCCTGACGGCGAGAATATCGTTGGTGGCCCGGCTCATCAGATCGCCTGTACGCCAGCGGTCGTAGAACTCGGGCGACAGCCTCAGAAGATGGCCGAACACAGTGTTGCGAAGATCGGCTTCTATGCGGCGGCTGATGCCGTTCATCAGCTCCCGCATACCGTACCGGGTCGCGCCGGCCAGCAGGGCCACGCCGACCAGCAACTGGGCGTAGCGCACTATGGCCTGCCGGGTGACCTCCTCACTCAGCCCGTCGATAGCCAGCTTGAGGATGTACGGTCCGGCGATGGTGAAGAAATTGCTTATGACCACCAAAAGCAGGCCAAAAGCCAACCCGCGGCGATAGGGCCGGAAGTAGGGACGTAATGTGAGCAGTTCTTTCATCGAATTCTATTAGAGACGGGTACCGGCTTCACCCTACCTTCGTGTATACTGGATAACGAGCCGCAAGGTACCATACTTGCATCACGGCATCGAGTGCAGTGCAAACGGGAACTCGAACGATGGAACGTTACGATGAGACAGGTCAGACGCTGGAGTTTTCCTCTTGTGCTCGCGCTGCTGGTAGGAGTTGCGGCGTGCGGCGGGGACAGCTTGGATGAGGCTCAGGACGAGGTAGACCGCGAGCTAGAGCTTGCCATGGCCGGAGATTCAGCTGCGGCTATCGACGATGCCGCCCTGGAGGCCGAGGCGGCCGAGGAGCCGGCCCCCGAGCCCGCCCCGGCGCCGCGCCGTGCTCCTCCGCCCGCTCCGCGGCCGGAGCCACAGCCGGAGCCCGAACCCGAGCCGGCCGGTCCGACATACGAGGAACTGGTCGTAGCCAGCGGCACAGCGATCAGCTCCACGCTGGATCAGGAGCTGAGCACCAAGAACAATCAGGTGGGCGACGTGTTTACGGCCACGGTTACGACGGCGGTCACAGACGGCCGCAATGTGCTGATACCGGCCGGAGCCAAGATCCGGGGTGAGATCACCGCCGTGCAGGCTTCCGGAAGCTCCGGCGAAGAGGCGGTGCTCAAGGTGGCTTTCGACGAGATCTCGTTCGACGGGATGACGTATCCGCTGGACGCCTCGATCACGAGGGTCGAGCCCACCACGGAAGGGCGATCCTCCACGGGTGAGAAGGCCGCCAAGATCGGTGGTGGAGCGGTCGTGGGAGGTATCCTCGGACGCGTAATCGGCGGGAACAAGACCGGAACGATCATCGGGGCCGTGGTCGGCGGCGCGGCCGGTACGGCGATCGCCATGGGCAATGAGGACGTCGACGCCGTCCTGGCCCAGGGCTCTCCGATGGACATCGAGACCAACGGCGTTCTGATAATCCGCCGAGAGCTGTAGGTCCGGCAGGACCGGCGTGCGCTGAGCTGCGCGCGCCGGATTCCCTGGTAACCCAGGGCTTTTCCTAGTAGCCCAGGGCTTTTCCGTCGCGCCGGCGGTCGGCGGCTCCCACGAGCGTCCCGTCGGGTCGTACGTGTATCGTCATCACGTCTCCCGAGATGCCGGTTCTTTCCCGCAGGTTGTGGCCCCGGGATCGCAACTCCCGGACAAGTTCGTCTGACAGCCCGCCGCGCTCATAGCGGATTACGTCGGGCAGGTTCTGATGGTGAAAGCGAGGGCTGTCCACCGATTCCGTAGGCGAGAGCCCGAAATCGATGTGATTGGTCACGATCTGGAAAATAGTGCTGATGATCGTGGCGCCCCCGGGCGTGCCGGTGAGCAGCTCAGTCCGGCCGTCCGGTGCGATGACGATCGTCGGCGTCATGGCCGACAGCATTCTCTTACCCGGTTCGATGGCATTCGCCGTGCCCTGAACGAGTCCGTACACGTTGGGAACTCCCGGCTTGGAAGTGAAGTCGTCCATCTCATTATTGAGCGCGAAGCCGGCTCCCCGGACCACCACTTTCGATCCGTAGCCCCCGTTGAGCGTAGTGGTGACAGCCACCGCGTTGCCGGCCGAGTCCACGATCGAGAAATGAGTCGTCTGGGTTGATTCGAGGGGAACCTTGTTGAAGTCGGCTGACAGTGAAGCCCGGTTCGGGTCGATCGACGCGCGCAGGGAATCGGCGTAAGACTGGGACAGCAGCATGTCGGCCGGTACGTCTACGAAGTCTGAATCACCCAGGTAGTAATTCCGGTCCGCAAAGGCTCGCCGCATGGCCTCGACGGCCAGGTGGATGGCATCGGCCGAGTGCCACTCCAGGGACCCGAGGTCGAATCCTTCCGCGATATTGAGCAGTTCGCCCAGCGTGATTCCACCGGACGACGAAGGGGGCATCGAAAGAACACGGTAGCCCCGGTACTCGACTTCCACCGGCGTGCGCCAGGCCGGCTCATATTCCGCCAGGTCCCGGTGACTGATTATGCCGCCGCCCCGCTCCATTTCCGCTACCAGGGAATCGGCTATCCAGCCTGTATAGAAAGCGGCTGGTCCGTCCTCGGCGATCGCGCTCAGCGAGCGTGCCAGGTCCGGCTGCCGCAGTGTATCTCCCACCTGAGGGGCACTCCCACCAGGCAGGAAGACGGCGGCGCTGGCGGGAAAGAGGAGGAGTTTATCCTGATAGAAAGCCAGAGAGCGGGCGTGCTGGCCCGCGACCTCGAAGCCGCGTGCCAGCCGTATGGCCGGATCCAGCAGTGTCGCCCACGGCAGGCTGCCGTAGCGCTCCCAGGCGGCGTGCATGCCGGCCACCGATCCAGGAACGCCTGCGGCGCGGTGTCCGACGAGGCTGGCGTCCGTGACATTTCCGGCGGAATCAAGGAACATGTCGCGGGTCGCCGCACCAGGGGCTCTCTCCCGAAAGTCCAGCGCGAAACGGGTATCGTCGGCCAGACGAGCCACGATGAAGCCGCCCCCGCCGATGTTGCCCGCCGAAGGCTGAACCACAGCCAGTGCGAACTGGACGGCGATCGCCGCGTCCACCGCGTTGCCGCCAGCCTTGAGCACGCTCAGGCCCGCCGCGCTGGCCAGAGAATCCGTGGACACCACCATTCCTCGGCGTCCGAGCACAGGCGCTCGCCCCGCCTGGTAGCGCCAGGTAGACGGGATGGTGAGGCCGGTCTGGCCTGATTCGGTCCAACCTGCCGCAACCGCAACCGGAGCAGGAGCCGCTGGTGCCGGCGGTGCGGTTTCTGTCGCCGTGGCGCAGCCGCCTGTGAGCAGAGCCGCGAAGGTTACGAGGCCGCTGCCGACCCCAGGCAGAAACGGTTTGGAGCGCCGCGCTACGCCTCGATTCACATGCTGTCGATGCCTCAGAGCCGTCATTAGGTTACCCGTCCCGTGTGGAGCTTTCGAGAATCGCCCGAGCCAAGCTAGGAGCGCCCTGATCGCCCAGCAAACCGCAGAGCTGTACGCCGGAATCATGTCCGGCACGTCGCACGACGGCATCGATGTGGCGCTGGTGGCTCTGCCGGGCCGCGACGAAAGCCCCGCCTGCGCGGAGTTGGTCGGCTTCACGTTCACGCCCTACGAGGCCGGACTGCGGAGCCGCCTGCGCTCCCTGGCGGAGAACGAGGCCGGCGTGCCGGAGCTGTGCGCCGTCAACTTCGAGCTCGGCGTCTTTTTCGCCGCTGCGCTCAGCGCGGCTCTCGCCGCGGCCGGGGTATCAGCGGCCGACGTCGTCGCCGCCGGCTGTCACGGGCATACGGTCTGGCACGTACCTCCTGACTCGGGCGCCGCCGGCTCGACCGGCGCTGGCGGTTCGACGCTGCAAGTGGGCGAAGCGGCTGTCATCGCCGAGCGCACAGGAATCGCGGTAGTGGCGGACTTCCGGGTTAGGGACGTGGCTGCGGGCGGCCATGGGGCACCGCTGGCGCCCTACTTCGACTACCTGATCTTCCGATCCATAGACGCCAGCCGGGCGGTTCAGAACATCGGCGGCATGGCCAACGTGACGGGCCTGCCTGCCGATCCGGCCGCACCGCCGCTGGCCTTCGATACGGGACCGGGCATGGCCCTCATCGATGCCGCCGCGGAGTTCTTTTCAGGCGGAGAGTCCTCGTTCGACGTGGACGGTGAGATGGCGGCCCGGGGACAGGTTCTCGAGCCGGCCCTGAGCGAATGGCTGGCCGACCCGTTCTTCGCGCAGCAGCCGCCGCGCAGCACGGGGCGCGAGCGGTTCGGCAGCGCGCGGACGCGCGCCTGGCTCGAAGCGAACGCGGATCAGCGCCCCGAGGACCTGGTCGCTACCCTTACCGAACTCACGGCCCGCTCCGTGGCGGACAGCTATCAGTGGCTGGATTTCGCCGTGGACGAGGTGTTCGTCTGCGGCGGCGGAGCGCACAACGGCCACCTCATGACGCGTCTGGCGAGCCTGCTGCCCGATGCGCGGGTCAGCGCGCTCGACGAGCTGGGCTGGCCGGCTGACTCCCGGGAGGCCGCGGCCTTCGCGCTCCTGGCGCGGCAGCACGTTCTGGGCATCCCGGTGGATGTCGGCTGGGCCACGGGAGCGCCGGCTGCGAGGCTGCTCGGGAAAATGGTTCCGGCGTGACGGGTGTCGATTTTCTGGAGCCGGGCCGCGTCTTTCTGGAAGCGCTTCGTTTGGACCAGGACCCGCTGGAGTCGGTTCGGAGCAGGGCCTTCAAGGCCCTGGAGCATGGCGTGGGCGGCTTCGTCCTGTTTGGCGGGGAAGCGGAGTCTGTGGCTCGCCTGACAGCGGACCTGCGCGCCGAGGCGGGCCGGCCCCTATGGTTCGCGGCGGACCTCGAGCGAGGCGCTGGGCAGCAATTCGAGGGACTCCCGACGCTCCCGCCCCCCGCCGCCCTGGCCCGGCATCCCGCGCCGGAGCAGGCGGTGCGCCTGGCGGCTGGCCAGACGGCGCGGGACGCCCGCTCGGTGGGCATCAACTGGGCCCTGGCCCCCGTCCTGGACCTGGATATCGAGCCAGCCAACCCGATCGTCGGCACCCGTTCCTTCGGTTCCGATCCGGAGCTGGTGGCCCGCCTGGGCGCCGCCTGGATCGAAGCGTGCCAGGCCGGCGGGGTCGCTGCTTGTGCCAAGCATTTTCCGGGACACGGCCGCACGACGGGCGATTCGCACTCGGAGCTGCCCAGCGTGGACTCCCCGCGCGAGGAGCTGGAGGACGATCTCGTTCCGTTCCGGGCCGTAGCCAGCGAGGTGGCCACCGTGATGAGCGCGCACGTGGCCTATCCCGGCCTGGGCTCGTCCGGACCCGCCACACTGTCACCGGCAATCCTGGGCGCGCTGCTGCGCTCGGAACTGGGCTTCGAGGGATTGGTGGTCTCCGATGCGCTGAACATGGCGGGTTTCTCGGGCGCTTCCCCCGCTGCCGCTCTGCTGGCGGGCTGTGATCTTCTGCTCTATCCGGCCGATCTGGAGACCGCGGTACGCGGCCTGGGCGCCGCGGCCCGCAGAGCGGAGCCTGTGGCGCGGCGACTGGAGGATGCCGCCGCCCGGTCCAGCCGGCAGCTGGCGCGGTTCTCGGGTCTCGGGCCCGATAGCCAGGCCGCGCCGCAAACCGACCACGATGCCGCGCCGCCGGTGCGGGCTTTCAGCCCAGATCTGGACCGTCTCGCGCTAGAGTGTGTGGCCGAGGTGGGGGCCCCGGAGCGGCAGATCCTCAATCCTGGCCTGCCCCTGGAAGTCTGTGCGGTCTGGGACGACCGTGAGGAACCGCGCCGCCCCGCCTGGGGAGCCGAGTTTCGGGCCGCGCTCACGGAGGCCGGGTGGACGGTCCGCGGCCCCGAAGCGGACACCGATCTCGGGGCCGAGGGGCGCGCCTTCGACCCCGCCGAGCCGACACAGCGCGTCGTATTGGTCGCCGCCACGCCGCAAGCCTGGAAGGGCCGTCCGGGCCTGTCGGATGATGCCGCGGCTGAGGTCGGCCGCCTGCTCGACACTGGCGTCGCGGCCAGCGCTGCCGACGCTGCCGACGGCGCCGAGGGCAGCCCGACCTACCCCATCATGTTCGGGCACATGAGGACGCTGGAGAGCATCGTCGCCCCCGGCGCGCCGGGAGCCTGCGCCTGGAGCAGCGAACTGTCCGCTGAGCGCGCCGCGGCGCTCTGGCTCGATCAGCGAGTCCGGAACTAGCCCGTGCGCTCGATCGACTGGTGGATCGTAGCGACTTATCTGGCCGGCACCCTGGGGGTCGGAATCTGGCTCGCACGCCGCGCCAGCGGCAGCCTGGAAGACTTCTTCGTGAGCGGGCGCTCTCTGCCGTGGTGGTTGGCCGGTACATCCATGGCGGCGACGACTTTCAGCGTCGATACGCCGCTGTACGTGACCGGTGTGGTGGCGCGCCGCGGAATCGCCGGGAACTGGGAGTGGTGGTCGTTCGCCTTATCTCATCTCCTGCTCATCTATCTGTTCGCTCGCTTGTGGAGGCGGGCCAGGATAGTGACCGACGCCGAGCTGACCGAGATCCGCTACTCGGGAACGCCCGCCGCGGTGCTGCGTGGATCCAAGGCCTTTCTGTTCGCCATCCCGATCAACTGCATCGCGATCGGATACGTCATGCTGGCGATGCGGAAAGTCGTGCAGGCCCTGGGCCTGTTCGACGGCCTGTCTTCGTTTCTGCCTGGCGATGAAAGGCTGTGGATCGTCGTCGCCCTGTCGATTTTCGTGCTCGTCTACGCTGGCCTGTCAGGCCTGTGGGGTGTGGTGGCGACCGACTTCTTTCAGTTCATACTCGCCATGGCGGGCGCGCTTCTGGTGGCCGGTTTCGCGCTGGCCGACATTGGCGGAGTCGCGGAGCTCAAGAACATGCTGGCCCAGGCCGGCCGCAGCGACGCGCTTCGCATAGTACCCAGACCCGGTTCACTGGACCTCCCGATGGGGACGTTCCTGGCCTATCTGGGCATCCAGTGGTGGGCCTTCCGGCGCTCCGACGGCGGCGGCGAGTTCGTCCAGCGCATGTCGGCCTGCAAGACGGAGAAGGACGCCGAGTGGGCCGCCTGGCTGTTCAACTTGCTGCACTATGTGCTGCGGGCCTGGCCGTGGCTCCTGGCCGCACTGATCGCGCTGGCCGTGTTTCCGAATCTGGAAGACCCCGAGCAGGGGTATCCGCTCCTCATGATCAAGTACCTGCCGACCGGCGCTCTGGGGCTTGTCGTGGCCGGTTTCTTCGCCGCCTTCATGTCTACCGTATCGACTCAGATCAATTGGGGCGCGAGCTACGTCGTCAACGACCTCTATGCCCGCTTCGTAAAGCCCGACGCTTCACAGGCCCGGCTAGTGGCCGTCGGCCGGCTGGCCTCTGTCGTCATCGTCGCTCTAGCCGCGCTGGCGGCGTTCTTCGCCAACGATATCGGAACGGTATTCCGTTTCATGATTGCCATCGGTACGGGGCCGGGAGCTGTGCTGATTCTGCGCTGGTTCTGGTGGCGCGTGAACGCCTGGGCCGAGCTTTCCGCCATGCTGGCCGGTTTCGCGATCGCGCTGCTCACCTATCTTCCGGAGCTGGAAGCCATCGGGCTTCCGCAGCTGGCCAACATGGGATTCGGACTTCGCCTGGCTATCACGGCGGGAGGGTCAGCCGCGGTCTGGCTACCGGTGATGCTGTTCACGAAGCCCGAGTCGGATGACACGCTGGACGCGTTTTACGCCAGAGTAAGGCCGGCCGGGAGTGGCTGGACTCGTCAGCGCTCCCGGGTCGGAGTCGAACCGGACGGCCCGCTGGCGAAAGATCTGCTGCGCACCCTGTGGGCGGCGTTCGTGCTGTTCGGGTGCATGTTCGGGCTGGGCGGCATTGTGCTCCTGGAGTGGAGAATGGCTGCCCTGTCAGGGCTGGCGGCGGTTCTGGGTCTGGTGGGACTGATGCGCTCCCGGCAAAACGCGGCGCCCACGGAGGTAGGAACGGCTTGAACGATCTAAGAACAAACCACGGATTCCTGGTCCGGAGCGTCGGAATCACGGCTCTGGCCGCGGCCATGCTGAGTGGCTGCGCGGGAGCCTCGTCTCAGGGGCCGCCGGGAGACGACCTGTTCGGGCCAGGTCTTAATCGGAGTGCTGTGCCGCCCATTCCGAGCCATATCGGCGATCTCTCCCTGCAGGTCGAGTATCCCGATTCGTTCCAGGTCGTGGCTCCGGATTCCAATTTCATCTTCGGAACCACGGGAACCGGCGACGCGGCCCTGATTATCGACGGGCAGTTTACCCGAGTCGAGGCGAACGGAACGTTCCTGGCCTGGCTCCCCGTGCCGGAACGGACCGCGGGCGACACCGCCTGGTACCGATTGATCGCCAGCCGCGGGGATGAGTTGGACACGCTCAGTTTTCCGTTTCTGAGGCCGCCTCTGGAGTTCAATGGAGACGGCGCCGAAGTCTGGATCGATAGCACCGCGCTCCCGGGGGCCGAAGAACGGTGGGCCCTGCCTGACGAAGAGATCGTGCTCCGCGCGCGCGTGTCTCCCGGCGGCGAGGCGTGGATTCAGGCTGGCCGGGCGCGGATCGACATGACGAGAGGCGTCAGCCCCGAAGACCGTGAAGTCCGGATCGCTGCCGGCCTGCTGCATGCGGCCGCCTGCCGCCCCAGGAGGCGCTGCGAGTGGACGGAGAAGGCGGACTCGCTGCCGCTGACGCTAGTGGTCCGCCAGGGGGACGAGAGCGCCCAGCACCCGTTCCCGATCTGGCTCCGGATTCTGGAACCCGGCAGCCTGCCCGTGGTCGAGCTTCAGCAAGACCCGAGTCCGGTCCACGGAGCCGACGGCGTCGTGGTCGGTCGTCCCATCGCGTTCGGGCCGTACCGATGGCGCTTTCCGAACGGCATGCGCGCTGTAGTGGACGGCCGCAGCGGGTCTCGCCTGCGTCTCCGGGTGGGAGCGGGCCTGTCGGCCTGGGTGCGTGAGGAAGACGCTGCCGTCCTACCGGCCGGGACTCCGCCTCCAGCCGCTATGGTGGGAGACCTGGCCTTCAGGGACCGGGGCGGCCGAACGGTGCTCGACATCCCGCTGGCGGCGGCCGTTCCGGTGTTCGTGGAGGAGCCCGATCCCTATACGCTGCGCCTGGCGCTGTTCGGGGCCAGGGGAAATACCAACCGGATCGCTCTGGGGCCGGGAAACCAGCGGATCGAGACTGCCGGCTGGAGCCAGGAGCCGGGTGGGCGGTACGTGCTTTCGGTTCGTATGAAGCGGCCCGTGTGGGGATACCGCGTCAGCTATCTTCCCCGGGCCGTGGGATCTGTTCTGCGTTTGGAGATCAACCGGACCCCCTGGGTCGACCCGGCGCAGCCGCTGGCGGGGCGCCGAATCGCCATCGATCCAGGCCATCCGGGAGCCGGCGCCCACGGTCCCGGCGGCACCTACGAGGGAGACGTCAACCTCGCCATCGCCTTCGCCCTGGACAGCCTGCTGCGGGAGGCGGGCGCCGAGCCGGTAGTGGTGCGGACGGATACCCTTCCTCTGGGCCTGTACCACCGGACCAACCGGGCCATTGAAGAAGAGGCGGAGCTGTTCATCTCCATTCATAACAACGCCCTGCCGGATGGCGTGCGGCCCTTCGGCCGCGAGGGAACCAGCACCTACTTCTACCACCCGCACGCCAGCGCCCTGGCCCGGCACGTTCAGCAGGGATTGCTGGCCAGCATGGGGCTGCGGGATCTCGGCGTGTTCTGGGGAGACCTGGCGGTGGCGAGAATGTCCTGGATGCCATCTGTCCTGGCGGAGGGGGCTTTCATGATGATGCCCGCCCACGAGGCGGCGCTTCAGCAGCCGGGCTTCCAGGCGGCTTATGCCCGCGGCGTACTTCTGGGCATCCGCGCCTTTCTGGCCGAGCTAGCGGCTGGCGCTGAGTGAGCTCACAGGTTGCCTGGTGAGCGGCTCGGATAGCCTGGACCAGGGCACGGGCACAGCTCCGAGCATCGCGGACACGGCCTGGATCGCACCCTCGGCTGACGTGGTCGGCGACGTCACGATCGGGCCCCACGCCAGTGTGTGGTACGGCTGTATCCTGCGCGGCGATATCGCGCCGATTCATATCGGCCCTGAATCGAATATCCAGGATCTGACAGTCGTCCATGTCGACCACGACCTGCCCGCCGTCATCGGAGCGCGAGTGGGAGTGGGTCACCGGGCGATCATTCACGGGTGTGAAATCGAAGACGATTGCCTGATTGGAATGGGAGCGGTGATCCTGTCGGGGGCGGTGATCGGCGAGGGGTCAGTGATCGGCGCCGGAGCGCTGGTCACGGAGGGCGCGCGCATACCATCGGGCAGCCTCGTGATAGGCCTGCCGGGCCGCGTTGTTCGACCCGTAGATGACGATCTGCGCGCCAGAACCCGGCGCACGATCGAGAATTATCGGGCCCTGAAGGACGAGCACCGGAGCGGACGCTGGCGTCCTCAGTAGGCGGCCCGGCCACCCCGAGGGGCGTGGTGTTCGACATGGACGGCCTGCTGTTGGACTCCGAACGCCTGGCTATGGAGTACTTCGTAGACGCGTGCCGGGAGCATTCAATCGATCCCGATCTCGCCGTGTACCGAGGCTGCATCGGAACCCGTGCGGAGGATACAGCTCGGATTCTCATGCAGGGATACGGCCCCGAATTTCCCTTCGCGCTGGTTCAGGCCACTTGGACTGAGCTCTACGAGGCTCACGTTCAAGAACGCCCGGTCGCTACGAAAGCGGGGGCCATACCTCTTCTGAACAGGTGTGCCGAACTCGGGATTCGCTGTGCTGTCGCCACCTCGACTGCGAGCGCGCTCGCACGAAGAAAACTGGAGCTAGCGGGTCTGCTCCCGAGCTTTGAAGTTCTCGTGACGGGGGACATGGTAAAGCGGGCCAAGCCGGACCCGGAGGCGTACCTGAAAGCGGCCCAGGCTCTGCTGCTGGACCCCTCGGCCTGCTGGGCTCTGGAAGACTCTGCTGCGGGCGTTCGCTCGGCCCTAACGGCGGGATTTGTCGTCTATCGAGTGCCCGATTTGGCAGTAGATATAGAGCCCGGTTCGGGGGCCGGATATATGACGGTGGACTCACTGCACGACGTACTGATTGCCCTGAATCACGCCGCCGGCGGCTAATCGCGGCTCTCCGCCCCTGAGAGTCCGATATCCCGCCATAAAGTGCAAGCGCGTAACAAGTTAGGCGTCGGCCAAGATGGCAGGAAAATAGGGGTTGACCACAACATATAGTGCTATTATTCTAACGGAGCCCCAAGATATTGGGGCCGGGGAGAAACAACGGATTTGGCAGAGAGGTTTCCTCCCTGGTCTTTGATGGGCTAATCCCGCCCGAGACGTTCGCGTACCTAAAACAAAGCGTCGTATGTAGGCAGTTTTGACGAGGGTGGCCGGCACCCCTGAAGGATATTCG
>JBDLJJ010000017.1:0-34012 GCA_039714435.1 Gemmatimonadota bacterium | reverse complement strand
CCTGACGTGGGAGGATCTGGGAGACAAAGGCGCGCCGCTGTCCGGCGCGGCTCAGCCCGCCCTGGCCGAGGAGCCCAGCGCATGACGGCCCTCACGGGAACGGGCCTCGTCGTGGCTGCCGTGATCAAGGTGCTCACGTTCTTCACCCTGTTGCTCGTTCTGGTCGCCCTGGCCACGTACGTGGAGCGTCGCATAGCGGGCTTCATCCAGGACCGCAGCGGCCCGAACCGGGTCGGCCCGATTGGATTGCTGCAGGCCCTGGCCGACGGGCTCAAGTCGTTTCTCAAAGAAGAGACGAATCCTGCAGGAGCGAACCGGACCCTGTTTTTCCTGGCGCCCGTCCTGGCGATCATTCCCGCCACGGTTCTGTTTGCCGTGATTCCCTTCGCTGCGCCCCTTCCGACACGCTGGGGCCTGGTCGAAATGATCGTGGCGGACGTGCCGATCGGCTTTCTGTACATACTGGCACTGTCTTCCCTGGGTGTGTACGGGCTTGTTCTGGGCGGCTGGGCGTCGAACAGCAAATACGCTTTCCTGGGTGGCCTGAGAGGGTCAGCTCAGATGGTCAGCTACGAAATCGGCCTGGCCATGAGCCTCATTCCTGTGCTCCTGCTGACTGGGAACGTCCGGCTGCCGGAGCTGGTGTCCATGCAGCAGAATTTTGGGGGAGAGGCGGGTTCGTTCGGCTTGTGGTTCGTCCTGCCGCTTCTCGTGGCCGGTTTCATCTTCCTTGTCTCGAGCATGGCCGAAACCAATCGGCTGCCGTTCGATCTTCCCGAGGCGGAGACGGAGTTGGTAGCGGGCTATCACACCGAGTACTCGTCCATGAAGTTCAGCATGTTCGTGCTGGGCGAATACGCTCACCTGATCACCGCGGGCGCGCTGGTGACCGTCTTTTTTCTGGGCGGCTGGGACATTCCCGGTTGGGCGGGTGACAATATTCGGATCCTGGCTGACGGGACCGTGATTGGCGAGCCGGCCTGGTGGAAGACGTTGCTCACCTTCGCCGCATTCAGCGCCAAGACGACACTTGTGATCCTGACCTTCATGTGGATTCGCTGGACAGTGCCGCGCTTCCGCTACGATCAACTCATGGACCTGGGGTGGAAAATCTTTATTCCCGGTCTCATGGCGTACATAACGATCATCGCGATCGCGATCTATGTCCTGGACGCTCGCGGACTAGAGCCCGGTCCGGCATACGCGGGAATCTTGTTTGCGGTCAACGCGGTGCTGGCGGCACTGGTGTTGTTCGTCGTGGACCGCGGCGCCCTGGTCCGTGGCTCGACACGCGCGCCGCTAAGCGCCAAGGAGACCAGGTAGATGGCGGGACACGTAAAAGTAATGGAGCGGCCCGGCAAGCAGGGGTCATATCTCAGGGCGGTGGCGGGTGGCCTGTGGGTGACTCTGAAACACATGGTGAATCCTCACAAGGTCACGCAGCAGTATCCGGATGAGAAGTGGGAGCTGTCGCCTCGCCTCAGAGGTACACACCGCATGGCCACACACGAAGACGGCCGCGCCAAGTGTGTCGGGTGCGGCCTGTGTCCCACCGCCTGTCCGGTAAACTGCATCAAGCTCATTCCCGCCGAGGACGAAAACGGCGAGCGCTACGCGACCGTGTACGAGATCGATGAGTTCCGCTGCATCTTCTGCGGGTTCTGCCAGGAGGTGTGTCCGGTGGAGGCGATTCACCTCGGGGTTCACTACGAGAACGCGGAGTACAGCAGAGAGCGCTCGGTGTACGACCTGGAACGGCTCTGTAGCCAGGATCATCCGGTGACCGCGCTGTGGGATCCCTCGGACGCGGCGTCAGAATGATCTCCGACTTCGTCTTTCTCTCACTCGGCACGCTGGCGGCGATGGGCGCCATAGCGATGATCGCCAGCCGCAACCCGGTGGCCAGTCTCCTGTTTCTCGTCCTGACGCTGTTTTCGGTGGCGGGTGTGTTCGTGATGCTGGACGCTCATTTTCTGGCGGCGGTTCAGGTGATCGTATATGCGGGCGCGATCATGGTGCTGTTCCTGTTCGTGATCATGCTCCTCAATCTGGGGTCCGGCGCCACCGATATTCGGGCTCTGGGAGGAAGGGCCTTGGCCCTGATCGCAGGCGCCAGTGTTCTGGGGCTGGTCGCGACGATCCTGCGCCGCGGAACGACTTCGGATCTGGTGCGGGGCACCGGCGAGCAGACTTATCAGCTTCTGCTGGAGAGTCAGGGCGCGGTGGGCGCGATCGCCAATCCCTTGTTTCGAGACTACCTGGTACCGTTCGAAATCACCTCAGTGCTTCTTCTCGTCGCGCTCGTGGGCGCCGTGGTTCTGGCGCGCAGGGAGGATCCGTAATGGCCCTGGATCACGGCAACCTGGCCTTGCTCCTCGGAGCCTTTCTGTTCGGGGTAGGGGTTTGCGGCGTCCTGCTACGCCGTAATGCGATCATCGTGTTCATGAGTATCGAGCTGATGCTGAACGCGGTGAACCTCACTCTGGTGGCGTTCTCGACCAGCCTCGGAATAGAGGCGCAGGTGTTTGTGTTCTTCATACTGGCGGTGGCCGCCGCGGAAGCCGCGGTGGGACTGGCGATCATCATTTCAGTCTTCCGGCACTATGAGCTGGTGGACATCGACCGGGTGAATCTGCTGAAATGGTAGCCCTCCAGCACGCGGCCACAGCAGCGGAGGGCGGCGCGTTCGCTCCCATCCTTCCGACCCTGATTCTTCTCCTGCCGCTGGCGGGCGCTCTGATCAACGGGGCGGGAGCCTTCCTGTGGAAGGATAATCGGAGCATTCCCGGCCTTGTCGGCCCTGCGGCGGCGATCGGCGCTTTCGGGATCGTCCTGGCCAACTTCATCGGCTGGATTCAGGCTGATCCGGGCGGCGCGATCATCGTTCCGCTCTACACCTGGATGGCATCCGGGGGCCTGCACGTGGGGGTCGATCTTCAGTTCGACCAGCTGTCGCTGCTGATGATGATGATCATCACGGGGGTAGGATCGCTCATTCATGTTTACAGTGTCGGGTACATGCGGGCCGACCCGGGCTACTCACGCTACTTCTCCTATCTGAACCTGTTCATCTTCTTCATGCTCGTTCTGGTCCTCGGGTCGAGCTTCCCGGTCATGTTCGTAGGCTGGGAGGGCGTAGGGCTGTGCTCGTATCTATTGATCGGTTTCTGGTACGAGAACAAGGAATTCGCCAGCGCGGGCAAGAAGGCGTTTATCGTCAACCGGGTGGGCGATTTCGGATTCCTGGTGGCGATGTTCCTTTTGTTCGTCCATTTCGGGACGCTCGATTTCGTTCCCCTGCTGGCCGCGGCGCCGGAAGTACTGATCTTCGGTGGCTCCGTGGTCACCGTGGCCACGCTGATGCTGTTCCTGGGCTGCGCCGGAAAATCCGCGCAGATCCCACTGTACGTCTGGCTGCCCGACGCGATGGCCGGACCCACTCCGGTGTCGGCCCTGATCCACGCAGCTACGATGGTCACCGCCGGCGTGTACCTGGTAGCCCGAGTGGGCGTTTTGTTTGCCCTGGCCCCGGTCACACAGGCCCTGGTGGCGGCCGTAGGCGCCGGTACCGCCTTACTGGCGGCCACGATCGCCACGCGGCAATACGACATCAAGAAAGTTCTCGCCTACAGCACGGTGTCTCAGCTCGGGTACATGTTCCTGGCGGTGGGCGTCGGGGCCTTCACAGCGGGGATCTTCCACCTCATGACGCACGCCTTCTTCAAGGCGCTGCTCTTCCTGGGATCGGGCGCCGTGATCCACGCCATGCACGAGGCTTATCACGCTACGCACGCGCACGACGATCCCAATGACATGAGGAATCACGGGGGCCTGCGGCGGTTCATGCCCATCACCTGGGCCACGATGTGGATCGGCACGCTGGCCATCTCGGGCGTGTTTCCGCTGGCCGGATTCTTCTCCAAGGATGAGATCGTGTGGAGTGCCGGCTCCTACGGATACCCGCTGCTGTGGATTGTCTCCCTGGTGGTCGCTGTGCTCACAGCCGCATACATGACCCGGCTCATGGTGCTCACCTTCCACGGAGAGAACCGTAGCGGGAAGGGGGTCGCCGAACATCTGCGGGAGGTTCCCGCCGTGATGTGGATTCCCGTGGCCGTCCTCGCCCTCCTGTCGGTCGTAGGCGGCTGGATCAACATCCCTGCGGCCCTTCCGCTGCCCGACGTGGCCTGGTTGCACCACTGGCTGGAACCGGTCATGGAGCCGGCGCGGCATGTCATGGCGCAGCAGGGCTTCCAGGCGGCGCATGTATCGCCGATCGGCGGAGGAGAGGCCCTGTGGGCCGGGCTGGCGACGGCGATCGCCATCGCCACGGTCGTGCTCACTTTTAGGGCTCTGGTCCATAAGCGGTACGCGGCGGCGGCTGATTCGGCGGCGCCAACCGGTCTCGGCGGCATCCTCTACAACAAGTGGTACGTGGACGAATTGTACGACAGGATCATCGTGCGGCCTCTCATCGCGCTGTGGCGGGCCTGCTGGCAGGTGGTGGACGTGCGGCTGATCGACGGGTCGGTCAACGGCCTGGCCGGAACCGGCAAGATCGCGGGTTGGGCCATGAGCCTGCTGCAGACAGGCCGGGTGGCCACCTATCTGACCGTATTCGTGGCGGGCGCCATCCTGATTCTCGGAACGATCCTGCTCTAGATGAATGACCTGAGCGCACTTCTCGGAAGCCACTGGCTGCTCACGGCGCTGCTGGCCGTTCCCGTGCTCGGGGCCATCGTGTGCGGGCTTGTGCGAGAGGAGCGCGCCAAGCACGTGGCGCTGGCGACCAGCGTCCTCGCGTTCGGACTGTCGATTACGCTGTTCTGGACGTTTCGAACCCAGACGGTGGCGATTCAGAACTTCGTTTCCGTGCCCTGGGTCGAGCGCTGGGGCATCGGCTATACCGTCGGCATCGACGGAATCTCCTTGCTCATGGTGCTGCTGACGACGTTCGTGATGCCGCTGGCCATAGCGGGCTCGTTCAGCTACATCCGCCAGCGGCAGCGGGCCTACTACGCCATGCTCCTGGTGCTACAGGCGGCCATGCTGGGTGTGTTCGTCGCTCTGGACCTGTTCCTGTTCTTCTTGTTCTGGGAGATCATGCTGATTCCGATGTACTTCCTCATCGGTGTGTGGGGAGGTGAGCGCCGGGTCTACTCAGCCATCAAGTTCTTCCTGTTCACGGCGGTCGGGTCGTTATTGATGCTGGTGGCCATCATCACGCTGGCCTCTCTGCACGCTCGCTACTTCGGCTTCGTCTCGTTCGCCTATAATGATCTCGTTCGGCTTCCGATCGGCCGGGCCACGCAGTTCTGGTTGTTCGGCGCCTTTGCCTTGGCGTTCGCCATCAAAGTGCCGCTGTTCCCGTTCCACACCTGGCTACCCGACGCTCACGTGGAAGCGCCTACGGCCGGCTCCGTGATTCTGGCCGGAGTCCTGCTCAAGATGGGGACGTACGGCTTCTTGAGGTTAGCCTTCCCACTGTTTTCACACGCGGCGACCAGCCCTGCGGTCGTGAGTACGTTCATAACCCTGTCCGTGATCGGAGTTCTGTACGGCGCCTGGGTGGCAGCCGTGCAGCCCGACATGAAGAAGCTGGTCGCCTACACGTCTATCGCCCACCTCGGCTTTGTGATGCTGGGGCTGTTCGCGCTCACTCAGCAGAGCGTGGAGGGTGGCATCCTGCAGATGGTCAATCACGGTATTTCGACGGGAGCGCTATTCCTGCTCATCGGGATGCTGTATGAACGGCGGCACACCCGCATGATCGCTGATTTTGGCGGCGTGGCCAAATCGATGCCCGTCTTTGCCACGGCTTTCGTGCTGGTCGCACTGAGTTCGATCGGACTACCGGGGACCAACGGATTCGTGGGTGAGTTCCTCATCCTGGTGGGAGCCTTCCGCACTCACCCGCTGGCCGTGTTCATAGCGGCGACCGGTGTGATTTTCGCTGCCGCTTACATGCTACCGATGGTGCAGAGGGTCCTGTTCGGGGAGCTGGACAGAGACGAGAACCGCGACCTGAAGGACCTGGGGCTGCGTGAACGTCTCGTACTTCTGCCAGCGCTGGTGATGATCCTCGTGATCGGTGTCTTTCCGCAGCCCTTCCTTGATCGGACGGCCGCCTCCGTCGAGGGCCTGCTGGAGCAGGTCGAGACGAGGGCTTTGCGTGCGCCGGTCGACATGGAGCAGGGAGATGCATTTGATCGACTGCCGGTTCTGGGCCTGGATGAATAGGAAGGAAGCGGCCCGATGAATCTCGACTTCAGCTCTCAGGTGCATTTCCTGCTTGCCCTCCTGCCCGAGTCGGTGCTGGTGCTGACCGCCATCGTAGTCCTGGTAGGAGACGTGTTCGCGCGCTCGGGACAGAGCGGACCCAGTCCGGCCTGGGTACGCTGGCTGTCGCTGATCGGCCTGGCGGGCGCCGCCGCGGCCAACTTCTGGCTCGGCGGATTGGGCCCGGGACCCGCCACGCAGATGATCGCCCTGGATGCGTTCCGGATTCTTGCCAACTACATCCTGATCGGCGTGGCTCTGATGTCACTCCTGTTCGCCTTCGATTACCTGGACTGCGAGCAGCTGAACATAGGCGAGTTCTATTTCCTGGTGCTCACGGCCACGGCCGGCATGATGTTGATGGCCGCGTCCCGCGATCTCATCCCGCTGTTCGTCAGCCTCGAGCTGATGTCGCTGTCGGTTTACATCCTGGTCGGAATCAGGAGGCACGACCCCCGGTCGTCGGAAGCGGCGCTCAAGTATTTCCTCATGGGCGCCTTTGCCAGCGCCTTCCTGCTATACGGCATCGCCCTCCTGTTCGGGGCTACGGGGAGCACCAACCTGGCTCTCGTGGGACTGGAGGTCGTGAGCGCCGTGGAGCAGGGGAACGTTCTGCTCGCCGGCGGAGTCGTGCTTCTGTTGATCGGGTTCGCGTTCAAGATTTCGGCCGTGCCCTTCCACATGTGGACGCCCGACGCCTACGAGGGAGCGCCGACACCGGTTACCGGCTTCATGGCGGCGGGAGTCAAAGCGGCCGCATTCGTGGCGCTGCTCCGGATCGTGGGAGTGGAGTTGTCGGAGGCGGAATCAACCTGGCGGCCCGTTCTGTGGTGGCTGGCTATCCTGACCATGATCGTGCCTAACCTGGTGGCCCTGGCGCAGGACAACGTGAAGAGGATGCTGGCCTACTCGTCGGTGGCTCACGCTGGCTACCTGCTGGTCGGTATAGTGTCGGCGAACCTGCTGGGGCGATCGGCCTCGCTGTTCTATCTGGCCATATACTCTCTGATGACCCTGGGTGCGTTCGCCGTCGTGTATCAAGTCGTGAGTGCCGGGGAGAGCGGTGATGGGTACGACGCGTACGCCGGCCTGGGCTGGCGCCGACCCGCGCTCGGAGCTCTGCTTACGCTGTGCCTGCTGTCTCTGGCCGGGTTTCCGCCCACCGGCGGTTTCATCGGAAAATTCTATCTTCTGACCGCGGCGGTTGAGGCGGGAGAGACGACGCTTGCGGTCGTGCTCGTCCTGTCCAGCCTGGTAGCGTACTACTACTACCTGCGCGTCATCTGGCGCATGTATTTCGAGTCCGGTACGGGCGAACAGGCTCAGCCGGAGCGGCTCGGCCTCGCGTTTCGCGTCGCCGGGGCCGCCACGGCGCTGGGCATCCTGGTCGCGGGCCTGCTGCCCGGACCGGCCCTGAGCGTGGCCGAGCGGGCGGGGGCCAGCCTGCAGCCAGGCGCTGAGGTATCGGCCGTCACGCCGCCGGCGCCCGTGGCTGACGCTCGGTGAAACTCTCCGACACGATCTTCCGGGAGTACGACGTACGCGGGATCGTGGACGACGACCTGACTCCCGAAGTGGCCGGGGCTGTGGCGCGGGCCTATGCCACGAGCCTGGCGCGGCAGCGCTCCGGGGCGACGGTGGCGGTCGGCCACGACAACAGGCCCAGCTCTCCGGCCCTGGCGGAGGCGGTGTGCGCCGGGCTCAACGACACGGGCGTCGCGGCGCAGCTTGTCGGCACGGTGCCCACGCCGGCCCTGTACTACGCCACGCAGGTGCTGGGCTGCGACGGCGGAATCCAGATCACGGGTTCCCACAACCCGCCCGAGTACAACGGGATCAAGATGACCATGGGCGGCGAGCCCGTGTTCGGTCAGGCAATCCAGGAGATGCGATCCGCGATTCTGTCCGGGGCGCTTTCCAGCGGCTCCGCCTCAACTGAAAACGTCGAGATCCTGGAGCGCTACATCGCTGAAGTCGGGCGCCGGGCTCGCCTGGACGGTCCCCTGGATGTGGTGCTCGACTGCGGCAACGGCGCCGGCAGCGTGGCAGCTCCGCAGGCGTTGGCGGCGGCAGGCGTTAAGGCGGACTGTTTGTTCTGCGAATCGGACGGGACATTTCCCAACCACCATCCGGACCCCACTGTGGATGAGAACGTGGTAGACCTCATCGCCCGTGTCCGCGAAACGGGAGCGGCCCTCGGCGTCGGCCTGGACGGAGACGCGGATCGAATCGGGGCCGTGACGGAGAAGGGCGACATCATCCGCGGTGATCATCTGCTTCTGATTTATGCGCTGGAGGCTCTGCCCAGGTATCCGGGAGCGGAGATCGTTTTTGATGTGAAATGCTCCAAAGCTCTGCCAGAGATGATCAGGCGGGCCGGGGGCGTGCCCGTGATGTGGAAGACAGGGCACTCGCTCATCAAGGTCCGCATGAAGCAAAGTGGATCTCCTATTTCAGGTGAGATGAGCGGTCATATATGCTTTGCAGATAACTATTTCGGATTTGACGACGCGATCTATGCGTGTGCGCTGCTGGCGCGAATAGTTCAGCGCAGCGGCCGGCCGCTGTCGGAGATCGCGGGGGAGATTCCGTCTTATCCCTCGACCCCCGAACTGCGGGTCGACTGTGAGGAGGCGCGAAAATTCGAGGTTGTCCAGCGTGCCGTGGAGAAGTTTGCCGCCACGCACGAGGTAATCACAATCGATGGAGCGCGAATCGAATACCCCGACGGCTGGGCGCTCATACGGGCCAGTAACACGCAGCCGGTGATCGTGATGCGTTTCGAGGCTGATACGTGGGACGGGTTGAGCCGGATCCGCGACGAGATAGCCGCCTACATGAGCGAGGAAGGGATCGAAGTGCCCCTGGTGGACGGTGGCGGCTGACATAGACGCGGCTTCCGTGGTTGTGGCGATCGGCGGCAACGCGTTATCGCCGCCCGGGGAATCCGCCAGCGTGAGCAATCAGTTTCGACACGCGCGCGAAAGTCTGGCCCCTATCGTCAACCTGGCTCTGGCCGGCTGGCGGGTTGTGGTCGTGCACGGAAACGGTCCTCAGGTGGGAGACGGACTGCTCCGGAACGAAGTCGCACGGAGCGCTGTTGAGGAGCTTCCGCTCGGAGTGCTGGTGGCATCGACGGCGGGCTGGATCGGCTACATGATTCAGCAGTCTCTCCAGAACGCGCTCCACAGTGCCGGATCGGAGCGCCGCGCGATCACTGTAATCACGCAGACGCTGGTAGATCCGGAGCATGAGGCGTCGCGGCGGCCGGCCAAGGCCATCGGCCACGCTGTCAGCGAGGAAATGGCGCTGTCACTCAGGGCACAGGGTGTAGTCGTGCAGGCCGACTCGCGCGGTAACCTGCGCCGCACCGTGCCGAGCCCGCTTCCGATAGAAGTGCTGGAGTGGGAAGTCGTGGCGCAGCTGGCGGCCAGGGGCGACATCGTCATTGCGGCGGGCGGAGGCGGTCCACCGGTGTACCGGCATCCGGAGCTTGGGCTGGAAGGACTGGACGCGGTGGTAGACAAGGACCGGGTTGCCTCGGTGCTTGGCAATAAGATCGGTGCCCGGGATCTGCTGATCCTGACTGGCGTGGACGGCGTGTACCGGGGCTGGGGGAAGCCTGGCGCCGAGTTGCTGCCTCGTCTCACGGCGGGGGAGGCCGAGGCGCTTCAGACGAGCGGTGAATTAGGCGTTGGAAGCATGGGCCCCAAGGTGGAGGCCGCGATCTCGTTCGTGCGCGGAGGGGGATCAAGAGCCATCATCGCTCGGCTCGAGGAAGGCCAGGATGCGCTGGAAGGCCGAACTGGAACGTGCATCGTCGCCGGCTAGGCTACGACAGATTCGTACACGACAACGTTGAAAGTTGACCATGAATATCCACGAGTATCAGGCTAAGGAAATCCTCCGCTCGCATGGCATTCCTGTGCCTCCGGGTGAGGTCGTTCGTTCGGCGGCTGAGGCGGCCGAAGTTGCCCGGGTTTATGGCGGAACCGTGGTCGTCAAAGCACAGGTACACTCGGGAGGACGTGGAAAGGCGGGCGGGGTAAAGCTTGCCGCTACCCCGGAGGACGCCGCTCAGGCGGCGGAGGCGATTCTGGGGATGGAGATCAAGGGACTGACGGTCGAGCAGGTCCTGATAACGCCCGCGGCCGAAATCGAATCGGAGGCGTATCTGGGCGTTGTGCTCGACCGGGCCAACCAGTGCGCGGTGATCATGGTCTCGGCCGAAGGCGGCATCGACATCGAGGAAGTGGCGGCCGAAAACCCGGATGCGATTCGGAAGCTGAAAGTCGATCCGGCGTACGGACTCTTGAACCATCAAGCCATGGCCCTGGCCTTCAGCCTGTACGACGACCCCAGACTGGCCCGCCAGGCGGCGTCGATTATCAGGAAGCTCTATGCGGCCTACCTGGCCAGCGATGCCACTCTGGTCGAAATCAATCCGCTGATCGTGGATGACGCGGGCCAGGTTCTGGCCATCGATGCCAAGATGAATATCGATGACAACGCTCTTTTCCGCCTGCCGGAAATAGAAGCGATGCGAGACGAGTCAGCCGAAAACGCAGCCGAGCGCCTGGCCCGCGAGGCCGGCCTCAGCTTCATCAAGCTGGATGGCGATGTGGGCTGCTGTGTAAACGGAGCCGGACTGGCCATGGCCACCATGGACATGGTGAAGTATTACGGCGGAAGCCCGGCCAACTTTCTGGATATCGGGGGCTCCTCCAATCCGGATAAGGTCGTCGCGGCGTTGCAGATCATCACGGCCGATTCAAACGTGAAGTCGATCCTGTTCAATATCTTCGGGGGCATTACGCGCTGCGATGACGTGGCCAAGGGGATTGTGGAGGCTACGAATCGCATTGAAATGAAACTCCCGATCACCATCCGGCTTACGGGCACGAACGAGGAAGAAGCCCTCGAGATACTGGCCGAGAACGGATTCGACGCAGTGACCGATATGGATGAAGTAGTCAAAAGAGCGGTGGAGCTGGCTTCGGTCGCCGCCTAGAAACAGTCGAGGACCATGAGCGTTTTCATTGATCAGGACACACGGCTCGTCGTGCAGGGCATCACTGGCCGCGACGGGTCGTTTCACACGCGCCAGATGGATGAGTACGGCACCCGTGTCGTAGCCGGAGTTACGCCGGGCAAGGGAGGGCAGGTCTTTGATGACCACATCCCCGTGTTCAATACGGTGCAGGAAGCGGTCGATGAGACCCGCGCCAACACCAGCATCATTTACGTTCCGGCCCCTTTCGCCGCAGACGCCATTTTCGAGGCCGCGGATGCCGGCATCAAGCTTATCGTGTGTATCACGGAAGGGGTGCCGGTCCGCGAGATAGTCCGAGCGCTTCCCTATGTGAAGCAAAGGGGAGCGCGGCTCATCGGACCCAACTGTCCGGGGCTGATCGTACCCGGTGTGGCCAAAGTGGGAATTCTTCCGGGCCAGATCGTTCAGCGTGGCGGCGTCGGAGTCGTGAGCCGGTCGGGTACGCTGACGTACGAGGTCATATTTCAGCTCACGCGGAACGGTGTAGGGCAGTCCACCTGCGTCGGCATCGGGGGAGATCCGCTGATCGGGACTGACTTCGTCGACTGCCTGGAGGCTTTCGAGGCCGATCCGGATACCCATGCGGTGGCGATGATCGGCGAAATCGGCGGCACGGACGAGCAGGTGGCCGGCGCCTACGTGCGGGACCACATGTCCAAGCCGGTGGTCGGCTTCATCGCGGGCCAGACGGCTCCTCCGGGGCGCCGCATGGGCCACGCGGGCGCTATTATCTCTGGTTCCGAGGGCACCGCCGAGGAAAAGACGAGAACCTTTCGGGAGTGCGGCATAGCCGTAGCCGAGAGACCTGTAGATATCGTGAGCCTCATCCAAGAGAGACTATGAGCACCACACTTACGATTGTTAAGCCTGACGCTTTCGGAGCGGGTAAGGCGGGCAAGATCATCGCGCATCTGGAGGAAAAGGGCTTTAAGGTCCGGGCCGCGCGTGTACTTCACCTGACGAGGGCGGGAGCCGAGTCGTTTTACGCCGTTCACGCCGAACGGCCGTTTTTCGACTCCCTGGTCTCTTTCATGACCTCCGGTCCCTGCATGCCGCTGCTCCTGGAGCACGAGAATGCGGTTCCGTTTCTGCGCCAGGTGATTGGCGCCACAGATCCGGCGGAAGCCGAGCCGGGCACTGTTCGGGCACTCTATGCGGAGAGCAAAGAGCGAAACGCCATCCACGCCTCAGATTCTGACGAGAACGCCGTCCTGGAAGCGGCTTTCTTCTTCGCCGGGGTTGATCGAACCCAGGGCGATTGACACAACAGCATTCGTAGAGTATCGATATGGATTACCCATTCATGCGAATTCCGCTTGATGCGCTGCGGGATGGGCCATGGTCGTGGCAGGGCGAGTTCTCGGCCGATCCCGAGGCGTGGTCCGCTCCCGGTCTCGATCTCACCGGAAATCCACGGCTGGCCATTCGCGCGGAAGCGTCCGCCGATGGGTCGGTGCATGTCAGCGGCGAGTTGGAAGTACCGTTTCGCCTGTGTTGTATCCGGTGCCTGCGAGAAATCGCGGTACCCACGAAGCTGCCCATCGACGTCTGGTTCAGGCCGGACGCGGAAACTTCGTCGGAAGACGGAGTGTATCCGCTGGACGAACGGGCGGCGGAGTTGTCGGTCCTGGAGCCGATTCGCGAGGAACTGGTGCTTGGCCGGCCGCAGTACCCGCTGTGTGATGCTGACTGCCGGGGGCTGTGCCCGACGTGCGGAGCGAACAGAAACGAAGAGCAGTGCGAGTGTTCGTTGGCGGAGACTGACCCCCGCTGGGGGCCGCTCCAGAACTGGTTGACAGACGGATGACTAGAGACGGCCGCTGATGCGGCCGTCGAGCGAGGATAAAGGCAATGGCGGTACCCAAGAGACGTACATCGAAGCAGCGAAAACGTAAGCGGCGGACGCACAACACGGCTCAGGCCACGGCGCACCAGGCCTGCCCGAAGTGCGGCGATCCGCGCCGTCCGCACCGAGTGTGCCCCAACTGCGGCTATTACGGCGACAAAGAGGTCGTTCACACCGAGGAATTCTAGCCTCGTGAGAGGTACGGGTCCGTGAGCGGTCCAGAGCGGCTGGCAGTAGTTCTTCCGGGGCAGGGTTCTCAGTTCGTCGGCATGGGCCGCGAACTCGCGGAGGCCTATCCGTTTGCGCGCGAATGCTATGAGCGTGCCGACGAAGTTCTAGGTGTGCCGCTGAGCCGGATCGCCTGGGTAGGGCCGGCAGACATCCTGACCCAGACCCAGAACGCCCAGCCCGCAATTCTTCTCCATAGCTACGTGGCATGGTCGCTACTTCCGCCGGAGCTGCGCGAACGGACGGTAGTGGCTGCCGGGCACTCGCTGGGGGAATTCACCGCCTATCTCATCGCCGGAGCCTTGAGCCTGGAGGACGCTCTCCGGGTGGTCCGGCGGCGAGGCGAGTTGATGTGGGAGGCGGGCCAGGAGAACCCGGGTTCCATGGCGGCCATCATCGGCCTCGCGGCCGAGGTGGTGGAGGAACTATGCGCAGCGGTGGACGGAACGGTGGTGCCGGCCAACTATAACTCGCCCGGCCAGATCGTTATCAGTGGCGAGATCCCGGCTGTGGCCGCCGCTTGTGAAGAGGCCAAAGCCCGGGGAGCCAAGCGCGCCCTCCCGCTTCCGGTCAGTGGAGCGTTCCACTCCCCGCTCATGGAGCGGGCCCGCGCCGGCCTGGAGGAAGCCCTGGAGAGCGTGGAAGTTCTGGATCCCGGATTTCCGATTATCGCCAACGCCGTGGCCGAGCCGGTGGAGGACGCAGCCCGGGCCCGGGAACTGCTGATCGCTCAGCTGACCTCTCCGGTACGCTGGATCGAATCTGTGCGGCGCATGCAGGAGTACCAGCCCCAGGCCTGGGTCGAGCCCGGACCGGGAGCCGTACTTACCGGTCTCGCCAGGCGAATCGACAAGTCCATTTCAGTCCGCTCGGTGGGAGATCCGGCCGGACTGGAATTCGCCGTGGAGGGTCTGCGAAATGGGTGAGCTGCAGGGTCGGGTAGCCGTGGTCACCGGGGCCTCGCGAGGAATCGGCTTCGCCATCGCTCAGGAACTGGCCCAGGCAGGTGCCAGGGTAGCCGCCACAGCCAGGGACGCGAGCCGTGCCGCCGCCGCCGCGGAGCAGCTCGTCGGTGAAGGCCACGCGGGATACGCCTGTGACGTGTCTGATGCCGAAGCCTGCCGTCAGCTCGTGCAACAGGTCGAGGCTGCGCTCGGCCCCATCGATATCCTCGTGAACAACGCGGGCGTGACCAGAGACAACATCCTGGTCCGGCTCAAGGACGAGGACTGGGATGAGGTGCACGACACCAACCTGCGCGGAGCGTTTTTCATGATTCGGGCCGTGGCCCGGGGAATGATGAAACGGCGCAGCGGCAAGATCGTAAATATCGCCAGCGTAGTGGGCTTGACGGGAAACCGCGGACAGTCCAACTATGCGGCCTCAAAAGCTGGCTTGATCGGCCTGACAAAGTCCGTGGCGCTGGAGCTGTCTAGCCGCGGAGTACAGGCCAACGCCGTAGCTCCGGGTTTTATCGAGACGGACATGACGGTCGACCTCGGCGAGGACGCGCGCGCGGCGCTGTTTGAGCGCATACCATTGGGCCGGATCGGTTCGCCGGCAGATGTGGCGGCGGCGGTCCGTTTTCTGGCGGGTCCGGGTGCCGACTACGTCACGGGTCAGGTGCTGGTTGTGGACGGTGGGATGGTGATGTAATCAGGTTCGGTTCGCTCAAGGCAACATCTATAAGCAAAGGGGTTCAATATGTCAGACACAGCCGGCAGGGTCAGAGAAATCATCGCCAACGAGCTCGGCGTTGAGATGGAGAAAGTTACGGACGAAGCGTCTTTCGTAGACGATCTGGGAGCGGATTCTCTCGATACGGTCGAATTGGTAATGGCCTTCGAGGAAGAATTCGGAACCGAGATTCCTGATGAGGACGCTGAAAAGATGCAGACGGTTGGCGATGCCATCCAGTATCTGAGTACCAAGGAATAAGTCGGCGGCCGAAGAAGAATGGAATATCGAAGGGTCGTCATTACCGGTCTGGGGATGGTGTCTCCTCTCGGTCTCGATGTAGCGTCGAGCTGGGAAGCGCTGCTCGCTGGCCGCAGTGGGGCCGGGCCGATCACGCTTTTCGATCCCGCCGCGCAGGCTGTCCGCTTCGCCTGTGAGGTAAAGGGCTTCGATCCACTCGAGTCTATGGATCGCAAAGAGGCTCGCAGGGCGGATCGCTTCCTGCACTTCGCCGCGGCTGCCGCTAAGGAGGCCGTCGAGCAGGCCGGGCTGGTCGAGGCCCTGGAAGGAACCGCGCCCGAAAGGGCCGGGGTCATCATAGGAAGTGGTATCGGAGGTCTGGCCACTCTGGAGGCGCAGCACAGCCGCCTGCTGGAAGGCGGGCCAAGCCGGGTGTCGCCGTTCTTTATCCCGATGTTCATAGCCGATATGGCGGCGGGCCTCGTCTCCATGAAATACGGCCTTCGGGGTCCCAACTATGCCACCGTATCGGCCTGTGCGTCCTCGGCGCATGCGGTCGGGCTGGCCTACCGGTCTATCCGGACCGGCGAGGCGGACCTCATGGTAACGGGGGGGACTGAGGCTACGGTCACTCCTCTATGTGTGGCGGGGTTTGCCTCCATGAAGGCTCTTTCCACTCGCAACGATTCACCGCAAACAGCATCCAGACCCTTCGACGCTGAGCGCGACGGCTTCGTGCTCGGCGAAGGCGCCGGCATGCTGGTGCTCGAGGAACTGGAGCACGCGCAGGCTCGGGGAGCGACGATCCTGGGCGAGATCAGCGGGTTCGGGCAGAGCGCCGACGCCTATCACATGACGGCTCCAGCGCCGGAAGGGGCCGGGGCGCAGGTAGCGATGCGAGAGGCGCTGGCCGACAGCGGGCTCAAGCCGGAGGACGTGGATTACGTCAACGCGCACGGCACCTCCACGCCGGCCAACGACAAGACGGAAACCGCTGCCATTAAAGGTGTGTTTGGCGACCACGCCGCGAAGCTCGTCGTCGGTTCCACAAAATCCATGACGGGCCACACGCTCGGAGCCGCCGGCGCTATCGAGGCGGCGATCTGTACGCTGGTGTGCCAGTCAGGCCATATCCCCCCGACGATCAACCACAGCGCGGACGATCCCGACTGTGATCTGGAGTACGCGTTCGGCGGGGTGGTGGAGGGCGACGTGAACGTGTCGATCTCTAATTCCTTCGGGTTCGGAGGCCACAACGTTTGTCTGGTGGTTCGTAAATGGCTAGCGTAGGGCTGACCGAGCTCTCGCCGGCTGAGTCCGGGGCTGAGGTCGGGCTGCGGGTCCAGCCGCGAGATCCTCGCCTTGTCCCGATCGCCGAAAAGGTCGTGGCCGGCCAGCGTGTGTCGCGGGAAGATGGCATCGCCCTGTTCGAGACTGATGATCTGCTCGCAGTCGGAGCGATGGCGGATCTCATGAATCGGCGCCGGAACGGCGACCGGGTCTTCTACGTAGCCAACCAGCACATCAACCCGACCAACGTCTGCATTCTCCACAAGGTGTGCGTCTTCTGTTCATACGGCGTCCGGCCGGTGGCGGAGGATGCCTACACGATGCCGCTGGAACAGGTGTACGAAGAGGCCGAGCAAGCCAGGCACTCTCCGACGCGAGAGTTTCACATCGTGGGCGGGCTTCACCCCAAGCTGCCTCTTTCGTACTACACGGACATGGTCAGGGGCCTGAAGGAACGTCATCCGACTATCCACGTTAAGGCGCTGACCGCCGTCGAGATTGCCCACCTGGCCCGTGTAGAGCGCAGCACCACGCTGGACGTGCTGAAAGCTCTGGTGGACGCCGGCCTGGACACCATGCCGGGTGGCGGAGCGGAGGTGTTCAGCCCCGCGGTCAGAGCCAGCATAGCGGACCGGAAACTTGTGGCTGAGGATTGGATCCAGGTACACAGAGAAGCCCACCAACTAGGGATTCCGACCAACTGCACGCTGCTGTACGGACACGTGGAGACGTATGCGGACCGGGTCGATCACATTCTGATGCTGCGGGACCTGCAGGACGAGACGGGCGGTTTCAGCACCTTCATTCCGCTGGCCTGGCATCCTGACAACACGGCTCTGGGCCGCAGTCTGGATCGGGAGGGCAGCCGGACGGGCGGGGTGGACGACCTCAAGGCGCTCGCCGTGGGCAGGATTCTGCTGGACAACTTCGAGCACGTGAAGACGCACTGGATCATGGTCACCACGCGGCTATCGCAGCTGGCCCTCGACTTTGGCGTAGACGACCTGGAGGGTACGGTCGTGCTCGAGAAGGTCACGCACACGGCTGGCGCGGATACGCCGCTGGGGATGGACCTGGACGACATCGTTCGTCTGATTCGCGATGCGGGCAAGCGGCCCGTGGAGCGCGACTCCCTCTACAATTCGCTCAATTGAGAGCGCTGCCATGACTCAGGGCGCCGTTCTGGACAGACCGATCAGTCCCGTCAGACCCGACGAGGTAGAGGAGCTTACCCGCCTGTTCGATCTGCCTCTTCTGGAGCTGGGTGCGCGAGCCTCCGGCCGAATGCGTGAGCAGTCTCCGGATGGGAACGTGTCGTACATTCTCGACCGCAATATCAACTACACGAACGTGTGCATCACGGACTGCTCGTTCTGCGCCTTCTACCGCCGGCCGGGTGACGGTGAGGCGTACGTGCTGTCCAACGAGGAAATCGGGGCCAAGATCGACGAGGCCCGCGAAATCGGAGCGGTCCAGATTCTGATGCAGGGCGGCCACAATCCGTATCTGCGGCTGGAGTACTACACGGATCTCCTGCGCTTCATCAAACAAGAGCACCCGATTCACGTGCACGGCTTTTCGGCCTCCGAACTCGACATTATCGCCCGCGTGGAGAAGAAGAGCATCCCGGCGGTTCTGGCGGCTCTTATGGAGGCCGGCCTGGATTCGGTGCCGGGAGCGGGAGCGGAGATTCTGGTGGACGATGTTCGGACCGAGATCGCCAAGAAGAAGATCGGAACCGACCGCTGGCTCGATATTCATCGTGCCGCCCATGAGGGGGGTCTGCTGACCACGGCGACCATGATGTTCGGTGCCGGTGAGTCGAGGGCGGACAGGATCGAGCATATGATTCGGATCCGCGATCTGCAGGCGGAGACTGGCGGCTTCACGGCCTTTATCCCGTGGACGCTCCAGCCGGAGGGAACCGACATGGCCGGAGCGGAAGAGGCGACAGCCACGGAATACCTGAAGACCGTGGCCGTTTCACGACTGGTCATTGGCAACATCCAGAACTTCCAGGTCAGCTACGTGACCCAGGGCCCGAAGGTGGCGCAGGTGGCACTCCACTTCGGATGCAACGACTTCGGCTCCTTGATGATGGAAGAGAACGTCGTATCGGCCACGGGCATCGACTTCATCATGCCCAAGGAGGAGATCGTCAAGTTGATCGAAGAAGCCGGCTACAACGCCGTGTCCCGCTACCAGGACTATTCCCCGGTCGATCCTGATCTGGATTGGTACTGCGGCTGCGGCGTGTGCCGCGCGCGGAAGCCCGCCTGATGAAGGGCCGCGTACTGATCCTCATCGGTTCGGAGTCGGACCGCGCCGTAATGCAGAGGGGCGCGGACCTGCTCGCGGAGGAGGGCCTCGAGGCCGAACTCATTGTCAGCAGCGCTCACCGGGATCCGCAGCGCACGGTGCAGCTGGCCGAGACAGCGGAGGAATCCGGGTACTCCGTCATCATCTGCGGCGCGGGCCTGTCGGCCGCCCTGCCCGGTGTGGTCGCGGCGCACACGTCTCTACCGGTCATCGGCGTTCCGATTTCGGCCGGAACGCTGGGCGGGCTGGACGCTCTCCTGTCCACCGTTCAGATGCCGGCGGGGGTGCCGGTGGCAGCCGTGGGCATCGACAATTCCCGCAACGCGGCGCTCCTGGCCGTACGCATTCTCGGCCTCACATGAGAGTGGGCCTCGGGTACGACTCGCACCGATTTGATTCGGCCCGCGAGCTTGTGCTCGGCGGCGTGCCCATACCTGGCCATCCAGGCCTGGCCGGCCATTCCGATGGCGATGCCGTGCTGCACGCCGTCACGGACGCCCTGCTCGGTGCGGCGGGGCTGGGGAGTATCGGAGAGCATTTTCCGGACTCGGACCCGGACCTGGCTGGCGCAGACTCGGCGACTTTCCTGGCCCACGCGGTGTATCTGGTCGAGGCAGAGAACTATCAGGTCGTAAACGCCGACGTGACCGTCATTACCGAGACCCCCCGCATCCTGGAGCATGCCCCCGCCATGCGCGAGAGACTGGCCGAGCTGCTGCACGTGTCGCCCGGAGCCGTCTGCGCCAAGGGCAAAAGCAACGAGGGAATGGGCTTCGTGGGGCGCGGGGAGGGCCTGGCGGTCATGGCGGTCACGTTGATCGACCGAATCGGAGACACGGACGCGCTTCACGCTAGTCTGCGCACCGGCTAGCATGCAGGAACAGCTGGAATTGCTGCTTCGGCTCATCGGTGAAGTCCCGGTGGGGACGATCTATCTGCTCATCGCCGCGGGTACCCTGCTGGAGAATTTCTTTCCGCCGGTCCCCTCGGATACATTTGTAGTCGCGGCTGGCATTCTGGTCGATCACGGGCTGGTTACCGGGCCGACCGTGTTCGGGGTGGCGCTGACCTCCAACGTGCTGGGCGCGCTGTTCGTGTACGTGGGCGCGCGCCGATACGGCGAAGCCGTTTTCCAGACGCGCTGGGGCAAGCGACTCCTGCGGCCCAGCCAGCTGCAGCGTTTATCCGTGTTTTATGCGCGCTACGGCGTGGCCACGATATTTCTGAGCCGGTTCATTCCGGTGTTCAGAGTGATTGTTCCGGCCTTCGCCGGCATCAGCCGGGTAGGGGCGTTGTCAACGGCCATACCGCTGATTACCGCGTCTGCTCTGTGGTACGGAACGTTAGTGCTGGCGGGGATTTTCGTTTCGCAGAACTTGCCGCGGCTGACCGGGCTCCTGCAGGTCTTCAACTCGACGGCAGGCATCGTGGCTCTACTGCTGGCCCTCGTGCTCGGCGTCTGGTGGTGGAGAACGCGTGAGGGAGAGCCGGAAGATTCGGACGAGGAGGATGAGGAAGCGGATGACCGGCCACGTGCCTGAGACGGGAGAGGCAGGACTGGAGCTGCAGTCCCGCTTTCTCCTGGAAAGATTCTCGGATTACCTGCGCTTCGAGCGCGGCCTGTCGGAGAGGACGCGGGACGCGTACCTGGGCGACTGCGGCCGCTTCGCCGAGTTCGCCTCGGAGCGGGGCACGGCCACGCCGGCGGCGGCCGACTATGAGCTTCTGCGCGCTTTCACGGCGCACCTGTATGAAGTCGGCCTCGGACGCTCCAGCGTGGCCCGCATCCAGTCCGCCCTGCGCACCTACTTCTCGTTTCTGCTCGAGGAGGGACACACCGAGTCCGACCCGACCGAGCATCTCGAGTCCCCCAGGGCGGCGCGGCCACTACCGGAGGCGCTATCGATCACTCAGGTGGAGCGGCTGCTGGCGGCGCCTGACCCGGCCAGCTTCCTGTTTCAGCGAGATCAGGCCATGCTGGAAACGTTGTACGGATCGGGGCTTCGGATTTCGGAGCTGAATTCGCTGCAGCGCCGGGACCTGTTGCTGGAGGACGGTCTCATCTCGGTGGAAGGGAAGGGCAAGCGCCGCCGAATCGTCCCTCTGGGAGGTCGTGCGACCGTGGCTCTGCGCGACTACCTTGGCGACTTGAGGGAACGGTTGGACCGCGGAGAGGGCGGAGGGGTCGTTTTTCTGAGCCGCCACGGCCGCCCCCTGAGCCGGATGGGAACATGGAAAATCGTACGTCGCCGTGTGCTCAAGGCCGGTATCGGACAGCGCGTGACGCCCCATACCCTTCGCCATAGTTTCGCTACACACCTGCTAGAAGGAGGCGCGCCATTGGAGGCCGTGCAGGAAATGCTGGGACACGCCGATATCGCTACTACCCAGATCTACATTCACGTGGATCGTACTCACCTCCGGGAGGTGCACCGTAATTGTCATCCCCGCGGTGTGATCCGATGAGCTACGTGTCGCGCGTCTTCAGTCTGGCCAGGAATCGCCAGCGTATTCTCAGCTTTGCCGATCGCCCGGTGCCGCCGAACCTGTTGGAGCGGATCGTGGACTGCGGCCGCTACGCCACCTCGGCTCGCGAGGCTCAGCCATGGCGATTCGTTATCGTACAGAGCCTGCAGACGCGCGTTCGGATCGCGGCCGAGTGCTTCAACCGGCAGCAGGTGCGCTCCGCCCCCTGTCTCGTGCTGTGCTGCGCGCGCATTCACTCGCATATCACCGGCAGCGGCAGGCCGAGTCATCCGGCGGACGTGGCGGCGGCGACGCAGGCCATGATCATGGCCGCCTCCGACCTGGGCCTGGCCTCAGTGTGGATAACGGGTTTTCGGGAATCAGGTGTTCGCGAGGTGGTCGGAATTCCAGACGATGTGCCGATCGTATCCGTTCTGGGGCTCGGGTATCCGGAGCGCTTCGGCGGTCTTCCGGACCGGCTGCCCAAGGCGGACGTAATCGGATGGGAAACCTGGTCGGGCAGAGGCGTGGGTCGCACCGGATGAGAGTGCGGCCGGCCCTCGCCGTCCTCTCCTTCCTGGCCGTGTCAGTTTGGGGCATACCGGCTCCGCTCCTCGCTCAGGACGTCCGCCTGTCTCCGGCTGACGGCGACGCGCAGCACCAGCGCCTGTCGGAGTTTCTCTCCCGCCCGCCACGCCATATTTGGGCCCGCGACACGCTGCTGGGCTCGGACCAGACAGTTCCGGGCCACCTGCTGATTCTGCAGGCCTCGGTGCGGATCGCCGGCCGGGTGGAGGGAGACATCTTCGTCGTGGACGGAGATCTGTTTCTCAGGCCCGGGGCCAGCGTTGGTGGTGATATCGTCGTGCTGGGGGGAGGGTTTTTCGGATCCCGGTTAGCAGCCGTGGAGGGTGAGGTGGATGACCGGCCGCTGGCGCGCTACGAGGTTCTGCCCGAGGCGGGCGGGTACCACATCTATCCAGCCGCACCACGCCTGCCAGACTCGTTTCGGCCCCATGGTCTGAGCGGAATCAAGCTTCCCGCCTATCAGCGCGTGAACGGATGGATCCTGGAAGCCGGGGCGACGGCGCAGGCCGTCAGGACGCCCTGGCAGCCTTCGCTGGAGGGCGTTGTGCGGTACAGAACCACGCAGGCCGACTTCGGTGCGTCCGCTCGCCAGATGTGGCATCCGACGCCGTATTTTCGGTTCGGCCTCGAGGCTGGGGTGCGGGAGACAGCCCACCAGCAGAGGTGGCTCCGGTCGGATTTCACCAACACGGTTTCGTATCTGGCCGTGGGCGACGATTTCCGTAACTACTACGAGGCGGACCGGGTGGCTCTGGTGCTGGAATGGCCACAGGCCGAACGCTGGGGCGGCAAGATTGTCGTGCAGCGCGAGGATGCGATGAGCCTGGCGGCCACGGAACACACTGTCGTGTTCGGTTCGGATTCGCCCCGCTCTAACCCCGCGATTGACGACGGAGTCATCTGGAGCGTCAAGGCCACGGGCCGCTCGAAACACAGCGGCAGGGCCGGCACGTTGGCCACGGTGGCGGAGCTGGAAGTGGCCGACTCGACCGCGGGCGGCATGGCATCGTACGCGCTGGCCAGCTTCCGGGCCCGCTGGGAGGCACCAGGGCCGGGAGAGCACCGCATCGAGCTACTCGGGATGGCGCGGGGAGACATCTCGGGAGTGCTCCCCCGGCAGCGCTGGACCGGATTCGGCGGACGAGGAACTATGCCGACCTTTTCCCCTCTGGCCTTCTTGGGGCCGCGCATGGTTTACGGCCAGGCCACGTACATGGTGCCACTGACTGGCGAGGATGTGGGTCCCCTGGGCATGCCGTACGCCTTCGTACGGGAGGTGTTCGGCGCGGCCTGGGAGCCGGGCGACAGCGCTGACTTCGAGCATAATCTTCTCGTCGGACTCCGCGTCGCCGGCCTCGAGCTCGCGCTGGCTCTGGATCCGTCCGTAGATGACCTCGATCCGATAGTCGTCTTTACGCTGGCCACGCCCTCACTTCACTGATCCACCGGTTTTGTGGCGCCCCCGGCCTTTCACTGGCGGAGCCCGCTGGATAGATTCCGGAGCGTGAATGATTTTGCGTATGCCTGTCGCCGGCGGTGCCCCTCCACGAGGGCAGGCCGTCCCCACACTGCGGCGGATACCCTCCAGAAAATCAGCGGTTCAGCAGGAGTAGAGGAGAGTCGATTGAACTATGTCTGACGCGGCGGACAATACCAAGTTCATTTTCATAACCGGCGGCGTGGTGTCATCCCTGGGGAAGGGAATAGCCGCCGCTTCCATCGGCCGCCTTCTGGTTGAACGCGGATTGAGCGTTACGATCCAGAAATTCGATCCGTACCTCAACGTCGATCCCGGCACTCTGTCTCCGTTTCAGCACGGGGAAGTGTTCGTTACCGACGACGGAGCCGAGACCGACCTGGATCTGGGCCACTACGAGCGCTTCATCGACGAATCGCTTTCTCAGTCCAACAACGTGACGACGGGCCGCATCTACCAGAACATCATTACCAAGGAGCGCCGGGGTGATTTTCTGGGGGCGACCGTGCAGGTCATCCCTCACGTGACGGACGAGATCAAATCGTATGTGCGGCGGCTGGCCGAGGGGTACGACGTCGTGATCACGGAAATCGGCGGTACCGTAGGCGATATCGAATCTCTGCCGTTCCTGGAGGCGCTGCGTCAGTTTCGTCAGGATGTGGGCCGCGAAAACACGATGTTCATCCACCTGACGCTCATCCCGTACATCGCGGCGGCGGGAGAGCTGAAGACCAAGCCGACGCAGCATTCAGTGCGTGAATTGATGGAAATCGGCATCCAGCCCGACATCCTCATCTGCCGTACGGAATGGCCGATGACAGAGGAAATCCGGCGTAAGGTGGCCAGATTCTGCAATGTCGAGATGCGCCACGTCATCGAGGCCCGTGACCTGGACACGATCTATGAGGTGCCTCTGCGCTACCGCGAACAACATCTGGACGACCACATCGTCTCACGTCTCGGACTGGAGGGACATGAGGCGGATCTGTCCGAATGGGAGGCCATCGTCACCCGGATCAAGCAGCCCTCCACGGGCCGGGTCCGTGTGGCTGTCGTGGGCAAGTACACGGCGCTGGTCGATTCGTACAAATCGATTCAGGAAAGCCTGATTCACGGCGGGATCGCCAACGACGCGGGCGTGGATATCGAATGGCTTTCGTCGGAGGAAGTGGACGACAAGGGAACGGGGCTGATCGAGAGCTGCGACGGGGTGATCATACCGGGTGGATTCGGAGTGCGCGGGATCGCCGGTATGGTGGACGCGATGCGCCACATCAGGAGTGACGGCATTCCGTTCCTCGGCATCTGCCTCGGTTTGCAGGTCGCGATGATCGAGTTCGCCAGAAACGTGTGCGGGATCGAGGCGGCGGACTCGTACGAGTTCGACCGAGATACCGCGGAGCCCGTGATATCTCTGCTGGATTCTCAGCGACAGGTCACCAACATGGGCGGCACGATGCGGCTCGGGGCCTATCCCTGTCATCTGGTGGACAACAGCCTGGTTCGTACGCTGTACGGCGAACCCATCATCTCGGAGCGGCATCGTCACCGGTACGAGGTGAACAACACGTATCGCTCCGTGTTCGAGGAGCACGGGATGATGATTTCGGGCCTCTCGCCGGACGGAACGTTGGTCGAGATCATCGAGCTGCCCGAGCATCCGTTTTACGTGGCTACCCAGTTTCACCCCGAACTGAAGTCGCGCCCGACGCGGCCTCACCCACTCTTCGCCGCCTTTGTGGCCGCGGCCCTTGCCCGAAGCGCGGGATCGGAGCCGGCGTCGGCGGCGAAAGCGAACAAGGTCGAGTGGGAGGCAGCTGGCACGCAGTGATGCCACGTCTGGCTCAGGTTTTGTTGCCGCTGATTCTGAGTGTTCCGCTGGGATGCAGGCAGCCGGAATCATCGCCGTCCGACGACCCTGTGTTTGCCTTTGACGCTGACCAGGTGATGATCGGGCTGCAGCATATCATGACCAGGGACGGCGTCCGTATCGCTCGCCTGCGGGCCGACACCGCCTACTTCCATTCCTCCCGCTCTGAAATCGATCTGCGCGGCCTTGAACTCGATTTCTTCGGCCCTGGCGGCCAGGTGCAGTCCGTGTTGCGAGCCAGTACGGGCGTCTACAACTCGGCCACCGGAGACATGAGAGCGCAGGGAGCGGTCGAGGTGACGGATACGAGCCGTGACCGCCGGCTCGAGACGGAGACCCTTAACTACGATGCGGGCCAGGATCAGCTCATCGGAAACTCGGCCTTCGTCTTCTACAGGGGTGAAACGACTACACGCGGAAGCAGTTTTGAAGCCGATCCGGCCATGGACAACGTGCGAACCACCGAGTCTTCGCTGGTAGCTCCGGGCGTCACGGTTCCCCAGTGACGGGCCTGGCGCGGGCGGGCGCTATGACGGTTCTGTGGAGCTTGGCGCTCGCGGGTGGCCTGCAGGCTCAGGAGAAGGAGCCCGCTGTTAGTGCTACGCAGCGCTGCACGATGACGATCAGCTTCGGCCGCAGCTATAGCCAGAACGTGGGGGGCGAGACGGAAACCTTCGTCCACTACCTGGGTGGGTCGGTGCGCACCCTGTGCGGCGATGCGACGATCACGGCGGACAGTGCGGTTCATTACGAGCGCAGTGGCCGGGTCGTCATGGTCGGCGGCGTTCACTACGCGGACACGACGCGCGTGCTGGATGCGGACCGGCTGACCTACTTCTCGGCAGGGGGACGGGTGCTGGCCCAACGCAACGTAATACTGACGCAGCTCAGGTCCGGCTCGCGGATGCGGGGACCGCGGGTCGAGATTTTCAGGGGCCGGACCAGGGCCACTGAACGTACGGTAGCGACAGGCCGGCCCCATCTTACGCTAGCCTTCGGTGCTACGGGCGGAGAGCGCGAACCGTTCGAAATCGACTCCGATTCCGCCGAGTTCATCGGTGAGGAAAGAGCCAGCGCTTTTGGTGAGGTGGAGATCAACCGGAGCGACATGTTCGCCAGCGCCGACAGCGCGTTCTTCGAAGCTGACCTGGCCCGCGGCCGTCTGTTTGGCGAGCCGGTCGTCGAAGGTGAGGCGGTCGAGCTGAAGGGCGACAGCGTTTACGCGTTGTTTGCCGGCGAAGATCTCACGGAAATCCGTGCGCTCGGAGCCGCGCAGGCCACCGGCGACGACTTCCGCGTCAGCGCTCCTATCGTCGCGGCAGAATTCGAGGATTCGGAGGTGCGCCGGCTGCGGGCCCACGCGGGACGGGCCACGGGCCTATCGGAAGGGTTCCGTACGGATGCCGATTCGCTTCTCCTGCACGTGGACGCTGGCGTGCTCGATTCGCTGGTGAGCGTTGGATCCGCCTCTGGGGTGCAGTTGGCCGAGGGCGCTGAACCGCAGGAAAGCCCACCAAACCTCGGCGTCAGCGGGCAGCAGAGCTGGGTGGCGGGCGACACCCTGGTGGCGATTTTCAGCCCGGCAGAGGATAGCCGCAGGGTCGACTCAGTGCGCGCGGTGGGGAACGCGCGCTCGTACTATGAAGCGGTCCGTGACTCCGCGGACAGCGCGGTTCCCTCACGCAACTACATCTCCGGGCAGAGCATAGAAGTCTTGTTCGAGGCGGGTGAGGTAGCGGAGGTAGTGGGCAGCCAGGCCATCGGTGTCTATCTCGAGCCCAGGGCCAGCGAATGAATGGACCAAGCGTGCTCCGCGCTGAGGGCCTGGTCAAGTCTTATGGCAAGCGCCGGGTTGTGGATGGGGTGGATCTGGAGCTCCGCCAGGGCGAAGTGGTGGGTCTGCTGGGGCCTAACGGAGCGGGCAAGACGACCACGTTTCACATCCTGGTCGGACTGCTGGCGGCCAACGAGGGCAAAGTGTTTCTGGACGACGTCGAGTTGACCCGCGTTCCCATGTACCGGCGTGCCCGGGCCGGAATCGGCTACCTGTCGCAGGAGCCATCTGTCTTCCGCCGGCTGACCGTCGAGCAGAACATTCTGGCCATTCTGGAGACCCTTGATCTGAGCCGCGACCAGCGCATGGCCCGTCTGGAGGAGTTGCTGGCCCAACTGTCCATCGAGCACGTGCGGCAGAGCATGGCGTATTCTCTGTCGGGGGGAGAGCGCCGCAGGCTCGAGATCACCAGGGCTCTGGTCACAAGCCCCAAGTTCATGCTGCTGGATGAGCCGTTCGCTGGAATCGACCCCATCGCGGTGGACGATATCCAGGGCATCATCGCCGACCTACGGACACTCGGTCTCGGAGTACTCGTCACGGACCACAACGTCCGTGAGACGCTTTCGATAACAGACCGAGCCTATCTGATGTTCGACGGACGGATTCACGTCGAGGGAACGGCCGAATACCTGGTGGCCGATGCCGAGGCGCGAACCCTGTATCTGGGCCAGGATTTCCAACTCTAGAGGCGGCGCTTAAGCAAGGGGTGTGCCACGATACGGAGCACGTCTATATTCTAGCGTGATAGAGTAGGGTTCACCATCCAAGACGGGGCTTAATGTCGAATATGGGACGGGGGCTCAGCCAGAGCCTGGGAATGCGGCAGGAACTGAAGATCAATCCGCGCCTGTACCAGGCGATGGATCTGCTGTACATGCCGCTTCTGGATCTGCAACAGCACCTCAAACAGGAACTTCTGGCCAATCCGTTTCTGGACCTCGTGGAACCCCTCGAGGAAGAGGAAGAAGAGGAGGAAGAGGAAGAAGAGGAGCGAGCAGAGGACGAAGTCGATTGGGAAGAGATTCTGCTCAACGGGTTTGACGAGGGCGGGCAGCGCAACACGTTCGAAGAGAAGGAATACTTCCAGCCCACCCCGGCAGCGGCGCCCGACTTGTGGGGCCATCTGCGCGACCAGCTCAATATGCTCACTCTGGAGTCGCGGGAGCGCCTGCTGGGCGAAGAGATCATTGGCAACATTGACCGGGAGGGCCTTCTGGCCTGCTCGCTGGACGAGGTGATCGCCAGCGTCCACTCGTTTCTGGAGTCGGCCGAGCCCGACATCTGGGCCGACATGGAACCTTACTCGCTCGAAGAGGCGGAAGCCGTACTGCAGACGATTCAGGGTTTCTACCCCAGTGGAGTGGGGGCCCGAAACCTCCAGGAATGTCTCCTCATCCAGCTTCGTGAGAAGGGCGAAGAGGAGACGCTGGCCTACCGGATAGTTCGGGATCATTTCGAGGAGTTGGTCAATCACCGCTGGAGTGAACTGTCCAAGGAGCACGGGATCTCACCCCAGGAAGTGCAAGCCGCGGCGGATGAAATATCCAAGCTGGATCCGAAGCCGGGTCTTATGTATTCCGATAGCGGAGACAACTATGTGACGCCGGATCTGCTCGTCGACAAGGTGGACGGCGAGTACTACGTGTATCACAACGACTCTTCGCTGCCCCGCCTCAAGTTGTCGCGCGCCTACCGGGAAGTGGCCCAGGACAAGAACAAGTATCAGGGTGAGAACAAGGCCTTCATCGCCAAGAAGCTGAACAGCGCTCAGTGGATGATCCAGGCCATCGAGCAGCGCCGCCAGACGATGCTCAGGGTCATGAGTTTCATCGTGGATCGGCAGCGAGACTATTTCGAGAAGGGAATCGAACACCTGCGCCCTCTCACTCTGCGGGAAGTGGCCGACTACCTGGACATGCACGAATCGACCGTCTCACGCGTCACGAATGAGAAGTTCGCCCAAACACCGCGGGGAGTCCTGCCGCTGAAGTTCTTCTTCTCCAGCGGGCTGGCCACTGACTACGGTGAGGATGTGTCCGCCCGGGGAATTCGGGCTCGCATCCAAAAGCTGGTTCTGGAAGAGGACACGAAGTCTCCTCTGACTGACCAGGCGATTGTGGACGTGCTCAAACAGGAAGGCGTCCAGATCGCGCGCCGCACGGTAGCCAAGTATCGAGACCAGTTGGGTATCCTATCGGCGCGGATGCGCAAGCGGGTATGACCTCCGAAGCCACGGCGCTGGCGCCGGGGCGGCAGCCTGTACCGGCCTCCCGTTTCGCCGTGATCGTTCCGGCTTTCAATGAAGCCGAGAATATGCCGGACCTGTTCCGGGAGATGGCGGACACCTTCGAGCGCAACGGCCTGGCGGGCGATGTCTTTCTGGTGGACGATGGCTCCACGGACGGCACCCTGGAGGCGGCCCATGCGGCCGCGCGCCTCTCCGGCCTGGAACACGTCCACTTGCTACGGCATGACCGCAATGAGGGTAAAACCGCCGCCCTGATGACCGCGGTCAGGGCCGCCGATGCGGATGCGTTCGTTCTGTTCGATGCCGATCTCCAGCACTCTCCCGACGAGATACCACGTTTCCTGGAGGCCCTGAACGAGGGCGCGGATCTCGTGTCGGGCCGCAAAATGGGCCGCTATCAGAAGCCGGTCGTATCGCGTCTCTACAACTGGCTGGCCCGGGCCATATTTCACGTCCCGGTGCGCGACATGAACTCCATGAAGGCGTTTCGGCGCCGGGTGCTGGAGGGTGTGCACCTGCGGCGGGACTGGCACCGCTATTTGGTCGTGCTGGCCCACGCCCGCGGACACACGGTGTCGGAGATCGATATCGAACTGTTCCCGCGCCGGCACGGGGTGTCGAAGTACTCCGGGCAGGGCAGGGTGCTGGTGGGCATTCTGGATCTGATTTCTGTCTGGTTTCAGGTCGTGTTTGGTGCCAAGCCGATGCTCCTGTTCGGCCTGCCGGGCCTGGGCCTGATCGGAGTGGGCGGGCTGGTCGGCCTCATCGCGCTGTATCTCCGTTTCGTGGCCGGCGCAGGGTACCGTCCGCTCCTGACTCTGGTGGTGCTGCTGGTCGTGCTGGGAATGCTTCTTTTCGTCGCCGGCTTCGTGGCAGAACTGGTGACCGGACTGCGGGCCGAAGTGGAAGAGCTGCGGCGAGAAGTTCGGGAGTGACCGAACAGCCAGAGGCTCCGCCGAATAGGCTTCGGAGCCGAATTCGGCCGGCCACGATCGCCCTCCTGCTGGTGGGCCTCAATCTGATCCTGGCTTTCTTGCTCTTCGATCCAGCCCTGTTTACCGGAGGCGACAACTCCCGCTACATGATTCTGGCTGAGGCGCTGCGGACAGGGGAGGGATACCGGGACCTGTATCTGCCCGGCTCCCCTCTGCACACGAAGTATCCGCCCGGCTACCCTGTGCTGCTGGCGGCTCTGGGCTGGATCGGTGGCGTGCAGCTGTTCAAGCTAGCCTCCGTTCTTCTTTCGGCCGGAACAGTGTGGCTGACCTTCGTTCTGGCGCGTCGGCTGCATGAGGTGGGCGTGGCGCTCCTGGCCGCGACCGTCGTGGCGCTCAATCCAGTCCTTCTGGAGTACGCACACCTGGTGCTCTCCGAAGCTTTGTTCGGCCTGCTCGTGATAGCGTGTCTGGTGGCTCTTACGAGGCCCGCTGACGGCGAGTCCGAGGGGTTCGTCTGGCTGGGGGCCAGTCTCGCCGCGGCCGCGTTTCTGACCCGGACGGCCGGGCTGGCCCTGGTTGTAGCCGTGATTGGAATCCTGGGCCTGAGGGCAATGCGGCGGCGGACGGTCGGCGCCTGGATGCCCGCTGTGGGGCTGGTTGCCGTGATGGCCGGTTGGTTCGTCTACCAGCGAATCGGCACGCCTGGCGATCCGGGATATCTGGGAGAGCTGCTGCTCGTGAATCCCTACGAACCGGAGGCGGGCCGGCTCACAGTGGCGGGAGTGTTCAGCCGCGCGGCGGTCAATTTCTGGAGTTATCTGACTGTCAGCCTTCCCAGCCTGCTGGGCGGCGCGGCCCGGCTGAACGCGGCCGCTACCGCGCTAGGAATCATCGCGGGCGCAGCTGTTCTGGCCGGCTGGCTGGCGGAAGCGGGCGCCAGGGTGCGGCTCGCCACACTGTTTCTCCCCCTGTACATCATGCTGATCCTGCTCTGGCCCTCTGTGTGGACCGACGCGCGTTTCCTGCTCCCGGTGTTGCCGCTGCTGGCGATCTACGCTCTGGCGGGGGCCAGGAGCTTGTCGGCCCGCCTGTGGCCCGGCACCGGAAACGCGGCAGTGGCTACGATGGCGGTTCTTTTCCTGGCCCTCGGTGCGATGTCTACGCATAAGCGCGTTCCCGTGCGGCGCGCCTGCCAGTTAGCCTGGCAGGAGGGAAAGGCTTGCCTGGGCCCGGGTTACGTGGAGCTTCTCCGCGCCGCTGCCTGGGCCCGGGATAGCACGCCGGCGGGGGCCATCGTCGCCAGCCGGCAGCCGGCTTTGTTCTACCTGGGTTCGGGCAGGCAGGGGGACGTTTACACATTCTCGTCCGTGCCGGAGGTCGTGCTTCGGGATCTCGAAGAACTGGGTGCGACCTATGTTCTTGTGGGGCGAACCAGCATAACCACGCCCCTGTACCTGGCACCCGCAGTGGACGGCAACCCGGATCGCTTTCGTCCCGTATTTCAGGACGGCTCCACGATTCTGTACGAGTTTCTGTACGGACAGGAAGCCCGGGCCGGGCTATGAGAGTCACTCATATCGTGACCGCGTTCCCAAGGAGCGCGGACGACCCGATCACGCCCTGGCTCGTGGAACTGGTCCGCCGGCAGCGCGAGCGTGGGCTGGACGCCCGCGTACTGGCTCCGGCATATCGGGGCGGACCGGCCGCCGAGCCGCTCCCCATCCCGGTGCGCCGGTTCCGCTACGCTCCGGCGGCATGGGAGACGCTCACGCACGACGAGACCGTGCCCGACCGGCTGCGCCGCAAGCGGCGCTATGGGGCCCTGCTGCCCGGGTATCTGCTGGGTGGGTACAGAGCTGCGGCCCAGGAAGGCCGCAGGGGCCTAGGGCCGCACGTGGCTCACGTTCATTGGCCCGTGCCCCACGCCTTGTTCGGTAGCTCGCTGCGGCGCGCTGCCCGGAAAGCTGGCGGCGAGGCCGGTCCCGCGGCCCTCGTGTGCTCCTTCTACAGCGCGGAGCTGAGCTGGGTGCGGAGCTCGCTGCCCTGGCTGCATTCGCTGCTTGTGTGGTCCATCCGCACGGCGGACGCGGTGACGGCCATCTCCAGGTCGACTGCCTCACAGGTCGAAGCCTTGGGGGAGCGCTCCGTCCGAGTCGTCCCCTACGGAAGCGCCCTGGCCGACGACGGAAGCGGCCCCGAGCGTGAGGCGCTGACTTCGGAAGAGCCCATTCGTCTCCTGTTCGTGGGCAGGCTGGTGCAGCGAAAGGGGGTCGAGGTGCTGGTGCGGGCCCTGAAAGCGCTGCGGCGTGAGATGCCTGCCCAGCTCACGATTGTCGGGGAAGGGGAATGGAGGCCGGCCATCGAGGCCGTAATTGCGGAGTGCCAATTGTCTGAACACGTTACGCTGACGGGGCGGGTGCCTAGCGAGCAGCTCCGGTCCCAGTACGAGGCGGCGGACGTGTTCGTCCTGCCCGCGGTACTGGACGCCATGGGAGACACGGAGGGGCTGGGAGTCGTGCTCATGGAAGCGCTCGGCTTCGAGAGGCCTGTGATCGCTTCCGAAGTGGGCGGAATCGTGGACATCGTCAGGCACGGAGAGACTGGCTGGCTGGTGCCGCCCGGCGACGCCGAGGCGCTGGCGAAGCGGATTCTTCAGGTGGCAGCGGATCCGGCCGCCTCACGCTCCGTAGCGCGGCGCGGCCGGCAGTGGATACGGGAAGAGTTTTCGTGGTCCAGCGTGCTGGACAGGACGGACGAGGCCTACGCAGAGGCCCTGGAGAACGCAGGCTGATGACGGACCGTTACGGACAGTACGTAGCCACACAGACCTATCGGGACAGCCGGCGGCGAAAAGCTGCGGTAATGGCCCACCTGTGCCGTGAGCAGTTGGCCAGCGCCGAGCGCGTGGCGGACCTCGGCGCCGGAACCGGAATAATTCGTAAAGAACTTGAGGTGAGCGCTGGTAAACCGATATTGGGCTTTGACATCGATAAGTCGTTCATCGTCGAGAAAGAGCGCATGGCGGTGGCCGACGTCCTGGAGCTGCCGGTCAGATCTGGGGACCTGGATCTGGTCCTGCTCAACCACCTGTACGAGCATGTGGGCAACCAGGCCCGGCTGTTCGAAGAGGCGTACCGGATTCTGCGGCCTGGAGGCTGGGCCTACGTGACGGCCGGCAGCCGGCGGGCCGTCATGGAGCCGCATTACCGCCTCCCGTTTCTGAGTTGGCTACCGGCCCCGGCGGCGGCTGCGTACGTGCGGCTGTCCGGGCGGGGCGAGGGCTACGAGGACATCAAGTTTCTCACTTACAGGCCGCTGGTGAGGCTCATGCGGGGCGCGGGATTCATGATTCACGACATCACCGAGCGTGCGATTGACGATCTGATAGAGTCTGCCTGGGGGCCGATCTGGGCCCGGGCCTGGGCTCCGGTACGGGCGCTGCCGGCTGAGGCCCGCCGCTCGGCTCTCAAGGCTCTGTCTCCGCAGTGGTTCTTCCTGCTCCAGAAACCAGCCACGGCATGACACTGTCCGGCCGCTTGACGCTGTCCAACCGCGCCGCGGGCCTGCTGTTCACGGGTGTGGCCTGCCTGCTGTCGATCCTGTTCTACAGCGTGTTCGTATTCGACGGCTCCGGCATGCTGTTCGGCACGGACATG
>JBDLJJ010000016.1:0-34101 GCA_039714435.1 Gemmatimonadota bacterium | reverse complement strand
ACCCCGCCTATTCCACCTCACCAGTCGGGTTGTCAAAGTAGTAGGGCGCCGGTAGGTTTGCCGCTACTTTCTAGGCTAAATCACGACTAAGACGGGTTTCATGACGAATAGCGAAGTCCCCCTGCGGCACGACAACCAGCTCTTCACATCCGAGTCCGTTACTGAAGGCCATCCGGACAAGGTCTGCGACCAGATCTCAGACGCCATTCTGGACAACCTCCTCGCAGTGGATCCCAGCGCCAGAGTGGCCTGTGAGACCATGGTCACCACCGGTTTCGTCATGGTCGCCGGAGAAATCACGGCCTCCCCCGAGGCTTTGCAGGCCACTGACTACGAGAAGATTGTGCGCGAGACTCTGCGCGACATTGGATACGACGATTCAGACACCGGACTCGACTACCGTAGCTGTGAGGTAGTCGTCCGGGTGGACCCGCAGTCCGCTGACATCAGCCGCGGAGTAGACACCGGCGGGGCCGGTGACCAGGGTATGATGTTCGGGTACGCGTCCGACGAAACCGCGAACCGAATGCCTCTCGCCATCGAGTTGGCGCACCGGATGACCGAGCGCCTGTCCAGGATTCGCAAAGATGCGGTGCTGGATTGGCTGCGGCCGGACGGGAAATCGCAGGTAACGGTCGAGTATGAGAACGGCCGCCCGGCCCGCGTCCCCACCGTCGTGATATCGGCGCAGCACTCCCCTGCTGTGGAACATGATGAGATTCAGGCGGAGTTGATACGGCATGTGACGACGCCGGTTCTGACCAACGCCGGGCTGGCCAACGGGGCGGTGGAGTATCACATAAACCCGACCGGGCGCTTCGAAATCGGCGGGCCTCGCGGTGACGCGGGTCTGACCGGCCGCAAGATCATCGTGGACACCTACGGCGGCATGGGCAGTCACGGTGGGGGCGCCTTCAGCGGAAAAGATCCTTCCAAAGTAGACCGTTCCGCGTGTTATGCGGCCCGCTGGGTGGCCAAGAACCTCGTGGAGGCCGGACTGGTCCGTGAAGTGGAGATTCAGCTGGCCTATGCGATCGGAGTTGCGGAGCCGGTCTCTATCATGGTGGATTCGTTCTGCACCGCTGAGGTGCCGGACACCGACCTGGTGCAGGCCGTACGGCAGGTGTTCGATCTTCGCCCGCAGGCGATTATCGAGGACCTCGGGCTTCGCAGGCCTATCTATCGGCGCACCGCCGCGTACGGACATTTCGGCCGTGATCCTGAGCCTGACGGCGGGTTCAGCTGGGAGAAAACAGACCGGACGGAGCAACTCAAGTCGGCTGTATAGAGACGCTGTATAGAGACGCCTCACTAATACGACTAACGCACACTTATGTGACTTACGCCGTACTTATACGATTACCACTGAGTTCAACACCAAGAGAGCAATGATAGATCAAAGCGATACGATGACTGGATACGATGTGGCCGATCTCTCGCTGGCCCAGGCGGGTCAGAACCGGGTTGAGTGGGCCGAGCGATTCATGCCGGTGCTGCGCCAGGTCCGAGACCGGTTCTCCGTCGAGCGGCCCTTCGAGGGGCTCCGCATGGCGGCCTGCCTTCATGTCACGACCGAGACCGCGAACCTCATGCGCACGCTTCAGGCGGGCGGCGCCGATGCTGTCCTGGTGGCCTCGAATCCGCTTTCGACTCAGGACGACGTAGCGGCCTATCTGGTGGATCGCTGTGGCATTGCTGTGTACGCGGTACGAGGCGAGGACAACGAGCGCTACTACGAGCACATTCGTGAGGCGCTGGCCCACCGGCCTGCCGTGACGATGGATGACGGCGCCGATCTGGTCGGGGCCCTGCATATGATCGCGCTCGGCCGCTACGACGACCTGGCGCCGCCGCTGCGCCGATGGGTTGCCGGGCTGTCGGAAGATGAGCGCGGCGAGGTCGTGTCAGGTGTCAGAGGCTCGACGGAAGAGACTACGACTGGAATCATTCGGCTCAAGGCGATGGCGGCCGATGGAGTGCTTCGCTTCCCGGTCATCGGGGTCAACGACAGCTTCACAAAGCACATGTTCGACAATCGGTACGGGACTGGCCAGTCAACACTGGACGGAATCCTGCGGGCCACCAACATCCTGTTGGCCGGTTCCACGGTCGTCGTGGCCGGCTACGGCTGGTGTGGCCGCGGAGTGGCGTTCAGAGCCCGTGGCGCCGGTGCAAAGGTGATGGTTACGGAGATCGATCCGCTGCGCGCGCTTGAAGCGACGATGGACGGATTCGTCGTGGCGCCCATGGCCGATGCCGCTCCGGCGGGCGATTTGTTCATCACATTGACCGGGAATACACACGTGATTCGCGAGGAGCATTTCCGGGCCATGAAAGACGGCGCTATAGTAGCGAATTCAGGCCATTTCGATGTGGAGATCGACATTCCGGCTCTGGCCCGGATTTCCGAGAGCGAACCGCGCGAAGCACGGCCGTTTGTTCAGGAATACGTCGTGGATGGCAAGCGCGTGTCTGTCCTGGCGCAGGGCCGCCTCATCAATCTGGCCGCGGCTGAGGGACATCCGGCTAGCGTTATGGACATGTCGTTCGCGAACCAGGCGCTGGCGGCGGAGTATCTCCTTAGCGACGAGGGCGCGACGCTGGACAACCAGGTGCACCGGGTGCCTGATCCCGTCGACCGGAAAATTGCCCGTCTCAAGTTGGCCGCCATGGGCCTGCCGATCGACACGCTCACAGAGGAGCAGGAGCATTACCTTGCTTCGTGGGATATCGGCACCTGATAGACTAGATGGGAAGGCTATGAAGGAAGTACAGGTCGCGAGCCTGGGGCTCGACAAGTCTTCGAACACTCCTGTGGTGATTCTGCGGGAGACGGAAGGGCAGCGTGTACTCCCGATTTGGATCGGTCCCAACGAAGCCAGCGCCATAGCCATGGAGCTGGCCGGAATCAAGTTCTCCCGGCCGCTCACGCACGACCTGTTCAACACGGTGGTTTTGGGTCTGGGAAGCGAGCTAGTCCGTGTGATGATCAATAAAGTGGTCGACAACACGTATTTCGCATCGCTGATTTTCGAGCACGACGGCGAACTCATTTCGATTGATTCCCGTCCGAGTGACAGCGTCGCGCTCGCCCTGCGCGCCTCCGCTCCGATCTTTGCCGACGACGAATTGCTGGATTCGGCGGGCCTCGATATGGATCCCGCCAGTCTGGAGACCGAGTTGTCTGATCCGGGCTGGTCTTCGGATACGGCGGGAGGTGAGGAGCCAGAGGAGGCCGAGAGGACGCACGAGCGCCTCAGGGACTACTTGAAGGGCCTCAATCCGGAGGACTTCGGGCGCTTCAATCCGTGACCGGCCGCCTACTTCTGGCCGGTATGCTGCTGGCTCTCGTGCCTGCGGATCTACAAGCGGCCCAGTCGGCGGACATCAGCCTCGAGGGACTTGTGGTTTCCGGGTCCGACTCGGTGCCGCGGGCCGCTATCGACGTCGAGCTGCACCGAATCACAGCTGATTCGGGGGGTGCAGTGGATGAGACGGTGAGCGGCGCGGATGGCTCGTTTCTCCTCAGCATCACTCGCCAGGAAGACTCCGGCGCCGTGCTGCTCGGAGTGGCCCGGCACCTCGGCATTTCGTACTTCGGCCCGGCCGTGCACTCGGGGGCCGACCCGCCCAGCCCGTATGTGATTCAAGTATTCGACACCACCGCGGTCGCCTCGCCGCAGGCCGCGGATCTGGTGGCGCGCCGCATCGTAGTTACGCCCGGGGTGGACGCCGAGGGCCGCATGTCGGTGGCCGAGGTGCTGGACGTCAGAGGCCCCCAAGACCGTGCCCTGGTCAGAATGGGGCCGGGCGAACCCGTGTGGGAGACGGTGCTGCCGGCTGGAGCGACGGCCTTCGCTGCGCTGCCAGGCGCCGTTCCGGTCGAGGCTCTGTCCAGGAGGGGCGACACCCTCGCCGTGGCCGCTGCCCTGACGCCGATGGGCCTGAGGATTGGATTCCGCTATCTGGTGCCTGGCGGCCCCCTGCGGCTGCCCACTCCCCAGGCCGCGGCGGAATTTGTGGTTCTCGTGGATGAGAGCCTGGGAGCGGCGGACATACCAGGATTCAGGCGTGTGAGCCAGGGTGTGGCGGCTGATTCACCGGGCTCCTCCATGGCCCGCTTCGCGCGAGCCGATGTCCCGAGCGGCTCGCCCGTGGAAATCGTGATCAACCCCAGAAGCGCACCCGGGCGCACAAACGCCTGGGTGTGGCTGGGCCTGGGCGCATTGCTGATAGCCGCTGCGGCGGCCAGCGCGGTGTGGGCACGCGGCCGTCCGGCAATTACCTAGAGGCGGGAAGAAGAGACGTACGTGGATCTTTCAGTCGCTCTCGCGCTAGGTGTCTTAGCCTTTTCGCCGGTGACGCCGGTGATGCCGGCCCAGGCGGCTGGCGACACCATTCGGCTGACGGACGATCAGGGGCGCAGCGTGGTGCTCGCAGCGGCGCCAACTCGAATAATCTCACTGGTCCCCAACGCGTCGGAGATTCTTTTTGCGCTGGGGGAAGGGCACCGGCTGGTGGCGCGTTCAAGGTTCGATGATTATCCGCCGGCTGTGCTGGCCCTGCCCAGCGTGGGCGATGCGATTCGGCCGGCGGCCGAGTTGGTGCTGGTCCATGAGCCCGATATGGTCGTGATGGTGGGGGGAGCGGACAACCGGCGCGCGGTGGAGGAATTCACGCGCCTGGGCATAGCCGCGGTCGTGATCCGCATCAACACCTTCGAAGACCTGAAACGGAATATTCTGCGGTTCGGTCTCCTGACCGGCCGTGACCAGGCCGCCTCCGAGCTCTGGACTCAGGTCCAGGCCGAACTCGCCGCTGTGGCGGATATGACGAAAGGTCTGAGCCGGCCCTCCGTATACTATGATATCGCCTATCCGCCCGCCTTCACGATCGGCGCCCAGAGTTACCTGGACTCGTTGATCTCCCTCGCCGGTGGAAAGAACGTGTTCGGAGACGTCAGCGCGCCGTCTCCGCAGGTGAGCCTGGAGGCTATCGCGGCCCGCGAGCCTCAGATCGTAATTCGGCCGCTGAGTCAGAACTCGGGCTACAATCCGCCGGATCCAGTGGGCCGGCCGGGCTGGTCGTCTCTGCCGGCGGTTCGAAACGGAGATATTCGAACTGTAGAGGCCGACCTGCTGCACCGGCTGGGTCCCCGGGTTGGCCGGGCGGCCCGAGCCCTGGCGCTGGCGATTCACCCTGAGCTTGGTGCGCGCCCCGAGAGCGCCGAGTGATACGGCCGCTGCTCATCACAGCGTTACTGCTGGCCGTGAGTCTTGTCGTAGGCGTGGTTGTGGGTCCGGCTGGATACAGTCTGCAGGATCTTCAAGAGGCTCTGTTCGGCGGACAGGAGGGCCCGGCCCGCGCTATACTGCTCTCAATCCGTTTCCCACGCGTCGTGGCCGCAGCCCTGGTGGGCGCCAGCCTGGCGCTTTCCGGGACGATCTTCCAGGCCGTCCTTCGTAACCCGCTGGCCGAGCCCTACCTTCTGGGTGTGCAGGCGGGCGCGGCACTGGGAGCGGCGACCGCGATCACATTTGGCCTGACAACCGTGGGGTCGCTGACCCTGCCGCTGACAGCTCTGGTCGGCGCCCTGGTCGCGATCGGAGTCGTGTTCCGGGTGGCCAGAGTGTCGGAACAGCTGGATACTCACGTTCTACTGCTGGCCGGTGTCGTGTCCAGCTCGTTTTTCGTAGCGGCCCTCCTTCTCCTGCTCACACTGGCCAGCACTGATAGTCTTCAATCGGCCTTCTTCTGGACACTGGGCAATCTGGGTGGGGTCTCCTGGAGAATGATACTCGTGCTCGCGGCCTGGCTGATTCCCTCATATATCGTCGCCCAGGCCAGGGCTCGGGACCTGAACGCACTGGCTTTGGGAGAGGAGACGGCGGCGTCCCTCGGTACGGAAGTCGAGTCGGTAAAACACATGTCGTATTTCCTGGCCTCCCTCCTGGCGGCCGCGGCGGTGAGCGTGGCGGGGGTCATCGGATTCATCGGTCTCGTAGTACCGCACGCTATTCGCCTGCTATGGGGCGCGGACCACCGCATGCTCATTCCCACCAGCTTTCTGGGCGGCGCGGCGGTCCTTGTCCTGGCTGACGCGGCCGGAAGGACCGTGGCCAGCCCGCTGGAGATCCCAGTCGGCGTGGTGACCGCCTTCGTCGGGGTCCCGTTCTTTCTGGCGCTTCTGCGCCGTGGATACGCCCGGTGAGCTTCGAGCTCAAGGACGTCTGGTTTCGGTACTTCGGGGCGGCTCGTCCGGCCCTGGCTGAGGTGTCAGCATCGTTCCCGGCCGGGCAGCATACGGTCGTGCTGGGGCCGAACGGAGCGGGAAAGACGACGTTGTTCCGCGTAATGCTCGGCCTCGTGGTGCCCGGCAGTGGCTCCGCCGCGTACGAAGGGCGAATGAGTCAGGAATGGACCCGCAGAGAGCTGGCCAGGCGCTGCGGAGTGGTGAGCCAGGAGCCCGGCAACATGTTTCCGTTCAAGGTTCGGGAGATGGTGGAGATGGGGCGAAATCCCCATGTAGGGTCCTGGCGCAATCTGAACGCTGAAGACGAAGCCATCATCGAGCGGGCGCTGGAGCGGACAGATCTGCTCGATCTGGCGGATCGAACTGTCTCCAACCTGTCTGGCGGCGAGCTGCAGCGGGTCAAGTTGGCCCGGGCGTTGGCTCAATCTCCGGCGACGCTGCTACTGGATGAACCCACCGCCCATCTGGACCTCGGTCACGAGATGGAGATTTTTTCGCTACTCCGTCAACTGACAGAAGATGAAGAGTTTACGGTCATTACTATCACGCATAACATGAATCTCGCGAGTCGGTTCGCAGATCACGTCGTTCTCCTGGACGGGGGGCATGTGCTGGCGGCCGGGCCTCCCCGGGAGGTGCTGGAACCCGAGATGCTGAGGCAAGCCTTCGGCTGGCCGGTGCGGGTGGAGGATGAAGGTGCGCTAGGTCTTCAGATCGTGCCCCTGGAGCCGTAACTTGCCGCCGTGGCCATCATCACCAGCCGCTGTCTCGTTCTGCAGTCTCGCCCGTTTGGGGATACCAGCAAGATATTACGCCTGCTGACTGTCGACCGCGGTCCCATCTCGGTCATCGCCCGTGGCGCCCTGAGGCCTAAGAGCCGGATCTCGGGTGTGACAGAGCCGTTCGCCGAGGGGGTAGCCACGGTGTACATGAAGCCGAACCGCGATCTGCACACACTTTCTTCGTTCGAGCTTCTTCGGGCCCGGCAAGACCTGGGCGCGGACATGAGCCGTTTCGTGACGGCTTCTCTATTGTGCGAACTTGTCCTGCGTCTGGCTCCGCAGGAGGCGGACCTGACGCTGTTCGAGACGCTGAGGAGCGGCCTCGATGTGCTGCTCGAGGTTTCCGCCCCGGAAGTGCCCAGCGCCAGCCTCGTCCAGATCTGGAGGCTTGTCGGATATCTCGGTTTCTCTCCCGCACTGGATGATTGTTTCCAGTGCGGGCGCAGCCTTGGTCCGGGCGAAGGCGCCCGCTTCGACACCAGCCTGGGCGGCGTCCGCTGCACGGGCTGTGGGGGCACCGGGACTCGGCTGACCAACGAGCAACTGGATCTGATGAGGGCCTTCGTACAAGGCCGCCCCATGCCAGGACAGAGCGTTGGTCCGGAACAGCTCCGCATCCTGACGGACTTCGTCCGGTATCATCCGGCCGACGGCCTGCGTCTGCGCTCTCTCGAGTATCTGGCGGCCGGGCTGCTGTCGTGAAGGCCTTCGTCCTGGGCACGGCCGGTCACGTGGACCACGGCAAGACGACACTGGTTCAGGCCCTTACCGGCACAGATACAGATCGCTGGAAGGAGGAGAAGGAGCGGGGCCTGACGATCGATCTCGGTTTCGCCCGGCTCGACCTGGGGCAGGCATTCGAGATTGGCGTGATCGACGTTCCGGGCCACGAGGATTTCGTCAAGAACATGCTTGCCGGAGCTACGGGGCTCGATTTGCTCCTCTTGGTCGTGGCGGCTGACGAAGGGCCCATGCCTCAGACCCGGGAGCACCTGGCCATCGCGCACCTGCTCGGGATCGAGCACGGAATCGTCGCTTTCACCCGCATCGACCGAGCCGAGCCGGAGTGGATCGACATGGCGGAGGAGGCCGTTCGGGAGGAGCTGCAGACCGTGCTGGGCCACGCGGACTGGCCGATTCTGCACGTGTGCGCGCCGACGGGGCAGGGCCTGGACGAGCTGAAGGCCGAGATCCTGGCGCGGGCCAATACGATCACCGAGCGAGACGCACGGGATCTGGTCCGGCTGCCGGTGGATCGCTGCTTCAGCATCGCTGGCGCGGGCGCGGTCGTCACGGGCACTCTGTGGAGTGGCTCTGTGGAGGTCGGCGATCAGGCCCAGGTTCTACCTCTGGGAAGGCCCGTCCGAATCCGCTCGGCGCAGGTGCATGGCGAGTCTCGCGGGCGGGTGGAGGCGGGCCGGCGCTGTGCGCTGGCCCTCGTAGGCGTAGACGCCAGCGAGGTGACCAGGGGAGCCACGGTCGTGGGCGGCGCCCCCTGGCCTCTCGTGTCGAGGTTCGGGGCCAGGGTCCGGGTTCTTTCGACCACGAGCCGCGGTCTCGAGCACGGCCAGAGGGTCCGTCTGTTTCTAGGCACCTCCGAAGTGATGGCCAGAGCGCAGTTGCCGGGAGCCGAGCCGCTTCAGCCAGGAGACCGGGAGTGGATTGTCCTCCAGTGTGAGGAACCGATCGTGACGCGGGTCAGAGACCGGTTCATACTTCGCTTCTACTCTCCGGTCCAGACGATCGGAGGAGGCACGGTAGCCGAGTTCGATCCGCCGCCCACCTGGCGCGAGCGAACAGGGGAGTGGCGCAGCGTGCTGGAGGGGAGCGGAGCCGAATCGGTGTGCGCGGCCGTGCGCCTGACGGCCGGCGCCGGTGTTCGACGTGAGAGCCTGCCGCTGCTTACCGGACTGTCCGCCTCGGTCATCGATGCGCTGGACGCCGCGGAGCTGGGCGGCATTATCGAGATCGGCGGCCGCTTGTTCGACGAGTCGTCACTGATTCAGCTGAAGCGTGTCGTCCTGACGGAACTCGAGCGCGCGCACGCGGCGGACCGCCGGGCCGCCGGGATCTCGCTCGAAGGGCTCCGAACAGCCTGTATTGCACCTGGAGAGCAGATCGCTCCGGAGCTTCTCGAACGAGCTCTAGCTGATCTGAAGCAGGAAGAAGCGCTGCATATCAGCGGACCACTCGTGCGGCTGCCCGGACACGAGCCACGTCTTACGGATAGCGAGCGGCGCCAGTTGTCCAGCCTACTCGAGTTCGTTCGGGCCGGAGGGCTGCAGCCTCCGTCACTGGCCGAGATCGATGGCCTGCTGGGCGGCGACACGACACTACGGGCTGACCTGTTGAGAATCCTTCTGGCCAGCCAGGAACTGGTGGCCGTTACGCCCGAACTCTACGTGTCAGCCGAGGCGGAGAAGCGCCTCGTCGAACAGGCCCGCGCTGTTCTCGAGGCCGAGGGGGTGGCCTCGCCGGCCGGATTCCGCTCCGCCCTGGGTGTGTCGCGAAAGTACCTCATTCCGCTGCTCGAGTACCTGGACCGGTCGGGGATCACGCGCCGAACTTCCGAGGGGCGGGTGCTGGCCGAAAAGCAGGGTCTGGCGTCGTAGCGGGCGGGACCCGGCTAGACCCCTTTCTCCTCCAGCAGGGCCAGGAACTCGTCTGGGGTTTGAATCTGCGCCAGTCTCGCGGGCACGTCCGGTTCTTTTCCGAACTGCGCGATTCGGCCCAATACCGGTAGGTACTGATTCGACACTTCGATGGGTGGGGCCACTATCATGAAAATGTGCTGCACAGGCTTTTTGTCGATGGCGTTGAAGTCGACTCCGTTCGCTCGGCGCCCGAAAGCCACTCGGAGGCGATTGACTACAAGCGATCTACAGTGAGGAATGGCGATCTGCCGGCCGATTCCGGTTGATCCCAGGTTTTCCCGGCGCTTCAGCATCTTGAACAGGATACCCTGCGCCTTATCGTCTTCGGTGAGAGTCGAAACCAGCTCTCGCAGGACATCGTCCCTGGTCTCGCCCGCCAGGTCCAGATTGATGGAATCAGGCGCAAAGAAGTCACGTAGCCGCATATATATTCATCCAGGCAATAGTCTATTTTTCGCATACCAGGCAGTGTGCGTGGCCGTCCAGTATATTCTAAGCTTGGAAAGGCTGTCAAAGAGCGCCGCGTCCGTTCCCGTCTCAGAGGGCTGCCCGCCGGGTTTGACGGAACAAATCCTGCAGGTTAGTGTTTACTATCTGCACCGAGAGACCGCTCGCCGCGGTCTCTTTTGCGTAGCGCAGAGCATGCGAAAAAGTTCTCGCTGACGATATTTGAAAACATGGGGGTGACTTAGATTCGACGCGTCTGTGGAAGTCGTGGTAGCGTGCCGAGGTGCTCGGTTCCTCGCTAAACACCGGGAAAACCATAATTGCCAACAACAACTTGGCTCTGGCCGCGTAACTTAACGTAGCCCGTCTACCGATCTGCCCGCCCGAGGCGGGTCGGCTGGACGTCGATAAATCGGGCTGGCAGAGTGTGTGCGCCGCGTGCGCGCCCTGCGAGATGGCGAAAGCCTGACGTGGCTGGTCTCGGAGTTGGCCGTCGGTGAGCCTTTCGGGACGAGATTGATCACCGAATACGCACGTAGAGACCTTGGCGGAAATATTCGCGGACCCGGGTGCAATTCCCGGCACCTCCATCATTTTATCCGTGGCGCACACGCGCCGCGGTTTTTTTATTGGTCCCACCTGACGAGGCGGCTGTGCTAGACGAGCTACTGGACAAGCTGAATTCCGAAGCGGAAGATCTTTTGCACGAGCTGAACGTGATTCTGCCGGCTCATATCGAAACCGCAGTCGCGCTTGGCGATCTGAAGGAGAACTCGGAGTACCACGCAGCTCTCGAGCGCCAGCAGTTCGTTCGCGCCCGTCTGGACCATCTCTCTCGCCGGCTGTCCGAGATATCCAAGATGGATATGGAAGCGATTCCTCAGAATCTGGTCGGTTTCGGCTCTCAGGTCGAACTTCTGGATCTGGATGACGACACCGTCGAAAAGTACACCATCGCCTTTGGCGATTTCATCGATTTCGAGAAGTCCGAGATCTCGATGGCGTCGCCGATCGGAAAGGCCCTGTTGGGCAGGTCGGCGGGGGATGAAGTCAACGTGGCGCTTCCAGCCGGAACGATCCGCTACCGAATCACAGCGTTCGTTACGCTGCACGAGATAACAGACAGGGGTTAGCGGACAGAGGTTAGAATATACTGATCGGCGGAACGAACCGATCAGGATCTTCCTGCACAGCTTCGAGCAGCGAGTTCAACTCGCCCACCGTTTTCAGCAACTCTTCGTACATTCGGTCGTCTGTCAGCAGCTTGCCCGCCGTACCCTGGCCGGCCTGCATGGAGGCGAGCAGGGAATCGGAGTGGCTAACCGTGCTCCGTAGAGCCAGGTAGAGCGAGTCGGAGCGCAGCATCCTGCCGAGCGTGCCTTCGCCCGCCGCGACGCTGCTCGTCAGCGTGTCGAACGCGGCCAGGGATGATCGCAGAGAGTTGTACAAAGCGTCATCCGTCAGGAGCTGAACGAGTGACGAGCTGTCCGAGGCGGCCCCGGCCAGCAGTTCATCCAGGTTCTGGCTGATCGAAAGGACTCGGGTGTAGAGCCCTTCGTCCACGACCAACTGGCCGATCGTTCCCTGGCCGGCCAGAAAGCCTCTCGTCAGATCAGCAAGATTCCGGGTGAGCTCCGTCAGGTCTTCCACCGCCAGAGCGCCCTCAGCGATGAGCGCGTCGTAGTCCGTCGATCCCGCAGATGGCACAGTATCCCCGGGAGCCAGAACACGAGCCTCGGCCGTTCCGGGACGGATATCGATGACCTTATCTCCGAGAAGCCCCTGCGTTCTGACCTGGGCCCTGGAGTCAGACCGGATCTGGTTCTGCACGTCCCGGTTGATCGCCAGCCACACTGCGACCGCCTCTCCGCTGGCCGGCCGATCCTCAGGCTCGATCAACTCGACCTGATCCACCTGACCCACGCTTTGCCCCGCCAACTGCACCACGGCGCCGGGAGCCAGTCCCGCCGCCGTGCGCAGAGTCGTCACGAGAAGGTACCGTTCGCCGAACACATTCCCGGTGCCGCCGATTCGAAACACGCCGACGGCGAGGATGCCAAGCGCCACAATCAGTACGATTCCGACCCGGACCTGCTCCCGGGTGACTGGGGTTCCTTGCCTCACGGTCCTCGCGCGGCTGAGGGTGCGTTACTGAAGAAATTCGCGAACATACTCATGCTCAGATGCGGCCATCTCTTCCGGGGTGCCGATGAACTCAATCTTACCTGCCGACAATAGAGCCACCCGGTGGCTGATGCGGAAGGCCAGCTTGATATCGTGCGTGACCACAATGGAGCTCACTCCGAGTTCACTCTGAAGCTTCCGAATCAACTCATTGATCGTGCGTGTCGTAATGGGGTCGAGGCCGCTGGTGGGTTCGTCGTACAGCAGCATGGCCGGCCGGTCCACTATCGCCCGGGCCACACCGACCCGTTTCTGCATCCCTCCACTGAGCTCGGCGGGGAGCAGTGCGCCGACTCTCTCCGCGTCCAGATCCACGAACTCTAGCGCTTCGCGGACTCGTAGCTGGATCTCCTCCTCACCGAATCCGCCGTCCTCGCGCAGCGCGAACGCCACGTTCTCATCCACGGGCAGGGAATCGAACAGGGCCGCACCCTGAAACACCATTCCCATTTCCTTCCGCATGGCGAGTACCTCGTCGTTGCTGGCCTTCGCTATGTCGCGGCCATGCACCAGGATCTCACCCGCCGTGGGCGCTGTCAGCCCCAGAACGAGACGCAGGATGGTAGATTTTCCGGCCCCGCTGCCGCCCAGGACAGACAGGGTCTCTCCCTCGAACAGCTGCAGGGACACACCGTCCAGAACGACGTGATCGTCAAAAGACAGCCCTACGTCCCTGAGCTCCGCGACGATGTTGTTGTGGTCAAAGTCGGTAAGCACCTCGCTCACGATTCGACCAGGAATGTGATCAACAGCTGCGTGACGAAATAGTCCGTGGCCAGGATCAGAATTGACGACGCGACGACGGCCCGCGTCGCAGCCCGCCCCACACCTTCCGTTCCGCCCGTGGCGCGAAGGCCGTAGAAACAGCTCGTGACCGCGATTACCCCGCCGAACACGAGCGGCTTGAGGAGTCCGCCGACCAGGTCGATCGGCACGTAGCGGAAAATGAATCCGGTCTCGGCCAGGGTGACCCAGACCGATCGGATATAGAGGTCGAAGGTCAGGCCCAGCTTCAGCATCGCGATCAGCAAGCCGCCGAACACCGCCACCAAATCCATGATAATCGTGAGGACGGGGAGCATGAGCAGCGCGGCCAGGTAACGCGGTGCTACCAGCTTTCGAATCGGATCCACGCCCATCGTCTCCAGCGCATCGATCTGCTGTGTGACGCGCATGGCTCCGAGTTCCGCCGCCATGCCGGAACCGGCCCGGCCCGCTACCATGAGCGCCGTGAGCACCGGGCCCAGTTCACGAATAACGCTCGCGCCTACCAGCCTCCCGATGTAGATAGTCGCTCCGAACTGCTTCATCTCGACGGCGGACTGCAGAGCGAGCACCATGCCGGTAAACAGCCCCGTGAGGACGACAATGCCGATTGAGCCGACGCCGATGACGTCCATTTGGACCGTTGCGTCGCGTAGATACAGGGGGCGCGACACAGAGGCTGTCATGGTGCGCCACAGGAGGGCGAAGTATTCGTGAGTCATGAGCGCCCAGCGCGTGAGCAGCCCTTTGCTGGGAGGCATCTAGCGTCTTTGACTCCGTCCCGGGTCTCCGCTATGTTCGCGCCCGGCGTGTCCGGCACCATCTGCCTCGTGCAGCCCGTTACGTTACAACATCTTACACAACCAAGCCCGCGAGGCCGCGAGTAGCGGCAGGTTACCGGCGCAGCCGCCAAGGCGCAAGGCGGCTCAAGGTGCCGGGACCGGGTCACTTTGGGAGAATTGAATGCCGACGGATATCGAGATTGCACAAGAAGCGAGCCTGCGGCCGATCGAGGACGTAGCGGCCGAGGTCGGGCTGGCTCCGGCTGACCTCCGGCCTTACGGGCATCACATGGCCAAGATCAGACCCGAATCACTGCAGGACAGGGAAGCCAGGGGGCGCCTGGTCCTGGTGACGGGAACCAGCCCCACTGCTGCCGGAGAGGGCAAGTCCACGGTCGCTGTGGGGTTGGCGCAGGCGCTTCGGCGTCAGGGCCGCAAGCCGATGCTCTGCCTGCGCGAGCCCTCGCTGGGTCCTGTCTTCGGGATCAAGGGTGGCGCGGCCGGTGGAGGGTATTCCCAGGTCATTCCGATGGACGAAATCAACCTGCATTTCACGGGGGACTTTCACGCCATTACGTCTGCCCACGCGCTTCTGTCGGCGGCCCTCGACAACCAGTTGCACAGAGGAAACCCGCTCGGGCTCGATGTCCGGCGTATCAACTGGAAAAGATGCGTGGACATGAACGACCGGGCGCTGAGAAACATTACGATCGGCCTCGGAGGTCCGATGGCGGGACTTCCCCGCGAGGAGAGTTTCTCCATCACGGCCGCATCAGAGATCATGGCCATTTTCTGCCTCGCCAGTGACCTGGCTGATTTCGAGGATCGTGTGTCACGAATTGTCCTGGGGGCTCGGCCAGACGGAAGTCTGGTGCGTGCCGCGGACCTGAACGTGCACGGCGCCATGGCTCTTCTCATGAAGGACGCGCTGGCCCCGAACCTGGTCCAGACACTGGAAGGCGGACCCGCTCTGGTTCACGGTGGTCCGTTCGCCAACATCGCGCACGGCTGCAATTCGTTGATCGCCACGTCCGCCGGCTTGAAGCTGGGCGACATCGTGATCACGGAGGCCGGATTCGGTTCTGAACTGGGGGCCGAGAAGTTCTTCGACATCAAGTGCAGGGCAGGTGGTCTCAATCCAGAGGCCGCGGTCGTGGTCACGACCATACGAGCCCTGAAGATGCAAGGCGGTGTGGCCAAGGACGCTCTGGGCGCGGCCAACCCGGCCGCGGTCGCAGCCGGTCTGCCCAATCTGCAGCATCATATCGAAAACGTGCTACAGTTCGGGGTACCGGCCGTCGTGGCCATCAATCGGTTCACGGGCGATTCGGACGAAGAGGTCGAAGTGGTGCGCTCCATGTGTGAGGCAGCCGGAGTTCCGGTGGCGGAGTGCGAGGTGTGGGAGCACGGCGGGGCGGGCGGGGAGGCGCTGGCGGAGAAGCTTGTTGAGGTGCTGGACTCAGGTAGCGCCCGGTTCGAACCCCTCTATCCGCTCGACCTGTCGATCAGGGAAAAGATCGAGGCCGTGGCGCGCAGAGCTTACGGCGCGGACGGCGTGGTCCTGCTTCCGGCGGCGGCCAAGGAGGCCGCCCGCCTGGAAGAGGCCGGCCTGGGCGATCTTCCAGTCTGCGTGGCCAAGACCCAGTATTCGCTGAGCGATGACGCCTCGCGCCTGGGACGGCCGAGCGGGTTCGATATAACGGTCCGTGAGCTGCGGGTTTCGGCCGGAGCCGGGTTCGTGGTCGCCCTCACGGGCAACGTGATGGTCATGCCCGGGCTACCGGCCCGGCCGGCAGCGGAAGGAATGCGCGTGCACCCGGACGGCACGATCGAGGGTCTGTTCTGATGGCGGGCACGAGGGCGGTTCACACGGATCGCGCGCCGGCGGCCGTCGGTCCGTATTCGCAGGGAGTGCTGGCGGGGGAGTTCTTTTTCTCCGCCGGCCAGGTCGGCCTGGATCCGGCCAGCGGGGAGTTCGTGGGGGACGACATCGTGTCGCAGACCCGGCAGGTGTTCCGAAATCTGGCCGCGGTCCTGGAAGCCGCCGGGCTGTCTTTCGCGGACGTGGTGAAGACGACCGTGTTCCTGGCGGACATGTCTGAGTTTGGCGTGCTGAACGCGATCTATGCCGAACACTTCACGGAGCCTTATCCCGCCAGGTCGACCGTGGCGGCGGCGGAACTCCCGAAGGGCGCCCGGGTCGAGATCGATGTCGTGGCCAGAACTAACTGACGCGTAATCAAGGGAGCGGATGGTGGCTGGTGTTGCCGGCGGTCTTCAAAACCGCATCGGGGTGCGAGCAGCGTCCCGGGTGGGTTCGATTCCCACACGCTCCCGCCACAAACAGGCCGCGGAGGCTTGCCGGCGGCTGATGACCCGGCAAGTGCTCCGCGTCTTCTGCGTCTTGACCCTGTTCCTCGGTCTGGGGATGGCCGCGCCGGAGACGGCCTCTGGTCAGGAAGGTGAGCCGGCGCAGGATCCGGCCGCCACGCCGGATTCCATTCCCGAGCCGGCCGACTTGGTGGCGACAGACTCGGCCGTGGTCGACTCGGCCGACTCTGCCGAACAGGGAGAGCGTCCCAGTCCGATGGGTTCGCTGCTACGTTCTGTAGTGCTACCCGGCTGGGGACAGTACACGACAGGGCACCCGGTCCGCGGTACGATTTATCTGTTAGCCGAGGGGGCCGCTCTGGTAATGGTGTTCGACAAGCAGTCTCAGCTCCGCGCCGCGCGGATCGCTACTCCGCCGGACAGCATGCTCATCGCCTCGCGGACGCGGGCCCGGGAGGACTGGATCGTGGCCGCAGCCTTCATCGCGCTCGTGTCCGGCGTCGATGCCTGGGCCTCGGCTCACTTCTGGGGTTTCGAAGGCGAGATTGTCGGGCCTCCGGGAGGGGAGCTGGGCATGGCGTACCAGGTCAGTATTCCTTTTGGCGGACCATGAACGATTCTTCAGTAGGACCGTATGATGCGCCGATCGGGGTCTTCGACTCGGGTCTCGGAGGGCTGACCGTCCTGCAGGCGATTCGGAGCCGCCTGCCGTCTGAGTCCACGGTCTATCTGGGCGACTCGGCGCGCATTCCGTACGGTCCCAAGTCTCCCGACACGATTCAGCGCTACTCGCGTGAAGCGGCAGTGTTCCTGGCTGCCCAGGGGGTGAAGGCGATCGTCGTGGCCTGCAACACGGCCACATCCGTGGCTCTGGAAGACATCCGCAGCGAATCGGGCCTGCCTGTCCTGGGCGTTATCGAGCCCGGGGCCCAGGCGGCGGCCGCGGTATCGGTAGGCGGACGGATTGGCGTGATCGGTACGGCCGGAACGATCGCCAGCGGCGCCTACGAGCGCGCCATTCGAGACATGCGTCCTGAGGCGGTGGTTCTAGCGCAGGCCTGCCCCTTGTTCGTGCCTCTGGTGGAAGAGGGCTGGACGGAGGGCCAGGTTCCGCGCCTCGCGGCGGAGGCCTACCTCGAGCCCCTTCTGGAAGAGCGGATGGATACGCTGGTCCTGGCCTGTACGCACTACCCGCTTCTGGCGGATCTTCTGGAGGGCGTGGTGGGTCCGGGCGTCCAGCTGGTGAATTCGGCTCAGGCCACGGCGGCCTCTCTGACGAGCCTCCTCAAGGAAACGGGCCTGGCCGCATCCCCCGAAGCCGCGCCTGAGGTTCGCTATTTTGTAACTGACGAGGCGGCTCGCTTCAGCCTCCTGGCCAGGCGCCTGCTCGGAGAGCGGGTCGAGAATCTGACGCGTGTCAGCGTGGATTCCACCGTTTGAGCTCCACCCCATCCGGACTTACCACACCGTAGGTGCAGTGGGTGATCCAGTCGCCGGCATTGAGGTAGTGCCGCCCCGGTTCCACCTCGTCCAGAACAGGCTGGTGTGAGTGGCCCAGGACGACCAGCTGGAGATCGGGATCCTCGGCGAGCAGCCGCGTGGCATACTCGGCCAATGAGGTCGTGCGCTGCGAGGCCGGGGGCCCGTCCGCCCCGGCCTGCTTCTGCGCGGCCAGCGCCAGGGAAGCGTGCTTCCGTGTTCTGCTCACCGCGCGTACCGCAGCCGCGGAATGGTCCGGATGCACATTCCGGAACAGGGCCCGGAAGGGCCGGCTGCGGATGACTCGGCGCACCGCACGGTAGACGCGTTCGTCTCCTATGAGGCCGTCGCCGTGAGCCAGGTAGGCTCTCCGGCCACCGATCACCGTGCGCTGCGGACCGGGGACCAACTCCAGGCCTATCTCATCGCTCAGAAACGATTCAGCCCAGGCGTCATGATTACCGGCCACGAGCCGGACCCGGGTACCGCTGTCCACCAGCTCGGCGAGTATCTTCAGCGGCCTGAACTGCTTGCGCAGAATCACGGTGTCGTACTCGAACCAGAAGTCGAACAGATCGCCGTTGATGACCAGGTCGCTGGCCTCAGAGGCGCCTGCGAGAAAACTGAGAAACGCTTTCTCGCTCGACTCCGGTGCGGCGCCCAAATGTGCGTCCGAAACCACAAGTGCGATATCCTGTTTCATGGCGGGGAAGATAGAGGCAGGTTCATGGCCAAGAAACGCCTTGCAAGGAGCAGCCGTGTCGGAGGGACGAGGCACAGGACCAGCCGGTCAGATTGGCGCGGAGACTCATCTCAGGGTGCGCTACGCCGAAACGGATCAAATGGGCCGCGCCCACCACGCCGCCTACGTGGTCTGGTTCGAGCTCGGACGGACAGAGCTGATGCGGACCAACGGCATTTCGTATGCCGAACTCGAAGCGCGCGGCGTTCAGCTACCGGTCGCCAGTTTGACGGTGGAGTACCGTGAAGGGATCCGGTACGAAGATGAGGCTGTCGTCCTGACCCGGGTCGGGAGCGTTCGCAGCCGCGCCGTCACGTTCGAGTATCAGCTTCGCCGAACCGGAGACGACGCCGTGCTCGCACGCGGCGCTACGGTGCTGATCTGCACTGACGCGGCCGGGGCCACCCGCCGCCTGCCTGCCGACGTGCACGCGGCCCTGAGCGCACTGCTGGATGGGGCCGCTGATTGTTGACCGTTTTTGGGCCTCCCTGTAGCTTGGCGCGACTTGCTAGCCCTAGTTCGTAGTCGAGATCTTGCAGTCCTTTGCGGCAGCGCTGTTCTGCTTGCCGGCTGCGTGCCGCCGATCGAATCGTCGCCACCTGTCGCCAATCCATCCGCGGTGCAGACGGAGGCACGAGCGGGAGGCCCGGAGGCGTCGGCCAGAATTCGCTTCGAGTGGCATTACAGCGATCGCCGGGGCGCAGTCAGCGGGGACGGTGTGGCGCGCTACAACCCTCCGGACAGTGTCCGGCTCGATCTATTCACTTCGGGAGAGATTGCCATGGCTGTCGCTCTTAGAAGCGGATCCCTGGGAAGCCTGGGCCAGATCGAGTCCGTCGAGCTGCCGGAGGCGCCGTTTCTATATGCCATGGCAGGACTGTTCGAGCCCGGAGACCCGCTGCTTCCGAACGGATTTGTAGTGGGCGGCGATACTGTTCTGGTCTATCCCGCACCCAACCAGGCCCGCCGCTACTTCTTCCTGCACGGCTCCCGCATCTCGAAGGTGGAGGAAACGCGTGCGGGGCGTACTACGCGCCGTGTGTCGCTGGAATGGGAAGCGGGCGCCGAGTGGCCGAGCCGGGTAGAGTACCGGGACTTTCAGGCTCCCAGCCGGGTGAGCTGGGATGTGACCGAGGTTCGCCCGGAAGAGGTAGGCTACGCGCCGGAAATCTTTGACCTTCCGGTGACGCCGTGAGCGAGCGAGCGAGCGGCCGCGTGCTGGTTGCGCTGGCCATAGGCCTGACAGCCGTCAGCACGGCGGGCTGCCTGTACAAGTTTTCGGGCGGCGGCGGACTTCCGTCTCACATCAACACGGTTTTTGTTCCGCCGGTCGAGAACGAGACGACTCAGTTCACGCTGACGGAGCTCCTGACCACCGGACTGCTGGACGCGGCGCGCAGTCGTCTGGGGGTTCAGCTGGCATCGGAGGGAGACGCGGACGCGGTCATCAGAGCCTCGATCACGCGCTATAGCGACAGAGCACTTAACTTCCAGGCCGAAGAAAACGTTGGCGCGCAGGTGTTTGAACGTCAGGTGAGCATCACGGCCCGGATCGAAATCGTGGACTTGACGCGTAACGAGATTCTATGGAGTGGCCCTGCCGTCAACGGACTGGGTCAATACGAGCCGGACACGGAAACCGAGATCGCCGCTCAGGAAACAGCGCTGGAGAACCTGATCCAGAAGGTCGTGGATGGAGCACAGTCGCAGTGGTAAAAAGATAAAGACAGGCCGGTTCACTGGGCTGCGGGGCACTCGCAGGTGGCTCGTATTGGCCGCCGGGCTATGGATTCTGTTTGGCGGCTACCCGGGACGAACGACTGCCGCCGGCCCGCCGGGCGCCAGCTCCGCTCCGGAGGCCGCCGCGCAGCAGGATGCTGGCAGCCAGACGGCGGATACTCACAGCGCAAACGGGACCCAGGAAAGCGCGGCCGGGGCGCACGAGGGTGAGGAAGAGCACATCGACGTCAGTATGGTGTTCGTCGTCCTCATATTCATGCTTCTGTTTGGCAAGTTTTTCGGCGAGATCGCTGAACGGAACGGACAGCCCGCGGTCCTGGGCGAACTGCTGGCCGGTGTGGTGCTGGGCTCCAGCGTGCTGGGCATTATCCCGGAGACGGGCGCCATCGCGCAGGTCATCCACGTGTTCGCCGAAATCGGCGTGTCTATCCTGCTGTTCGAAATTGGGCTCGAGACAGACCTCAAAGAGATGTTCCGGGTCGGACCCACTGCTTTCGCCGTGGCCATGGTGGGAGTGTTCCTCCCCTTCGGCCTCGGTTTCCTGTACTGGTTTCTGGCCAATCCCTCCATCGGCGTTCATCCGGAGGGGATCAGCTTCGCCATCGTCGCCTTGTTCGTGGGCGCGGCCCTTACAGCCACCTCGGTGGGGATCACGGCGAGGGTGCTGTCTGATCTCAACCAAATGCACACGCCAGAGGCGCGCATCATCATCGGCGCGGCGGTTATCGACGATGTGCTGGGCATTGTCATCCTCGCCGTCGTGTCCGGTCTGGCCAGCGGGGCGGCCATGACCGTGTTTTCGATCGGAAAAATCTTCATCTTCGCGGTCGGATTCCTGATCCTGGCCGTCGTGCTCGGTAACAGATTGGCCCCGGTGCTGTTTGACTTTGTGGACCGAATGCGCGTGCGCGGAGTGTTGCTGGTGACGGCCATCTGCTTTGCCCTCGGCGTCGCGGCCCTGGCCGATTTCGCCGGCTCCGCGATGATCATCGGCGCCTTCGCCGCGGGCCTGGTATTGTCCTCGACAAACCAGTTCGACGCCGTAGTGGAGCGGGTGGAGCCGGTGGCGGACATCTTCACTCCGATCTTTTTTGTGTCCGTCGGCGCTCCCGTGAACATCCAGCTCTTCGTGCCTGGAGCGGCTTCCTTCGACATCGGCGTGCTGGTGGTGGGTTTGATTCTGACCGTGGTCGCTATCATCGGAAAATTGGCGGCTGGCCTGGCGGTGAGGCGAAAGACGGCTGACCCGGTAATCGTCGGCATCGGTATGGTACCGCGGGGCGAGGTCGGTCTGATCTTCGCCTCGATCGGACTCACGAACGGCATCCTGTCCGGAGAAGTGTACAGCGCTATTCTGATCATGGTGATTCTGTCTACGTTCCTCGTACCCCCCATTCTGAAGCTGCTATTCTCGAAGCGGACCCCGGAGCCGCCCCGAGTGGAAGCGGTTGAGGCGCCCGGGTGAACCCATACCTGGCCCTGACCAAGCCGCGAATCACGCTGATGGTGGTTCTGTCGGCGCTGGCCGGGATGTTCCTGGCCGGGGGCTGGCCCGCCACCGCGGTTTTGGTAGCGACCGTTGCCGGAGTCAGCCTGTCGGCGGGCGGTGCGAACGCGCTCAATCAGGCCTGGGAGCGGGATGCCGATTCGCGCATGGAGCGGACGAAAGGCCGTCCGGTACCGGCCGGACTGCTGTCTCCCGCGGCTGCGACCGTATTCGGCCTGGTACTGGCTGCGGCCGGAGTGGCTGTCCTGGCTATCTGGACCCGTCCCGTGACCGCGGTGCTGGCCGCGCTTACGGTGGGCATCTACGTACTGGTCTACACGCCGCTCAAACCGCGTTCCTCACTGTCCACGATAGTAGGCGCCGTTCCCGGAGCGTTTCCCATAATGGGCGGCTGGACCGCGGCCGGGGGAGCGCTGGACGCCGGCGCCTGGGCTCTGTTCGGAATCCTTTTCTTTTGGCAACTACCCCATTTCCTGGCTCTGGCCTATCTGTACAAAGAGGACTACAGCCGAGGCGGACTGCAGATGCTGCCGGTCGAGGACCAGACCGGCCGTCAGACGCGGCAGCAGGCGGTTCTGTACGCCCTGGCCCTCCTTCCCACAAGCTTGCTGCCCTCGCTCCTGGGATTGTCGGGCAGCGTGTACGCGGCGGTTGCCCTCACGATGAGCGCCCTGTACGTCCTGGCTGCGCTCCGCTTCGCCCTGCGGCCGGACCGGGCAGCGGCGGGCCGCCTGTTCAGAACCTCGCTCATATATCTCCCGATTCTGCTTGCTGTCCTGGCGCTGGATATTCAGGAGCGGCCGGCGGAGTTTGACGCGAGAACGCCGATCGCCGATGCCCAGGGCTCCTGAACGCCGGCGGGTCCTGGTCGCGACGCGCAACCCGCATAAACTGGACGAAATTCGACATCTTCTGGCCGGTCTCGACCTCGAACTGGTCTCTCCTGATGACGAGGGGCTGGAGCCTGATCCAGCGGAAGACGACCTGGAAGTGTTCAGTACGTTTGTCGAGAACGCGCTAGCCAAGGCTCGCTATTTTCACGGCCGCAGCGGTCTTCCGGCCCTGGCCGATGATTCGGGGCTTTGCGTCGACGCTCTCGGCGGCGGACCAGGGGTGCGCTCTCGGCGCTTCGCGCCAGGGGAGCCGGACCGGCCGGATCAGGACGCGGCCAACAACCGCCACCTGCTGAAGCTGCTGACCGACACGCCTGCGGCGGACAGGGGGGCAAGCTTTCGCTGCGCCCTGGCACTGGTGGAAGACGGTCGTGAGCTCACGGTGGAGGGAAGAGTGGACGGGCGGATAGCGCGGGAGGAGAGTGGCGAAAGAGGGTTCGGCTACGATCCGGTGTTCGTGGTCCCCGAATTCGGCCGGACGTTCGGCCAGCTGCCGGAGAGCGTGAAAGCGGCGCGCAGTCACCGGGCCCAGGCAGCCCGGCAGTTAGGTAAGTTACTAACACTAAGAACGCAAAACACATAAGGTAGGAGACTTCATGTTCTATCGAAGCAGTGCGGACAGGTTTGGCCAGTGGACGACGAGTGTGGCGGTGGTTCTGTTCTGGACATTGGTCGTGGCAGTCCCGGCAGTGGCCCAGGAGGCCGCCAGCGAGACGGACGAGGCCGAGGCGGCGGCCATTCAGGCGGCTCGAGAGGCCCTTGAAGGCGAAAAGGCCGGCGCGGCGGAAGCAGATCCAGCCGATGTCGAGTCGATCGAGTCCATCGTGGCGGCCGTATATGACGTCATCTCTGGTGAGGCAGGAGCGCCCCGGGACTGGGATCGCTGGATGTCTCTGTTCATTCCTGAAGCTCAGCTCATTCCTTCCGGCTGGGGGCCGGATGGGACGCACAGATATCGGGTGATCACCCCCAAGGAATACTCTGAGAACGCCCCGCGGGGCTTCGCGCAGGCGGGCTTTTTCGAGACAGAGCTGCACAAGGTTACTGAGCAGTTTAGCGGAATTGCCCACGTGTTTAGCACGTACGAGTCTCGTCGCTCGCCGGACGACGCCGAGCCGTTTGTGCGGGGGATCAACAGCTTCCAGCTCATGAACGACGGTGCGCGCTGGTGGGTGGTGTCCGTCTACTGGCAGTCAGCTACGGCCGAACACCCGATCCCGGATAGCTACAAGCCGTAACCCTCTGCCGGTTCTGTCTTCGCGCCAGGCTTGGCGCGGACGCGGCCTGTCTGTTCGGCGGGCCGCGCTTTTTTGTGTGCAAGGTTTCTCCTCCCGTACGTCTCCCCGGTTGCAAACAACAATCGCAGGGGGAATACGATGCGTGCACATGTGTTGGGCTCAGTGGTGGCTTCAGTGGTGGTTTTGGTCGCGGCGGCAGGACCTCTCAGCGCGCAGGGCTGGATAGAGCCCACGCCGGGAATGAGAGCTGATTTCGGGGTCGTGAAGCTGCGCAGCTCAGTCACCGCGACGGTCAGCGGCCGGGTGGCGCAGGTAGAGATAGAGGAGTGGTTCGAGAACCGCGGCGGAGCGCTGGGCGAGGGGGACTATCTGTATCCTCTCCCCGATGAGGCTGTTTTCTCCAATTTCTCTCTGTTCCAGGGAGACGAAGAGCTGCGCGGTGAGACTCTGAACGCCGCGCAGGCGCGCAGCATTTACGAGGAAATTGTGCGCCGGAAGAAAGATCCGGCCCTCATCGAACTGGTCGGAAATGGCCTCGTCCGGGCCCGGGTGTTTCCAATTCAGCCCGGCCAGACGCGCAAGATCACGCTGCGCTTCTCGCAGGTGCTGCCGCGCGCCGGCGACGCGCTCACATACCGCTACCGCGCGGGCGGTACATCCCGCGGCGCCAGGCCTGAGCCGGGCCGGCGCGGGCCCAGCCGAGCCGCCCCGCTACAGGTGCCGGTGGCGCTCACGCTGATCGCCGAGAACGGAGGCCGCTTCCGGGACGCCTTCTCGCCCACTCATACGGTGGCCACGGAGCGAGACGGACCGCGCATGATCGTGCGGCCCGAGGGCGAAATCGAAGGCGACTTCACCGTGTATCTGCCGCTGGCCGAAGCCGCCGTCGGCCTCACCTTGGCCACGCATCGCACCAGCAGCGAGGACGGCTTTTTTATGCTCACCCTGTCGCCAGGAGACGCGCGATCGGCGGCTGTGCCAAAGGACGTGACGGCGGTCGTGGACGTGTCAGGCTCGATGTCGGGTTCTAAGCTCGAGGAAGCTCGCGGCGCTCTGCGGCAACTGCTCGGCTCGCTGGGCGAGAATGACCGGTTCCGCCTTGTCGCCTTTAGCGGCAACGTCAGTACGTTCCGGGGCGGCTGGTCGGATTCTGAGGACCTGGAAGATGCCCGCCGCTGGGTGCGGCGCCTGGAGGCCAACGGAGGAACCAACATCGAAGCCGCGCTCAGGGAGGCGCTGAGTGTGCGAACGGGGCGGGGCAGGCTACCCGTGGTGCTGTTCCTGACCGATGGGCTGCCATCAGTAGGTGAGCAGGATCCGGAGAGACTGGCCGACCAGGCTGAGAGTGCCCGGGGCGAAGCACGCGTGTTCGCCTTCGGCGTCGGGTATGACGTGAACACGTACCTGCTGGACCGGCTGAGCGCGGCCGGGCGCGGAACCACGGAGTACGTCGAGCCGGGACAGGACATCGAAGAGGGGTTTGGCTCCCTGGCGCGAAAGATAGCCCATCCCGTTCTGATGGATCTGGAGATCGCGGATGCGCCGGTTCGGTTTGTGGACGTCTATCCGGAGACCATGCCGGATCTGTTCGCCGGAGAGGACCTGGTCGTGTTCGGCCGCTATGAGGCCGACGATGACGAGAGTGGACGGCTCGAGATCTCGGGCCGGCGCGGTGGGCGGCGAGAGTCGTTCGGAGTGCGGGCCGCTTTCCCCGACCATGAGGATCAAAACGGCTACATCCCGCGCCTGTGGGCCTCCCGAAAGGTCGGAGCGCTCACGAGGCGGATAAAGCTCGAAGGCCCGAGCGAGGAGTTGATCCAGGAAGTGCGATCCGTGGCCATGCGCTACGGCCTGATCACCGAGTATACCTCTTATCTGGTACAGGAGCCTGAGATGGTGGCAGGTGGGAATAGGCCTGACATTCGGGACCGAAGAGCGCCGTCCAACGAGACGCAAGTAATGGCGGCCACCGGACAGGCGGCGGTGTCCGCCTCCAAGGCCGCGAGGGCCAGGAGTGATCTCGTTTCGTCTGACGAGCTGCGCCGAATGGAGGAGTCGCGCTTCAGCACGCTTCGGGCCCCAGCCGCGGCCTTATCGGAGGGGCTGCCAGGCGTGCGCCTGGTAGGCGGCCGCTGGTTCCGCCACTTGGACGGTGTATGGACGGATATGACAACCGCTCCTACGCGCGTGATTCGTATCGCGGCGTTCAGCGAGGCCTATTTCGATCTGGTAGCTCGACTTCCAGAGCTGAAGCGGTATCTGGCGGCCTTCGACAGGGTGCTGGTTGTCGGAGCCAGGGTTAGTGTAGAGATCGATTCGGAGGGCTCGGAACGTATGAGCGAACAGGATCTGGAGGCGCTGGCCCGAAATTTCCAGGGCTAGTGGCGGTTTGGGCCGGCGTACCGCTGTACGCCGGCCCGGAAGTTCAGTGCGTACTGGGACCGCGAGGCAAGCGCGTGACGACAGACTGGGCCGAAATTTACGCGGCGACATACCAGGATCTGGTCCGTTTCCTCCACCGCAAGGTGTGGGATGCGGGGCGGGCGGAGGACCTCGCCCAGGAGGCCTTCGTCCGCGCTCTCGGACTGTCTCCGGCGCAGACTCCGGACCGTCCGAGGGCATGGTTGTTTACAGTGGCGGGAAACCTGGCCAAGGACGAAGCCCGGAGCGCGATTCGGCGCAGAAGACACCTCACTTTGATCGGCAACGAGCAATCAGGCGAAGCTCCGAACCCGCAGCGAGACCTGGAAGAGACGGAAAAGATGGAAGAGGTACGACAAGCGCTCGGCGCATTGTCTGAGCGAGACAGAGAGATACTGCTGCTGTGGGACGCCGGACTCAGCTACGCGGAGATCGCGGAGCAGAGCGGGCTGTCCCAGGGAGCAATCGGAACCACGCTGGCCCGCGCCAGGCGCAGGCTGGTAGATGCTTACGAGGCGACGGAGGCGCGCAATGTCGCACATCCCTGACGGCACGATACACGCGTGGCTGGACGGCGCTGCCAGCTTCGATTCGGCAGCCGAGGAAGACGCGTTCTACGCTCATTTTGAAATCTGCGAAGATTGCCGGGGGCGGCTGCAGGAGGCCCGCCGGATACGCGAGGAAGCGCAGACGATTCTGAGCGACGCGGGCCCTGGCACGATTGCCCAGCCCGCGTTCTCCGAGCTTCAGAAGCGCGCCAAAGTAAGGGTTCAGCACGAGCGGGCCGGTGACACCGACGCGGAGGTCGCAGTCAGCGTGAGCCGCGCGGCCAAACGGGGCGGGACTGGATCAGGTGGCGCTTCCAAGCGGTCGCGCCGCCTGCCACTGGCCTGGGCAGCCTCGATCGTAATGGCGCTCGGGGCCGGCTGGTTCGGTAGCCGAATTCTCCAGGAGTCCCCGGTGCTGGCCTCGCGGCAGGTCGCTCAGTCGGACGTGGCTGAGTCGGATCTGGCTCAGTCGGACTTGGCGCGACTCTCGGACGCGGACGCCCCCGTGGGTGCCGCGGCGTCAGAGCAAGACGCATTCGCGGACGAAGCTTCGGTGGATCTGGTGCGAGGGGGGGAGGACGCGGCGGGGCGCGATGCCAAAGTTGAGGATCTGCGCGCGCAGCCAGAGGAGCAGCTCCGGCAGCTCGCCGCCTCGCCCGAAGCTGAGGGCAACGAGTTGCGCCGGCGGGAGGCTTTCCGAGAGGTCGGCCAGGCAGCCGGCCAGGAAGGCCTACAGGAAGGCGAAGCCGCCGCTCTCCAGAGTCTCGAGAAGCGCGGCGACGACGTGGCGGACGCCGTAGCGGGTAACCGCCCGCTGGCTGAACAGGCGCCCGCGGCAGTCGCGCGGCAGGTTCCGGCCGGGGCCGCCGCACCGGCGCGTGACGCGCTCGCTGGCGCCAGCAAGTCCCGGGCTGTAGCAGCCGCTGGCCAGGAACCGGCAAGCTGCTTCGCATTAGCAGCGGACGGCTGGACGGCCCCGTTCGAGCTACCCGCAGTGATTACTCGGCCTGCCGGCGGCAGCGGCGAGCAGGACGGCGCAAGCGTAGCATGGACCACGCTGGCGGATAACTCGGTACGGATCAGCTGGCGCTCCGGCGATCAGACCCTGCTGCTCACGATGAGCGAGGCGGCAGGGAACCTGGAGGGCTCGGCCGCCGCATGGCTCGAATCGGACGCGGCGCTGTCTACTCGAGGTCCGGTCAGGCTCAGTCCGACCGCCTGCCCCTAGGCGCGCGGCGCGGGCTTCAAGGTCTGCCCACCGATAGGCAGAGACCGGATCCGCTGACCGGTCGCCACGAAGATGGCGTTGGTCACCGCCGGTGCCAGCGGAGGTACGCCGACCTCCCCGATGCCCCCGATGCTGGCTCGGCTCTCGAGGAATTCGACCTGGATGTCCGGAGCGTCTCGAAGAGTAACCATTCGGTAGTCGGGGAAATTGCCCTGCACGACTCGGCCTGCCTCGATCGTGATCTCACCGTACAGCACAGCGCTGAGCGCGAAGTTGATCCCACCTTCGATCTGGGCCCGGGCGATATCGGGATTGATGACCTCGCCGCAGTCCACCGCCGCGCATACCCGGTGCACCCGCAGGTCACCCCCGCTTCCGACCGATACTTCAGCCGCCTCCGCGACGATCGAGCCGAAGCTCTCTTTGACCGCTATCCCGTGCCCGTGGCCGTGTGGCCGTGATCCGTGCCAGTCGATCATCTCGGCCGCCTTCTCCAGCGCGGCCGCGAATCGCGGCGCCTCTCGGAGTAACTGCAACCGGTAGGCGAGCGGATCCTGGCCTGTCTCGTGGGCCAGTTCGTCTATGAAGGACTCGATGAAGAAGCCATGGTACGAGTGCTCCACGCTGCGCCACGGCGAGGCAGGCACCGGCATGTCGCGTGGATACTTGATGTGTCCGATGCGCTGGTTCGGAATTGAGTAGGGAATCGAGTAGGAAAGAAACGTAGTCTCGACCAGTTCATTCAACCCGATGTCTGTATAGGTGTGCCTCCAGGTATCCGGGCTCCCCGCCATCCCGAGCAGCGCCACGTGCCGGCTGCGGACCGCCGGCCGGTAGTAGCCATGACGCATGTCCTCCTCGCGCGTCCAGATAACCTTGACTGGATACGGAACCTGGGCCGCTAGCTGTACTGCCTCGGTCACGTAGTTGAGGTTGGCCGGGAGCCGCCGGCCGAATCCGCCGCCCAGCTGTACCGGGTGAACCGTGACATGCAGCTCACGGATTCCCGCCGCCTTGGCCGCGGTGGCCCGCGCCGCTACCGGATCCTGAGTACCTGTCCAGACGTCGAGTTTGCCGTCCCTGAGCCAGGCGGTGCAGCTCATGGGCTCCATCGTGGCGTGCGCCAGGAAGGGAACGTCGTACTCGGCCTCGACCAGGAAGGACTCTGTGCCTCCGGGGAGATCTGGGTTTCCGCGCCGCTGATCGGTTCGGACACGGCCGTCGTCGAGCATCTCCTCGAACTCCGCAGACAGCCGCTCGCTGCTGAAGGCCTTATGAGGGCTGTCAGTCCACTCAACTGGTAGTTCATCCGCTGCTTTCCTGGCGCGCCAGAAGTTGTCGGCCACCACGGCGACGGCGCCAGGAATCCGGACCACCGACTCGATGCCTCGACTCCCTGCTAGCGTCGAGTCATCCGCTGCGAGCACGTGTGCGCCGAATACCGGAGAATGACGAATCGCCGCATATCTCATCTCGGGCAGCCGGACGTCTATCCCGTACTCGGCCCGGCCATCCACCTTGGATGGAATGTCGATGCGCGGTATGGGCAGTCCGCAGATCGAGTAGTCGCTCTTGGATTTCAGGACAGGCGAGGATGGCGGGTCGTAGAGGGATGCCTCGGAGGCAAGTTCTCCGAAGGATGCCGAGCGGCCTGATGCGTCATGACGAACCTGGCTAAGTCTGGCCAAGCACTCGGCCGCAGGCACGCCCCAGCGATCCGCCGCGGCCCGAACGAGCATGTGTTTGGCCGCCGCGCCCGACGTGCGCATGCCCATGTGCCCTGTGAAGCGGACGCTCGAACTGCCCCCCGTGGTCTGCACGTTGAGCACGTCGGCTACTTTGAGCGCCGCATAGTCGACCTGCCGCTTCAAGAAACCGGGAAGCCTCTGGTCCAGCTTACCGAACCCTCTCACGAGATATTCGTTCAGATACAGGTCTTCAGCCGGTGCTTGCTCCATCCGCACGCGCGACCAATCCGCCTCCATCTCTTCGGCTGCCATCATCGGAAGCGCGGTGTGTACTCCCTGGCCCATCTCGGCGTGGGGGACCAGGACCGTGACCCAGTTGTCGGGCGAGATACGGATCCAGGTGGTCAGCCATAGGTCTCCACCAGCAGCGTCAGCATCTGGTGTCATGCCGAGACGGAGCGGAGTTACGGCATAGCCGAGCACTAGCCCGCCGCCTACCAACCCGCCCGTGATCAGAAAGCCGCGCCGGCTGACCTTAGCCATCGTCTTCGTGTGCGGCTGAGGCGACAGACCGAATCGCGGCACGCACACGCTGATACGTGCCGCAGCGGCAGATGTTAGACACCGCCGCTTCCAGCTCTTCGTCGTTAGGGTCTGGATTGGTGCCGAGGAAGGCGGCAACGGCCATGATCATCCCCGACTGGCAATAGCCGCATTGCGGAACCTGGTGATCGATCCAGGCCTGCTGCACCGGGTGGAGTTCGTTCGTCCCTGCCAAGCCTTCGATCGTCGTGATCGTCTTGCCAGCCGCCGCCGAGACGGGGAGTACGCAGGTTCGGATGGCCACGCCGTCCACGTGCATCGTGCATGCTCCGCAGGCCGCGATTCCGCAGGCGAACTTGGTGCCCGTCAGCCCGAGTTCATTGCGGAGCACCCAGAGAAGAGGCATCTCCGGCTCGACATCGACTTCTACAGGCTCTCCGTTGACGACCATTTGAATGGGCATGTCAGACGATAGTTACGATGCTGTGCAGACGCGAACGGAACTTCGTATGGGGAGCGGGACTTGTTGACTGGCGTCGTCTGGCTTCTATTCTGCGTTCAGTTATTGAGACGATGTTACAGTTGTTCGCACGTAGTACAGACTTCGGGGCGTAGCGCAGTCCGGTAGCGCACCTGCTTTGGGAGCAGGGGGTCGCCAGTTCGAATCTGGCCGCCCCGATTGGAAATAGCCCGAGAAATCGGGCTTTTTAGAAAGGAATGCTGTCCGCGCGGAACACGGTTGGGTTCTATGAGCAGATATACGTCAATCATGCTGGCCAGCAGCCAGGGAACACGGCTGAAATCTATAACTGAGCGTCAGCACGACGTGCAGAAGCACTGCGGAGAGGACCGCCGCGCATCCGAAATGTGGTACCGTCCACGAGCATCATCAAATCTCCGACGGTTCACTGCGGAGCGCACAACAGGTAGGGCCGCTCAGCTATTCCTGCAATTCTGTTCGCCATCCCCAGGGCCCTACCGTCAGCGTCCAGTACCAAGCGAAGCAGCCAGTACGTAGGCGGCTCTTGGCCTTCTCGTAAGTGGCCGGATCGCACTTGATCAGGACGCACGTTCGTTGCTTTAGGGGGACTATCTGATTTGGATCCATAGTGGGTGACCTGCGGCTCTAGCGACTATTTTTGCGTGGCACGGAAGTCAGTAGTATACTAGCAGTCCTCGCGCCCTGCCGTACGTTCGAGCTTCTTTTGTCGTCACCGCACATTGGTCTGGCAGCACCAGGATCGCCCTTCGTAGCTGCAAGCGATCCGACCCCTTTGCCGCAATTATCTCAGACCATGAAGGTTTTCTTGCGAGGCGGTTTCGAAGACGAACGCTTCCGATGTCAATCCCCATGAGATTCGAGCGTCTGGCTGCGAATGGCCGCAAGCTGGCCCTCAGTCCGCACACTAATCCCCAGTAGGAGGTGTCCCATGCCATCCCCACGTAAAACGACTGCGAAGCGTTCGAGCGGGCCGAAAAAGGCGAAGCTCCCGAAACTGGTCTATGCACAGGCTTCTCCTCTGTCCATTGGAGGCTCGTCTCTCTTCGACGTGTCGGGCATCGTCTCAGCCGACTCGGTTGAGGCCTACACATCGGAAGAATCCGTTCGTCGCAATGCGATCACCGCGCTGCAAGCCGCCGGTTTCCAAGTGCTGGACGATTCTGCGTGCACTATCAACATCTGCGCTCCCCCGAAGCTTTACGAGGAAGTGTTCGGAACCAAACTGCTCACCGACGAGCGGCCCGTGATCAAGGAAATGGGGCGCGAGGATACGGCCACGTTTATCGACACCGCGGACACCGACGTGTCAGGATTCGTGGATACGTCAAAGAGCAGGTTGGCGAACGCTATCGAAGGGATCGCCATCGAAGAGCCGATATACTTCTTTGCAGCGAGCCCGTTCGCCCCGACGAAGGGCTACTGGCATCTCCGAGTGCCGGGCGATGTCTCAGCGGCCCTCAGCGCGGATCGCGCACACCGATTCGGAATCACCGGTCGAGGGGTTCGAGTTATAATGACCGACTCCGGCTGGTTTCGGCATCCGTACTTTACAGCCCGCGGTTATCGATCGGCGCCCGTCGTGCTAGGTCCGGGTGCCGCGAATCCGAACGCCGATGAGAGCGGACATGGAACTGGTGAGTCCGCCAATCTTTTCGCGGTGGCGCCGGACATCTCATTTACGATGGTGAAGCTGAGCTTCGTAAATGCTACCGGCGGCTTCAACGCCGCTGTTAGGCTCAACCCCCATATTATTAGTAACAGCTGGGGCTCGAGCATCCGCCGGGGACCCCTAAGCCCGGCCCGCCAGGCACTTGCCGCGGCCATCGCTTTCGCCGTGAGGCGAGGAATCACCGTGGTATTCTCAGCTGGAAACGGACACTTCGGTTTCCCAGCTCAGCATCCCGAGGTAATAGCGGCGGGAGGAGTATACGTCGAGCCAGACGGATCCATGCGGGCGTCTGACTATGCTAGCGGGTTCGCGAGCCTCATCTATCCAGGTCGCAATGTGCCAGATGTTTCGGGCCTTGTCGGTATGAGATCTCCGGATCAGCCTGTGTCTCCAGGGGCGATGTACATCATGCTGCCGGTCGAGCCATCGGACGACATTGACGTGGGCTTGCACAATGGCGGCCGACCCCATTACCGAAGCCCCGGCGCGGCATCGCCGTTCGGCGACGAAACTGCTCGCAATGACGGTTGGGCGGTGTTTAGCGGCACGTCGGCCGCAGCGCCCCAAATCGCCGGCGCCTGCGCTCTCCTGAAGCAAGCCGCACCGCGTCTCACGCCTGCGGCAATAAAGGCGATTCTGATGCGCACTGCGCGGGACGTCACTGTCGGCGCATGTAGTCCTCACACGGGCGCGAATCCAGCCGGGCCGGGGCCTGATCTGGCGACCGGCCACGGTCTTGTGAATGCGTTTCGGGCGGCGTTAATCGCCATATTCCGGCGGCGGCTGTCCCGCCGCGGCGTACTGCTCGGAACTCCAGAGGAGGCCCCCACCGAACTGCCGCTGGCGGAGCTCGTGGAAACGGAGCTGGCCGGGACTGCGACCGGGGAGCTTTCGCCGCAACTGGCGGCATCCGACCTTGCACAGGAATACACGACGGCATTTGAAGCCATGATTGCGAGCGGCGATATAGAGTCCCTCTAGTGGACGGCCAGAAAATAGGAGGTTGACGCATAAACAGCTTGCGGTGGCGGAGAGTGGCGCACAGATCGCGGGTCACGGGGTGGTGGATGTGGCCCGCGGTCGGTTCGCTGGTTTCCTGCCAGCCATTAGGGTCAGGTCAAGGAGCAGCGATGCACGATGAAGAACGACCGGCGGCGATCGTCTGGCTAGAGCCTGCTGCCGCGCCGGACTCGGGACAGGAAGAGGTTGTCGACGGTCTCCCCGACTCGGGTTATGAACGGGAGGTAAAGGACTTTTTCGAGTCGGTCGGATTTGAGATTGGAGACGGAACCCCGATCTTTTCGATTGTCGGCGTGCAGGCAACCTTCGAATCCGTGTTCCAGGTTCGGCTTAAGCTTATTCGGGAGGGCACGCGGATCCTATCGGCGACCACAGAACTCGGGGAGCTCGAACTCCCAGTCCATGTGCTTCCCGATTCTGTAGCTAGAGGCATCCGGGTCATCACCTTTGAAGAGGCACCGGATTTTGGTCCTACAGGCTTCTGAGTCGCACGCGCGGGCAAGACTGTCGGCCACTTAAACCGAAACACTCCCAGCATTCGCGCGAGAATGCACAATTGTCACAGAAGTGAACCAGCACCAGCGCACGTGAGCGGGCGTATTTGTGTAAGGTCGAAAGTGCTTTGGGAGCAGGGGGTCGCCGGTTCGAATCCGGCCGCCCCGACTCACGTAAAGAACGATTGTGT
>JBDLJJ010000015.1:0-34204 GCA_039714435.1 Gemmatimonadota bacterium | reverse complement strand
CCTTGGGGTACAGCCTGCTCATACCGATGCCCAGGACGACGGCTGTCCAGATTCCGAACAAGTTCAGTCCGTTCAGAAACTTGAACCCGAAGCTGTCGGCATCCATTCCGGGTACGAGCAGTCCCAGCGAAAGCGCCGTCGTGAGGCTCGCGCGCGCCAGAATGAGAGGCAGCGTAAGCAGTCCACCTACGATCCCGATCAGGTTGGCGTGCGCCGTGAAGGCGAACAGTTGCTTGAAGCTGGCCTCGCCGCCCATGAGGAGGTTGAATACCACGAGGAGAAAGACGGCGATGATGAGCAGAATAATGGGCTGGAAGATAGGGCCCAGCCAGCGAAAGGCGCCCGCAGCGCCCGCCTGCGACTCCATGGCCGCCAACTGTTCCGGGGAAGCGTCGGCGGGAGCCTGGGCGAGGATCATTTCCTCAATCAGCTCGATGGGGATCAGCGCCGTTATGGCGATCCCCGCGCCGACGGCCAGAAGGAGCGCTCCGAGCCAGCGCGGATTTGCGCGCAGCGCGTCGAACAGCTTGGCCGGCGAGGTGAGTACCTGTACGAAACGGATCGCCAGGTTCGGAAGGGTCTGCTCCATCGGTGGGCCGGATTCGGGCAGTGCGGCGTTCATATCGTCAGTCATGATGAGCCTCTGTTTGTATGAGCTTCGTTCGTGTTCGGATCAGCCTTCGCTGAGGCGCCGGGCTTCCCACCCGGTAGACCGATTCAGGACCCGGATGAGCCGGCTTCCGTCCTGACTCGCCCACACCGAATGCTCCTCGCCGCCAATGGTCAGGTCGATTCGGACGGCTGGACGTGACACGCCGTCCACTTCCGCCTCCACCTGCGAAACACTTGTGATGGTGGCTCTGATTACCTGGCCCCGGCCGGGGACGAGTACTCGCAGGGCATCGCCAGCCTGACTATTCGCCGCGACAACTCTTCTGGCCAGGAAATAGTAATGGTGCGCGACCCCGTCCTCGAGAATCAGAATCGCGGGCGGAGCGACGACCTCCTTGACCCTCTCGCCGCGGGCGCCCTGCGTCGTGAGCTGCAGCCGGTTGGCGCCCAGGGGGACAGCTTCGATGCGCGGACCGTTTTCAGTCCGGCTTCTCAGGTCGTACTGAATCAGGCTGAAATCAGCGCCCACCGTGAAGCCGACGCGGAAGGGCTCCCCGCGGCCCGGCACCACGCTGATGCGGCCGACAGCGGTGATGCGCTCTCCTTCGGAGCGGATGGCGAAGACTTCTGTGCCGGCGACGCCAGCCGCGATTCGAATCTCGAACCGGCCGGTGTCGATAACGTCCGGCTCCTGGGCCAGGGCCAGGGCGGGCCCGCTCGCCCCGAGGGCGGCGGCGCCGGTGAGGCACCGGATCAAGAGCGGTAGCGGCGTCGAAAGATTCATGCCTCCATAAGTTCCTACAATGGGCCGGCTTCGTCCAGTACAGCCGCCCCGGCCGGCTCGCGTTCGCGCAAGTAGAGGAGCGCTACGCTACTCACCACGACCGCCAGTCCCAGCCAGCCCGTAGGGTTAAGCGCCTGGCTGAACAGTACCAGCGCCAGAATGGCGCCCACGACCGGTTCGATCGTGGCGGCGACTGCCGCGGGCGCCGCGTCGATGCGGCGTACCGCGCCGAAGAAGAAGAAATTGGCCGCGATGATGGCCCCAAGGGCAAGCAGTACCACATAAACCCAGCCCCCAGCCGTAGCAGGAGGAGCCACGGAGCGGCCAGCCAGCGGCAGCAGGATGGCCAGCAGAACGGCGGCGCCCCCGATCTCGGCTGTCAGAACCGCGGCCGCTCCGTAGCGCGGCACCGCGTACCGGGCCAGAAGAGTCGTCCCGGCATAGGCGAGCGCGGCTAGGAGCCCTCCGATGATGCCCGATGCCTGAGTGGGCATGCTTCCCGCCACCGTGTCGGCACCGCTGCCGCCCGCCACTGTCATGCCCGCTCCGACGCCGACGGCCACCGCCAGAGCCAGCCGCAGCGCAGTGATGCGCTCTCCGAGCAGCGGAACCGCCAGCAGCGTGACCAGGAACGGCGCGGTATAGAGAAGCGCAGCTGCACCCGCCACTCCGGCGCCGGCGATGGCGTATTGATAGGCGACCTCGAACAGCGCGACCATCGCTCCCCCGCCCAGGCCTACGATGAGCAGCCCGCGCAGGGGCATGCGAGGCCGCGGCCTGCGCACCACGACAAACACGACAAGCGCTACCGCAGCGACCAGGACACGCCAGAAACCGACGGAGGTGAGCTCGGCTCCCTCCGCGTAGAGAGCCGTGCTGAGCGGACCGGTAGTCCCCCACAGCGTTCCAGCCGCCAGCGCGAGCAAAGTGCCCGCAATGTGAGGCCTGTTCTGTAGCATGCCCCCCAATCTAGCGTGGACCAGTCCCTTTCACCGACGGTTTCACCGACGGTTGTTGCCCCTGACACGCGCCGACCCGAGGTTCGACCAGCCGGAGGAGTAGAGTCAACCTGGGCCGTGAGGAGACATCGAATGACGACTGATCCAGGTTTCGTGGAACTCTCGTTTCAAGAGTATGACGTGGCCGAAATGCGGGCACGGGCGGCCGAAACCTATGCCGAACTCGACCGCCGGCGCAGCGTCAGGCAGTTCGATACCCGGCCTGTTCCGGCCCAAATCATCGAGGACTGTATTCGGGCCGCCGGGACGGCTCCGAGCGGCGCCCACCAGCAGCCCTGGCACTTCGCCGCCGTAAGCGACCCGGCGCTGAAGACGCGAATCCGGGCCGCGGCCGAACAGGAGGAGCAGTCATTCTACGGCGGACGAGCGCCTCAGGAATGGCTCGACGTTCTGGCTCCTCTGGGCACGGACGACAACAAGCCGTTCCTGGAGACGGCCCCGTGGCTCATCGCCATCTTTGCCCGCAGCTATGGGATCGATCCGTCGGGACAGCACGTAAAGCACTATTACGTTCAGGAATCTGTCGGAATCGCTACCGGCCTGTTGGTCTCGGCCGTTCACCGGGCAGGTCTCGCCTCGCTCACCCACACGCCGAGCCCGATGGGCTTCTTGAACGAGATTCTCGAGCGCCCCAAGAACGAGCGGCCTTACCTGCTCCTGGTCGTCGGGTATCCGGCTCCTGGCGCCCTGGTGCCAGACCTAAAGAGAAAGGACTTGAGCGAGATCGCCTCCTTCCACTAGGGAACCTCGTGCCGAGCTTTGCGTAGAGTGGCCAACCCGAACGCGGAGGAGCGCATTCTGTCCAGACAGTGCCGGCTCACGAGGTGGCGACAGGCCGCGCTGGCTGGAATGTCCCTGTGGCTTGCCGCTTCGGCGGGATTGGCGCAGGAGATCAAGCTGGCCGAAGACTCCGCTCCCGCAATCGAACGTATGCTCGCACAGGCGGAGCGACTGCGTCCGATTTCCAGCCTGCTCGTAGCACAGGGCGGGCGGTTGATCGTGGAAAGATATTACCGCGGCATGCGGGCGGATCGGGCCACCAACCTGAAGTCGGTATCGAAAACTCTACTCTCCCCGCTGATCGGAATAGCCATCGAGGAGGGTCACCTGTCAGGTCCGAACCAGCCCTTATCGGAGCTTCTCCCCGAGTATTTCGAACGCCTCGACCGCCCGGGGGAGGACACCCGCAAGCGCGACATAGAGCTGCAGCACGTCCTCTCGATGACGGCTGGCATACAGACGACCAGCTTCGGCAACTATGGTGCTTGGCTCAGCTCGCGAGACTGGGTATGGGATCAGCTGCGGAGGCCGATGGTGTGCGATCCGGGCCGCTGCTTCGAGTACTCCACCGGAAACACGCACCTCCTGGGAGCGATCCTCACACAGCGGACAGGTATGTCGCTGCGCGATTACGCGCAGAGCCGCTTCTTCTCAGCTCTGGAAATTCGCCTTCCGCGCTGGGACCAGGATCCCCAGGGCCGCTATCTGGGCGGCAACAACATGGCGCTGACTCCTCGTGACCTACTCAAATTCGGCCAGGTTTATTTGGACGGGGGCTCGTACAACGGCAGGCAGCTCATATCGGCTGACTGGATCAACTCGTCCTGGCAGCCCCGGCTCTCATCTCCCTGGAACGGGCATCGCTATGGCTACCTGTGGTGGAACGAGCGCTGGGGCGGTGAGACGGCATATTTCGCCTGGGGATACGGCGGGCAGTATCTGGTCGTAGTACCCGAGCTTCAGCTGGTGGCGGTAGTCACTTCGTCTCTGTCTCGCACCGAGCGTGGCCACAACAGACGGTTGCGAGGCTTCTTTGACCGGTATCTCGTCCCGGCGTTTGCAGCGCATGCGCGGCCCCGATAGGTTCCCGCGCATGACGAACTTGATCGCCCGGACTCACGCGGAATTTGCAGGTTGGTGGTGGCGCGACACTCCTGGAGAGGTGCGCGCGGTCCGGCCGTAGTCAACTAAAGCCAAGACTTCGAACTCACCTCCGGGAATCTCGGGGGTGAGTTTTTTTGTGCCCCCGTCCGATCCCGGAGAGTTACCTGAGGGAACGGATGCTTCAACAATTCGACATTCCAGCCGATCTGGACACACCGGTTTCGGCCTACCGCAAGCTGCGGGATTTCGCGCCGCGTTTTCTGCTCGAGAGCGTGGAGCAGGGTGAGCGCTTGGGCCGGTATTCATTCATCGGCTTCGGCGACTCGTTCGATGTGCGGATCAGCGGCGGCCATTTCGATCTGGACGGCAAGTCGCAGCCACTTCCGGACTCGGCGGAGGGTGTTCTCCAGATTCTGCGCGGGGCGCTTCAGCGGGCGCCCAAGCCGGGTCCGCAGCCGCCGGGAGTGCCTTTCGGCGGCGGTCTGGTGGGCGTGACGGGCTATGACATGGCGCGCCGCTTCGAGAGCCTGGCGGTCGGCTCTGCGACTTCCGCCGCAATAGCCGCAGCGTACTTCGGCCCCTCCACCATACTCGTATTCGACCACCTCACCCGGCGCGCCGCGCTTATGCACGACGGGCCTGAATCCGAGCGGCAGAGCATGCGCCAGGAAGTGATTCGCGCCCTGCGGGGCCCGAGTCCGGAGCGCCGCTCTCCCGGCAGGCACTCGGCTCCGGTGGCCAGCTTTGACCTGCCTTCTTTCGTGGAGACCGTAGGGCGTGTGAAAGGTGAGATCACGGCGGGCGAGGTGTACCAGCTGGTTCTCTCGATACAGTTCAGCGGTGAATGCGACGTAGAGCCGTTCGAAGTCTATCGGGCTCTCAGGCTCCTCAATCCATCTCCGTACATGTTCTTCAACGACTTTGGTGATCTCGCCGTGATAGGGTCGTCGCCCGAGGCCCTGGTCAAGCTGGACGGCCGGCAGGCTTCACTTCGTCCCATCGCCGGCACGCGGCCGCGCGGGCCCGACGAGGAGGCCGACCTCGCCCTGGAGAAGGAGTTGCTCCTGGACCCGAAGGAGGCGGCCGAGCATGTGATGCTGGTCGATTTGGCCCGGAACGATCTGGGCCGGGTCGCTGTTCCCGGATCGGTGGACGTAAACCCATACAGGACGATCGAGCGCTACAGCCACGTGATGCACCTCGTGAGCGGGGTGCAGGGTGTTCTGGCTCCGGAGGCCGATGCGTTCGATCTGTTCGCCGCTTCGTTTCCCGCCGGCACGGTCGTGGGCGCACCCAAGATAAGAGCCATGGAACTCATCGATGAACTGGAGCCGGTTCCGCGCGGAATCTACGCCGGTACGTCCGGCTATTTCGGACACGGAGGCGCCATGGACCAGGCTATCGCCATTCGCACGTTGGTTCTGGAGCCGGGTCGCTACACCTATCAGGCGGGAGCCGGGATCGTCTCCGATAGTGACCCGGCCAGCGAACACGCAGAGGTCCTGGCCAAGAGCGCCGCCCTGGAAGCCGCGCTTACGCTTGCGGAGGAGGGGCTATGAGTCACCGCGTGCTTCTCATCGACAACTACGATTCGTTCACTTACAACCTCGTTCAGGCCTTCCGCACTCTCGGGTCAGAGGTGCTGGTGTACCGGAACGACGCCATCGACGCCGAACAGTCTCTGGCGCTGGATCCCTCACACCTCGTCATCTCGCCCGGACCGGGCCGGCCGGAAGGCTCCGGCGTCTGTCTCGAACTACTGGACCGCTTTGTTCCGCGCATCCCGGTTCTCGGCGTCTGCCTGGGACACCAGGCGCTGGCCGTGGCGGTAGGAGGCCGAGTCGGGGCGGCCATGAAGCTTATGCACGGCAAAGCGTCTCCCGTGTACCACGACGGACGAACTCTGTACGAGGGCCTTCCCAACCCGTTCCAGGCTGGCCGCTACCATTCGCTCGCGGTCAGCGAGGATTCGCTTCCGGACGGGTGGCGCGTTTCCGCCTATACCTCCGAGGGAGAGATCATGGGCCTGCGCCATGAGGATCTTCCCGTGGAAGGAGTACAGTTTCACCCCGAGAGCGTGCTCACTCCAGAGGGCCAGCGCCTGCTGCGCAATTTCCTCGACTTCGAGCCTGTGGCCAGCTCCCGCCCGGCAGCCCGCCCGGCAGCCCGCCCGGTAGTCCGCCCGGTAGTCCGCCCGGCAGCCTTCGAATGAAATCTGTTCTGGAGCGCCTCCTCAGGGGCGAGGACCTCAGTGAACAGGAGGCCGGAAGTCTCCTCGGCCGCCTGACCGACCCCGACACATCCGCGGTTATGTCCGCCGGCCTTCTGACAGCTCTACGGGCCAAAGGAGCCAGCCCTGCCGAGGTGCGTGGCCTGGCGGCCGCCATGCTTGCTCAGGCCATCCCGGTTCAGCCTGCCCGAGCGGCCAGCGCGGCAGCGGCTGTGGACATCGTGGGGACCGGCGGCGACGGCTCCGGCAGTCTCAACCTGTCGACCGGGGCGGCTCTCCTCGCGGCGGCCAGCGGAATTCCGGTCATCAAGCACGGAAACCGGTCCGTGTCCAGCCGCTGCGGGAGCGCCGACGTGCTTGAAGCGCTGGGCTACGAACTGCCCTCCGATCCCACCGTGGCCAGTGAGGATCTGGAGCGAACGGGATTCAGCTTTCTGTTCGCCCCCCACTTTCACCCGGCCATGAAATCGCTGGCAGCCGTGAGGCGGGATCTGGGCGTTCGTACTGTGTTCAATATTCTGGGGCCCCTTACGAATCCAGCCTCGCCGCCCTTCTCGGTCATTGGAGCTTTCAGCGCCCGCACCGCGGCTTTGATGGCCGACGCTCTTTCCGGCATGCCCATCCGGCGCGCCTTCGTGATACATGGCGAGAACGGCTGGGACGAGGCCACTCCGATCGCTCCCTTCACCTGTCACGACGTGCGCCCCGGTACGGTGTCCGTTTCGATCAGGGATGCACAGGAGATTGGCCTTCCGCGCTGCACAGAAGCTGACCTGGCCGGCGGGGATGTGGCGGACAACGCACAGGCCATAAGGGACGCTTTTTCCGGACAGTTCGGACCGCACCGGGACGCGCTCGTTCTCGGAGCCGCGCTGGCTCTCGAGGTGTCTGGCCAGGTTGACGATGGCCGTCAGGGACGGGCTCGTGCCGAGGCCGCGCTGGATTCAGGGGCGGCCGCGCGCCTGATCGACAGCCTGGCGCGGCGCGCGCTCCCGGAGCGGGCCCGTGGCTGAGTTTCTGGCCGCAATGCGGCTGGCGTCCGAGCGCCGGGTTGAGCTCCTGCTGCGCGAGGTGGGGCAGGGCAGGCTGGAAAAGGCCGTGGCGGCCGCAGCAGGACCAGCCGCGCTGGGTGTCTCCGGTGCGGGGTTCGACGTAATAGCGGAGATCAAGCGCCGGTCGCCCTCCGCGGGCCGCCTGGAGCCCGCCGGGGGCGGGCCGCTCACGGTCGCGCAGCGGGCCCGGATGTACGCCGCAGCCGGCGCCGCTGCCATATCGGTGCTCACGGAGCCCGACGAGTTCGGCGGCAGCCTGGACGACCTCACGGCTGCAGCCGCGGCGGTCCAGATCCCTGTCCTCCGTAAGGACTTTCTCGTCCATCCGATCCAGGTTCTGGAAGCGCGAGCGGCCGGCGCCTCCGGCGTGCTGATCATAGTGCGCCTGCTGGAGGACGGGCCGCTGCTGGCCATGCTGGATGCCGTCCGCCGCTGCGGAATGTTCGTCTTGCTGGAGGCCTTCGACGGGCATGATCTGAGCCGAGCCGGGCGCCTTCTGCATACCGCGCCGGACCTTACCGCGCTGGTCGGCCTCAACAGCCGCGACCTGCGCACACTCCGCGTCGATGCGCTCCGCTTCGAAAGGCTCGCCGACTCGCTTCCGGGCGGCCTGATTGCCGTCGCCGAGAGCGGCCTGTCCGATCCCTCACAGGCCCGCAGCGTGGTCCGTCTCGGATACCGCATGGCCCTCATCGGCGGTGCGCTCATGTCCGCGGCCGACCCGGCGCAGGCCCTATCGGGGCTCATCGCAGCCGGCAGACAGGAGGCCGAAGCGTGCGCATCAGCATAAAAATATGTGGCGTCACGACACCCGAAGACGCCCGCGCCGCCGCCGAGTCGGGTGCTGACTACGTAGGTCTCGTATTCGCGAGTTCACCGCGTCAGGTCTCGGTACAGGTGGCCGCAGCTATCGTCGCGTCGCTGCCTGAGACCGCGTCGTCCGTAGCGGTGTTCCGGTATCCGCAGCTCGAGGACGTGAAGACCGTCATGAGGCACGTCGGACCCACGCGGGTTCAGGCCGAGCCGAGTGCTGGCCTTGTCGGCCTGCTGGGCAAGTGCCTGCTGCCGGTTTTTCATGACGGGCCGGCCGTCGAGGAAGAGGTCGCGGCGTTTCGAGCCCAGAATCGGCATTTTCGTGAGGTCCTGCTGGAGGGAGAGGGCCGTGGGGGCCGCGGGGTTCGCGCCGACTGGTACGTGGCCCGGCGGCTGGCGGCGGCCGGGCCCTTGCTGCTGGCCGGCGGACTCTCTCCGGAAAATGTGGCCGAGGCCGTCCACAAGGTCCGCCCTGCGGGCGTGGACGTGTCCAGCGGTGTGGAACTGTCCCCGGGTCTGAAAGACGCCGCCCGGGTCCGATCGTTTATTGAACAGGCGCGAAGCCTATCCACAGGATCTCCAACATGAACCCACAGGCCGCAGGCCAACTCAGCAGCGACGCTGCCGCTAAGCCCGACGCCACAGGCATGCCCGACGCCACAGGCCGATTCGGGGCCTTCGGGGGGCGTTTCGTTCCCGAGACCCTGATGCCGGCGCTGCACGCACTCGAGACACACGTGCGAGAGGCACTGGTCGATCCCTCCTTTCAGGGCAGGTTCGACGAGGAGCTCCGCACCTGGGTCGGCCGTCCCACATCTCTTACGAAGGCCTGCCGCCTGAGTGAGGCGTGGGGCGCGCGCGTGTACCTGAAGCGGGAAGATCTAACGCATACGGGCGCTCACAAGATCAACAACGCCCTCGGCCAGGTGCTGCTCGCCAAGGCTCGCGGTGCGGTTCGGATCGTGGCGGAGACTGGCGCGGGCCAGCACGGTGTGGCGACCGCAGCCGCCTGCGCCCGCCACGGCCTTCCGTGCACCGTGTACATGGGCGCGGTAGATGTACAGCGGCAGGCGATGAACGTGGAGCGGATGGCTCTGCTGGGGGCGCAGGTCGTACCTGTAGAGTCGGGAGATCGGACCCTGAGGGCGGCCATCGATGAGGCGATCCGGGACTGGGTCTCGGATCCGGCCGGGACGCACTACCTGATCGGATCCGCCGTCGGTCCGCATCCATATCCGTGGCTCGTGCGCGAGCTTCAGTCGGTCATCGGCCGGGAAGCGCGCGCCCAGATGTTGTCCCATGCCGGCCGGCTGCCCTCGGTGGCAGTCGCCTGCGTGGGCGGAGGGTCGAACGCCATCGGCCTGTTTCACCCCTTCGTAGGCGATGAGGAGGTCGAACTGCTGGGCGTGGAGGCGGGAGGACGGGGCACAAAGGCCGGATCCCACGCCGGCACCCTGTCCCACGGCACACCCGGCGTGCTGCACGGAAGTCATTCGATGCTGCTCCAGGATTCAGCCGGCCAGATATCTGATACGCACTCCGTATCCGCAGGACTGGACTATCCGGGCGTCGGGCCCGAGCACTCGTTCCTGCAGGCCAGCGGCCGGGCGCGGTACGAGACGGTGTCTGACTCGGAGGCTCTGGCGGCGACGCGCCAGTGCTCAGCGCTGGAGGGCATTCTGCCCGCTCTGGAATCGGCCCACGCACTGGCCGGAGCGAGGCGATACGCGGCCTCTCACCCGGAAGCCACCATCCTCGTCGGCCTGTCCGGACGTGGGGACAAAGATTTGGCCATCATCAAGGCGGCCTCGCCGTGAGCGGGCCCGGTGCCGGCGGCGCCAGCGGCGCGGAGCGGATCGAACAGGCCATCCGGCGGCGGAATGAGGCCGGGGAGCCGGCCCTGGCGGCTTTTCTGACGGCTGGCTTTCCGGATCTGGATTCGTTTGGAGACACCCTGCTGCGCGTGGCCGCAGAGGCGGACCTGGTGGAGCTGGGCGTTCCGTTCAGCGACCCGATGGCGGACGGGGTGACTATCCAGCGCTCCAGCCAGGCGGCTCTCAGAGCCGGGGTGGACCTGCCCTGGATCCTGGCAGCGGCCGCGTCGGCTTCCCACGCGGCGCCAGTATTGCTCATGAGCTACCTGAACCCGCTCCTGGCCTTTGGCGTCGAGCGGCTGGCGGCGGAAGCGGCAGGCGCCGGCGTGGCCGGCCTGATCATCCCCGATCTTCCACTCGAAGAATGCGAGCCCCTTCGCGCGGCATTCGAGCAGGAAGGGATGGCGCTCGTGCAGCTGGTGACCCCTCTCACTCCCCCGCAGCGCCTGCGGCGTGTGTGCGAAGCCAGCGCGGGATTCGTGTACGCGGTGACGATTACAGGCACGACCGGAGGCGCGGATTTCCCGGCCGCCAGCCTGGCGGACTATCTGGGGCGAGTATGTGAAGCGACGACTCTTCCCGTGCTGGCAGGTTTCGGAATTCGAACGGCGCAGCATCTGAGTCACGTATCCGCCCACGCCGACGGAGCCATCGTGGGCAGTGCCCTGATCGAACTCCTGGAACAGGGAGCGGATCCGGTGTCGTTTCTGCGCGGTCTGCGCCCGGCGGCCGCCAGCCGGCCGTCTCTTTCTTCCACCTCATCTCTCGGAGTGCAGACATGATCGCCGTTCTCGAACCGGGCTGCTCCGTGAAGACCAAAGCAGAGGTAGTGCGCTTTGTGGAGCAGGCGGGCTACCGCGTGCAGGTCAGCGAGTCCGGAGGCGAAAGTCTGGTCGGAGTCGTGGGTCAAGGCGCGGAAGCGCTGGCCGAAGCGCTGTCCGGGCTGGATGGCGTCCGGGAAGTGAGGACCGGCCAGCCGCCCTATCCGCTCGTGTCACGCGAGCAGCATCCGGAGCCGGGCCGGGTCAAGGTCGGAAATGTAACGTTCGGCGGAAGCGAGATTATCGTCATCGCAGGGCCGTGTTCGGTTGAGTCCCGTGAGCAGCTGCTCGCGGCTGCCCGCGCCGTGGCGGCGAGTGGCGCCCGCCTCATACGCGGAGGAGCGTTCAAGCCTAGAAGCTCGCCGTACAGTTTTCAGGGCCTCGGTCTCGAAGGACTGCAGCTCCTGGCTGAGGCCCGTGAGGAGACGGGGCTGAAGGTCGTCACGGAGGTTCTGGGATCGGAAGACGTCGAACTGGCCTCGGATTACGCGGACGTCCTGCAGATCGGAGCCCGGAATATGCAGAATTTCCGACTCCTGGCGGAGGTCGGTCGGCAGCCCCGGCCGGTGCTCCTCAAGCGCGGTCTGATGGCGACCGTGGACGAGCTTCTCCTGGCCGCAGAATACGTCGTGTCGGCCGGCAATCCCCGCGTGATCCTGTGCGAGCGCGGTATTCGCACGTTCGAGACGGCGACCCGCAATACGCTCGATGTGACCGCCGTCCCCGTTCTTAAGGAGCGGACCCATCTCCCGGTCATCATCGATCCGAGCCACGCAGCCGGCCGCAGGGAACTGGTGCCGGCCCTGTCTAGGGCAGCGGTCGCGGTGGGCGCTGACGGGCTGATGGTAGAGGTGCATCCCCACCCGGAGGTAGCGGTCAGCGACGGCCGGCAGAGTCTCACCCCGGACCAATTCGCCGACATGATGCGGGAACTGTCGGCCGTGGCCGGGGCTGTCGGCCGCAGCGTGTACGGCGGAAGCGGCCCGACCGGCACGAGCGAGAGCCGGAACGATGCCGCGCTGAACGCGTTGTGACAGTTATGGCGACGACGATCAGCATCAGGCACGCACCTACCGGGACGCTTCTTGCGCGGGGCCCCAGGGGCTGGGGGATCACCCCGTTTGAGGGCAACCTCTACATCGCGCGCAAGCATCTCGTCACGGAGGGCTTCAAGCCCAACTGGATCCCCGGTCTATGCGTATACAAATTCCTCTATGTGTGGATGGATCTGCACCTTCCGGGGGGACAGAAGAGCAGGGGCCTCGGCTGGATGTACTGGCTTCCCAATCCGCTGTTTCCTTTCATCTGGTTCCGCGTCGCCGTACCGCGCCACCACCCCGAGATCAGCGTGACGGAAGAGGCCGAGTAACGGGCGGTTGAACGCTGGTTGAACCCGGGCTGCACCCTACCTGCATGCTCGAGGTCGTCCATACCGCGTCGCTACTGGGACTGGATGTCACGCCGGTCCGAACCGAGGTGTCGATCCGGCGCGGCACGCCCATGATTCAAATCCTCGGTATGCCGCCCTCAGCCGCCCGCCAGGTGACGGAGCGCATTCGGGCCGTGGCGTCCTTCCTGGACCTTCACGTTCCCGGCCTCCGGATCACGGTGAACCTGGCGCCCGCCGATATCCGCAAGCGCGGATCGGGCTTCGATCTGCCGATTCTGATCGGAATTCTGGCCGCGGCAGGACGTTTCGACGCGTCACGGTTGGCCGGCTTCGCCATGGTAGGGGAGCTAGGTCTCGACGGAACCGTGCGGCCCGTGCGAGGCGTGCTTCCGATCGCGCTGCATCTGGCCCAGGCCGGCGATGCGCGGACGCTGATCGTTCCGCAGGAGAACGAACCGGAAGCCCGGATCGTGACGCGGCTGTCGGTTCTCGGTGTGGCTGATGTCGGAGACGTGCTCGGGATCGCCAACGGGCGATCCCGCCCTGCCCGGGCGCGCAAACCGCCGCCTGACGCTCAGGCCGAGTCCGCGAAAACCGGGGTGCTGGACCTGGCCGAGGTATGCGGCATGGGGCCGGCCAAGCGGGCCCTGGAAGTCGCGGCCGGCGGCGGCCACAATATCTTGCTTCGCGGGCCGCCCGGCTGCGGCAAAACCATGCTGGCGCGGCGGCTGCCGTCCATTCTCCCGCGAATGGGTAGATCCGCGGCCCTGGAAGCCACTGTAGTGCACAGCGTCGCCGGCTGCCTGGCGCCCGGCGCGGGTCTCCTCCGCAGCCGTCCGTTTCGGGCCCCGCACCATGGCATCACGCCCGCCGGGCTCGTTGGCGGAGGTCCGATTCCTCGCCCGGGCGAAGTATCGCTTGCCCACCACGGTGTGCTCTTTTTGGACGAACTTCCCGAATTTCGATCCCGTGCTCTGGACTGTCTTCGGCAGCCGCTGGAAGAGGGGAGCGTAACCGTGGTACGGTCAGGCGCCTCCGTTACATATCCGGCTCGTTTTCAGCTCGTGGCTGCCATGAACACCTGTCCCTGCGGAGTGGGCCGGACGCCGGACGCTACCACCGGCGAGTGCACGTGCGGGCCCGGCCGAATCCGCCGCTACGCCTCTCGTGTGAGCGGTCCGCTGCTCGACCGGATCGACATTCAGCTGGATGTTCCGCCCGCCAAGTGGCGCGAACTGAGCGGCGGCCGGGGAGGAGAACCAAGCCGGAGCGTGCGGGAGCGAGTTGTGCGCGCGAGGCAGCTGGCTGCGCGTCGGCTGGGTGGCGATCGCTGTAACGCTGTCATGCGAATACCCGAGCTCCACAAGCACTGCCGCCTGGACCGGGCGGGCGAGACTCTTCTCCGGACCGCCATCCAGCGTCTCGGCCTCAGCGCGCGTGCCTTTCACCGCATCCTCAAGCTGTCACGCACTATCGCCGACCTGGCTGAGGCCGATTTTCCGGCCGAAGAACACGTCGCCGAGGCGGTCCAATACCGGTCGCTGGACAGACAAGTCGTGGCCTGAGACGCTCGGCTAGCCCTCTACCGTCACCCCACGCCAGAAGGCCACGTGGTCTTTGATCTGCGCCGCAGCCGGTTTGGGGTCTGCGTAGAACCAGGCCGCGTTCACGTTTTCCTCGCCGTCCACGGCCAGTGTGTAGTAGCTCGCGTCGCCCTTCCAGGGGCAGTGCGTCGTGGTCGTACTGGGCAGAAAGTACTCCTGACGGATGGAGTCCACCGGAAAATAGAGATTCCCCTCTACCGTCTCGACGTGATCGGATTCAGCCACTACCGCGCCGTTCCACATGGCTCTAGCCAAGGTCAGCCTCCCATCGATAGTCAAAAGTCGCCCGCCGGAAGAACGCCTTCCAGGCCGGGCGGATCTTCGTTTCGTCCCAGCGCGAGAAAATTGCGCAGGAGAGCGTGCCCGTGTTCGGTGAGCACCGCCTCCGGATGAAACTGTACTCCCCACATGGAATGTTCCCGGTGCTCGATCGCCATGATCACCTGCGCACCGTCGCCGCTGCCGCCACCGTCGGCTTTGGCCAGGCACGCCGTGGTGCGGATACAGGTGGGAATCGAATCCGGATCTAGCACCAACGAGTGATACCGGGTGGCCCGCAGGGGTGAGGGAAGGCCTGCGAACAGGCCCGTTCCGTCGTGCCTGACGAGCGACGTCTTGCCGTGCACCGGCTCGCCCCGGACCACTCGGGCTCCGAACACTTCCCCCAGGCACTGATGGCCCAGGCAGACGCCGAGCACTGGAATATGGCCCGCCGCTTCTCGGATGATGCTGTTAGAGGCGCCGGCCTCGGATGGCGTGCAGGGACCGGGCGAGACCACCAGATGGCTGGGAGCGAGGGCTCGGACTTCCGCCGGCGAGATCGAATCGTTCCGGCTCACCTGCACGACTTCTCCCAACTCTTCGAGATATCTGGCCAGGTTGTAGACGAACGAGTCGTAGTTGTCGAGGAGGAGAATCATCGGCCGGCCCCCTCGCCTGAGAGAGCCGCGCCTGAGAGAACCTCAGCCAGACCGGCCACCTTGTCCAGCGACTCCACGTATTCGGCCTCGGGATCAGAGTCTGCCACGACAGCGCCGCCGGCGTGAAACGTGATCCGATTCGGGTGACGGACCGCGGTCCGGATGGCGATACTCAGGTCCATGGACCCATCGAAGCCCACATATCCGACCGCGCCGCAGTAGGGGCCTCGCTCCACTGGCTCGAGGTCGGCGATGATCTCCATGGCGCGGATCTTTGGAGCGCCCGTCACCGAACCACCCGGGAAGCATGCCTGAAGAAGCGCTAGCGGGCTCTGGCCCACGCTGAGCGCACCCTCGACCACCGACACCATGTGGTGCACTGTGGCATAAGACTCCAGCCCGAACAGCTTGCTGACCCGGATCGAGCCCGGGGTGCACACGCGGGACAGGTCGTTCCGCAGCAGATCCACGATCATCAGATTCTCGGCCCGGTCCTTTTCGCTGGCCAGCAGCTCGGCTGCCAGGCGGGCATCGCCGGCACCGCGCCCCCGGGGCCGTGTGCCCTTGATGGGGCGCGTTTCGACGTGGCGATCCCGTACGCGGAGAAAGCGCTCCGGAGAGGCGCTGAGGATCGAGCAGCCGCTTGCGCGGAAGAAGGCCGCGAACGGAGCCGGTGTCCGCTCTCGTAGAGCTGAATACAGCTCAAAGTCGCTCAGGTCTCGGGCCGGAGGAGCGCCCGATGGTGAGGGCAAGCTGATCTCCAGCCTCTGCGCCACGTTGGCCTGAAACACGTCGCCAGCCCGGATCAGCTCCACCGCTCGGCGCACCATGTCCTGGTAGCCGGGCCCCGAAATCGAAGCCGACACGCCCGGCCACTGCGCGAGCGGAAACAGTGCAGGCGGCTGGCTGGCTGCTGCCCGACCCGCGCCGCCGCTGGCTGCTGTAGCGCCCAGGCCGTGCTCCGACGGCGGCTCGCCGCCCGCGATCCACGCCAGCGCCGCGTCGAGCCGGTTTCGGGCCCGGTTCGTCCGATCCGGGCCGGTATGTGGGAGCCCGGTCGAGCACACCCAACCCCGGCCGCTCTGGTGGTCAAGCCCGATCACGATGTCGTAAAAGCCGATCTCCAGGTCGGGCTGCTCCGTATCGCGAATCCTGGCCCGCGGGACTGTCTCCAACTGGCCGCCCAGTTCGTATCCAAAGAACCCAGCCGCACCGCCCTGGAAGGGATAGGGGCTGGCGCCGGCGCCGCCAGAACTCGCCGGGGCGGCAGCCGGATCAGGGTAGAGCGCCTCGGATAGCGCAGTGAACACCGAACCGGCGTCTCGCTCCCCGTCCGGGTCGAGCCACAGGCTGGCGCCGTCTGCGCAGCGCAGAGCGCGGTACGGATCGACTGCCAGGAACGAGTAGCGGCCCGTTTCGCTCCCTGGCAGGGCTGAATCCAGCCACAGAGTGAAGGGGTGCTCTCCCGCCTCTGCCGCCAGGCGCCGTAGATCCGGGCCCGGGCTCAGTTCATGGATGAGAGGCGGACCGGATAACATGTACCGTTTCCACGCTCCTGCTGGCAAAGGGGTGACGACACTTCTATCGCTGGCCATCGTAGTAGGTGTCAGACGGATTGGCCAAAGATCGTAAAAGGACAGGCTGAAGCTGAGCGAACACGGCGTAGGAACCATGCGACTATTCATAGCTCTGAATTTCCCGGGCCCTGTCCGGGAACAGGTGTTTCGTGCCGCTGAGTCGCTCAGAAAGAGAGTGCCGGGAGTTCGCTGGAATCGCCGGGAGAATCTTCACCTCACAATGCTGTTCCTGGGCGAACTGGAAGCCGCAGCCGAGGCGGGCCTGGCCCTCGAGCTAGACCGGGTCGCCAGCCGAACGCCTCACATTTCGCTTCGCTTTGGGGAATTCGGGGCTTTTCCGTCCCCGTCCCGGCCGCGAGTCATCTGGCTGGGAGTGGAAGCCACTTCGGAGCTGTGGCTTCTGCGGGAGCGAGTCCTGGATCAATGGGCAGGGCTGATCGCTCGTCCGGACACGGGCCCGTTCCGTCCTCACGTAACGCTGGGCAGGGTTAAGGGCCGAGGCGCCGAAATCGGCCGGGGTTCGATTGCCGCCGCTGCACGCCCGGACCTGGGCCCTGATGTCTGCGTGCAGACCGTGGATCTGGTTCGGAGTCACTTGACGCGGGCAGGTCCGCGGTACGAGATACTGCACCGGGCTGTGCTGGGATTGAAGGCTGAGGGAAGGGAAGGCTGAGTCCGCTATGATCAAGAGTTGTCTTTCACGAATAGGCTGCCTGACAGTGCTGGTGCTTGCCGCGGGGGGCGCCTGGTACTTTCAGGACGACCTCAAGGACGTGTGGAATCGTGCGCTCACACGGCTCGAAATCACCGCCCCGGCAGAGCCCAGCGAATCCGCCGCCCAGAGCGCCGAGAAGAAACTTCTCCGGCTGGGTAACGGGTCCACTTCGGTACGTCTCACAGAGGTCGAGCTTCAGAGCCTCCTCACTTATCGGCTCGCGCCGATGTTGCCACCGGGCGTCAGCGATTCTCAACTGGAAATCCGCGACTCGACAGTAGTCATTTCGTCGCTCCTTCAGCCGGCCGAACTGTCGGACCTGGCTGACGGGGATGTTCTCAGCCGCGTCCTGGGCGATTCGACGCGCGTTACCACGGAGCTCAAGCCGGGTGTGTTCACGGCCGGGGTGGCCCGGCTCGAGGTGGAGGCTTTGCAGGCCGGCGCTCTGGCGATACCCTCGCCCATGATCCCGTTCGTATTGGGCTCTCTCAGAATCGCCGGCGTAGAGACGTCCGCGCGGGCGTTATTGGTCCCGGCGCCTTCAGAACTGCGGCAGATTCTCGTTCGCGATGGAGCCATCGAGCTCAGCACGATACGCGCCGCCGAGGCGGATCAGGCAGGCGAGTGAATCAGAGACGCGAGTGAATCAGAGACACAGGGAGACAGATGTCTGAAAAGTTCTTGAATCACATTGACGGTAAGTGGGTCGAGGCCGACAGCGGCGAATTTTTTGAAAACCGCTCCCCAGCGGACCGGGAAGAAGTCATCGGCCTGTTTCCTGACTCAGGTGAGTCGGATGTGGACCGGGCGGTTCGCTCCGCGCAGCAGGGTTTCGAGCTCTGGTCGCGTGTACCCGCCCCGGAGCGTGGCCTGGTTCTCAAGAAGGCGGGCGACATTCTGGAGCAGCGCAAAGAGGAGCTGGCGCGGGCCATGACCCGCGAGATGGGTAAGGTTCTGGAGGAGACCCGCGGAGACGCTCAGGAGGCGATCGACACCGCCTACTACGCGGCGGTCGAGGGCCGGCGCCTGTTCGGCCACACAGTTCCTTCGGAGCTGCGCCAGAAATGGGCCATGACGTATCGGCGGCCGATCGGCGTTTTCGGGATCATCGCGCCGTTCAATTTCCCGCTCGCGATTCCGAGTTGGAAGATCTTTCCAGCCTTGCTGTGTGGAAACTCGGTCGTTTTCAAACCCTCCGAGGATGTGCCGCACACAGGCCACCTGTTCGTCGAGATTCTGCTCGAGGCGGGATTGCCCCCGAACGTACTCCAGCTCGTCCACGGGCGGGGCGAAACGGTGGGCGCGCCCATAGTCAATCATCCGCTTGTTCCGGGACTGTCCTTCACCGGATCTACGGCCACGGGCAGCATTATCGGCCAGACGGCGGGCCGCATGCACAAACGGCTGTCTCTGGAGATGGGCGGCAAGAACGCGCAGATCGTCATGCCTGACGCGGACATAGATCTCGCCATGGACGGAGTCCTGTGGGGAGCTTTTGGCACGACCGGGCAGCGCTGCACGGCTACGAGCCGCCTCTTGCTGCACCGGGATATTCACGACGAGTTCGTGGACCGCCTGGTGGCTGAGGCCGAGGCGCTGCGGCTGGGTGATGGCCTTCTGGATGATACCGATGTCGGACCACTGATCCACCAGGCGTCGCTGGACAAGGTGATGGAATACGTCGCCATCGGCAGTTCCGAAGGCGCCACCGTAGCGTGCGGTGGTGAGCGCGCCACGGGAGGCGCCCTGGACCGGGGCTGCTACTTCCAGCCCACTGTTCTCACGGGAGTTCAGCCGGGGTGGCGAGTCGAGCAGGAGGAAATATTCGGACCTGTTCTCAGCGTGGTCGCTTTCGATGATCTGGACGAGGCCATCAGGATCAACAACGGCGTAAAGTACGGCCTGTCCTCATCCATCTACACGAGCAACGTAAGCGGAGCCTTCCGCGCCATAGTGGAAATGGATAACGGAATTACGTACGTGAACGCCCCGACCATCGGAGCCGAGGCGCACCTTCCGTTCGGGGGAGTCAAGCAGACGGGCAACGGCCATCGCGAGGGGGGCTGGGAGGTGTACGAGTTCTATTCCGAGACCAAGGTCGCGTACGTAGACTACAGTGGCACGCTGCAGCGTGCCCAGATCGATGTGGATTGGTAGCTTAATGGTGTTGAATGTCAGTTGATGCCGATTCGCATTTTCGGAATCCGGCCGCTGCGGAACGGTAGCTGCGGAGAGAGGTAATGAAAGCGCCCGGCGGCATTACGCCGCTGAGGTGGAGTGAAACACTGAACACATATGCACAACGCACAGGAGTAGAGGGTGGCGAGGAAAGCGAAGCAGGCCGAAAAGAACAAAGGCGCCCCGGCGAAAACCGCGACTTTACACGCGGAATCCGCGTCCGTGGGCCGGTATCTATGGGAATGGACAAAAACGATCGCGGGAGCTGCCGTTCTGTTCCTCGTCTTTCGGACCTTCGTTCTCGAGGCGTTCCAGATTCCGACCGGCTCGATGGAGAACACTCTCCTCGTCGGTGACTTCCTGTTGGTGAACAAGATGGCTTACGGGGCAGAGATTCCGGGTACAAGCGTCCGATTCCCAGCCCTGGATCCGCCTGAGGTAGGCGATGTCGTCGTTTTCGAGCCGCCGCCAGCCGCAGGCCAGGCCGCCCGAACCAACTATGTGAAGCGGTTGGTGGGAATGGGCGGCGATACGCTGATGATGGTCGGCGGCCAACTCCACCGGAACGGAGAGGCTGTGGCCGAGCCCTACGCTCGTCACACCCGGCCGTTCGAGGATCCGAGCAGCTCTCGGTTCAACTGGCAGCGGAAGCACCTGGTTAGCACGGGACGCCGAGCCCAGGAATATCGGCCCACCAGAGACAACTGGGGTCCGATCGTCGTGGCTCAAGAGTCAGTGTTCGTCATGGGCGACAACCGCGACAACTCCGAGGACTCGCGGTACTGGGGTTTCGTCAGTGAAGACGCGATTCGCGGCCGCCCGCTACTGATCTACTACTCGTACGACCGAAACAAGATGGTGCCGTTCCCCTGGCTCACCGAGATCCGCTGGACCCGGTTCCTGGACCCGATCCGCTAGCGGATCGGGATGTCGAGGTGGACCGGCGCCGCAGGACCAGACGCTTGGGGTCAGTCGAGCAGTACGTCAGGGAGATCGGCGCACAGCCATTGCTCAGCCGCGCCGATGAGGCCGAGCTAGCCCGGCGAATCAGGGCCGGCGATGAGGCGGCCCGGGAGCGCCTGATCACAGCGAATCTCCGCTTCGTCGTCTCCGTAGCCAAGCGATACTCCGACCGCGGTGTGGCGCTGGCTGATTTGATCAACGAGGGGAATCTGGGCCTGCTTCGGGCCGCCAGACGTTTCGACGAATCTCGTAAGGTCCGTTTCGTCAGTTACGCAATCTGGTGGATCCGGCAGTCGATGCTGCAGGCGATTTCCGAGCAGTCGCGAATGGTCCATGTGCCGAGCGGACGAATCGAGCGCCGGCGGAAGTTCGTTCGAACGTCCAACACTCTGAGCCAACGTCTCGGACGGCGGGCCACGGACGAAGAGGTTGCGACGGAACTAGGTGTGGCGCCGGGCACGGTCAACGACCTGTCATCCGAGCTGGGGTCTTATATTTCGCTCGATGCCCCCGCTCCGGGAAGCGCGTCTGGATCTCTCCTGGAGCTCGTTGCCGATGATGGACAGGAAGATGCGCACACAGCTCGTGAGAGCGCGGCGCTTCGTCATGCGCTGGAAGGATGCCTCACCCTACTCAGCCCGCGTGATGCTGATGTATTGCGCCAGTATTTCGGCCTCGACGGAGAGGCGCGTACCCTGGAGAAGATCGGGGTAGACCTCGGCGTGAGCCGCGAGCGGGTCCGGCAGATCAAGGACCGGGCCCTGGACCGCCTGCGGGACAGTTCCTCCGGCCGCAGTCTGGAAGCCTTCCTGACACTCTAGTGAGCTTTGGCTCCCAGGTATTTGGGACGCTTCCCGTGTCTTGACACCTGACCATACCATACATAGCTTTTCGGGCTGCAACCGGAACGGCTCTGCCGCCCTGTTCCATGTGGGGCGGCTTGCTTTTTTTACCCAGTAAGGAACCAACACTCGACGATGAAGACGTACTCCGTCAAAGCCGGTGAAATAGAGCGCAAATGGTATGTGGTGGATGCCCGCGACCAGGTATTGGGGCGCATGGCGACCCGCATTGCCACGGTGCTCCGTGGCAAGCACAAGCCCACATACAGCCCGCATCTGGATGTCGGCGACTACGTCGTGGTGATCAACGCTTCCGGCGTTCGGCTCACCGGTAAGAAGGAAACGCAGAAGGAATATTTTCGGCACAGCGGTTATATGGGTGGCGAGCGCTTCATACCGTTCAAAAAGCTCCTGGCTACGCGTCCGGAGCGTGTGATCGAGCGGGCCGTGAAGGGGATGCTTCCCAAGAACAAGCTGGGGCGAGAGATGGCTTCGAAGCTGCGCGTGTATCCAAACTCGGAACACCCGCATGGACCGCAGTCGCCCCAGAAGCTCGAGATCTAGGACTCAGGGAGGAAGTTTGGCGGACGTAGATACTATTCAGTCGGTGGGCCGAAGGAAGTCGGCGGTTGCCAGGGTCGCCATGACGCCTGGCAGCGGAGAGTGGTCCATCAACGGACGCTCGCTCGAGGAATATTTTCCGCTCCTGCGTTACAGAGAATCGGTCAAGAAACCGTTGGTCGTGACCGAGACAGGCGATCTGTATGACATTCGGGTGCGCGTGTCGGGCGGTGGACCGACTGGCCAGGCGGAGGCCGTTCGGCTGGCTGTCGCCAGGGCCGTGCTGAGCGCCGACGAAGAACGCCGCTCGACCCTGCGCGCTAATGATCTACTGACACGCGATCCGAGAATCGTGGAGCGTAAGAAGCCAGGCCAACCGAAGGCCCGGAAGCGCTTCCAGTTTTCGAAGAGATAAATTCCACGTGATAGAGCGAGAATCGGGAAGTATGGAAGCTGTAGGGCTTAAGGAACTACTCCAGGCGGGCGTGCATTTCGGGCACCAGACTCACCGCTGGAATCCGAAGATGCGCAAATACATCTTCGCCGAGCGCGGCGGGATCTATCTGATCGACCTCAAGAAGACGCTCAGGGAGCTCAATAAGGCTCGCGAGCTGGTCAATTCTGTGATTCGGTCCGGGAACAAGGTTCTGTTTGTCTGCACCAAGCGTCAGCTGGCCGACGTAGTACGGGCGGAGGCGGAGCGGTCTGGTTCGTTCTTCGTCACCGAGCGCTGGCTGGGTGGAATGCTGACCAATTTCCAGACGATCAAGAAGAACATTCGCCGGCTCAAAGATCTCGAACGTGGGGTAGAAGAGGGAGCTTTCGAGTTCTACACCAAAAAAGAGCGGCTGCTGCTGGAGCGGGAGCGGCTCAAGCTGGATAGGTACCTGGCGGGAATCAAGGACATGACCAAGCTTCCTGGTCTTGTCTTCGTGGTAGACTCCCGGAAGGAAGAAATCGCGGTGCGAGAGGCGAACCGGCTTGGGATTCCAGTGGTCGCGATCGCAGATACGAACGCTGATCCAGACATGCTGACCATTCCGATCGCGGGCAATGACGATGCGATTCGGTCCGTCTCTCTCATTACGGGAGCGATCGCGGATGAGATCGAGATCGCGACTCGGGAGATTCCGGAGGCCAGCGGTGCGGATGAAGCGGACGCCTACACGTACTCGACAGACGCCGGCGCGGCGGAGACGCCTGGCCGTAAGAAGCGCACGCGGCCCAAGCGGCGCCCCAAGCCGGAGATGATTGCCAAGCGTCTGCATCCGGAGGCCGCCGAGGCTACCGAAGAGCCCGCCGCGGCTGAACAAGATGCTACCGAAGAGGCCGGTGCCGAGGCTGCTGAGCCCGCCGCCGAAGCTGCCGAAGAGCCCGCTGCCGAGGAACAACAGGTAGCTGCCGTGGCCGAGCCCTCCGCGGAGGACGGGGATCCGGAGAAGACCCCTAGCTCACCCTGAGCCAGATCACGGTGGGCCACTTCGGTGGCCCTTTTTTTTGATGGTGTTTGTTGTGTTGAATCTTGCGGTGCAGTCGAACCAGTGGAGTTGATAGAGATGACGGAGATTACAGTTCAGGCAGTTAAGTCCTTGCGTGAGCGCACGGGCGCCGGAATGATGGAATGCAAGCGGGCCCTGATCGAGACGGGCGGTGACGAGGAGCAGGCGATAGACCTTCTGCGGCAGAAAGGCGCCGCAAAGGCAGCCGCCCGGTCCCATCGTTCCGCCACGGAAGGCGCCGTAGCGGCTGTCCAGTCGGATGCGGGTACGGTTGCCATGGTCGCGGTATCCAGTGAGACCGATTTTGTGGCCCGCAACGATGTCTTTCGGAGCTTTGTCGCTCAAGTAGCGGATGCGGTGGCGGATGCCGATCTGGAGAGCGGGCGCGTCTACAGCGGCGAGGACCTGCTGGCCCGGCCGGAGTTGGCCGATCTGGAGCAGAACCTTACCGATCTCCGTTCCTCCATCGGAGAAAATCTGCAAATTCGCAGCGGTGTCCGCTACGTGTCGGCCGAGGAGTCGGCCACCGGATCGTATGTTCACTTCGGTGACAAGATCGGAGTAGTTGTCGAGTTGGCAGGGACTGAGCCGACTGATGCCGCGCGAGAGCTGGCCCGGGACGTCGCCATGCACGTGGCCGCGGCGAACCCGCTGGGTGTGCGCCCGGAGGATATTCCCGAGGAGCAGCGGGAGCGGGAGCGGGCGATCCTGGTGGAGCAGGCTAAGGGGGAGGGCAAGCCGGATGCCATCGCCGAGAAGATCGTCGAAGGACGCATGAGGAAGTACTTCGAGCAGAGCACGCTCACGGAGCAGGCTTTCGTGAAGGATCCAGATATCAAGGTCGGCGCGCTCGTTGAGCAGCGGGCGCCAGGTGCACAAATCAAAGGTTTCACGCGCTTCGAGGTCGGATAAGGAGGACGCTGTTGAGCAGCATTGCTTACCCGCGGGCCCTGGTAAAACTTTCCGGCGAATCGCTCGCCGGCGATCAGGGCTTTGGTATCGCCCCTCCGGTAATCGAAGAACTCACCACTGAGGTACGCCAGGTTCATGAGGCCGGGATTCACCTCGGACTCGTCGTAGGCGGCGGAAACATCGTCCGCGGCGCGGTAGCCAGCCAGGAAGGTATGGACCGCGTGTCCGCGGACTACATGGGGATGCTGGCGACCGTCATCAACGCGCTCGCGCTCCAGGACATGTTGGAGCGCAGTGGGGTCGAGACCCGGGTGATGACGGCGATCCGCATGGAACAGCTGGCAGAGCCCTACATCCGGCGCAGGGCTCTGAGGCACATGGAGAAGGGCCGGGTCGTGATCTTCGCTGGTGGGACCGGCAATCCATATTTCTCCACGGATACGGCGGCAGTCCTTCGGGCCATCGAGATGGAAGCGGACGTGATTCTCAAGGCCACGAAGGTCGACGGTGTCTTCTCGGCCGATCCGGCGGTCGATCCTTCGGCCGAGTTCATTCCGGAGCTTACGTACAAAGAAGTTATCAACCGCGAGCTCGCTGTAATGGATGCGGCCGCTATTTCGTTGTGCAGAGAGAACGACCTTCCGGTCATCATCCTCAACACACGCAGGAGAGGAGCCATCCTGGCCGCGCTGCAGGGTGAGCGGATCGGTACGTATGTCAGCGGGAAGGAGAGAGCCAGTGTCGCATGAGACGCTCCGGGAAACCTCCCGGCAGATGGACAGGAACCTTGAAGCTATCGGTCGCGAGTTCAACGGAGTGCGAACGGGCAAGGCAAGTCCCGCCATCCTGGATACGGTGAACGTCGACGCTTACGGAGCATCCGTGCCCATGAAGCAGGTGGCTAACGTCTCGGCTCCAGAGCCCCAGATGCTGCTTGTTCAGCCCTACGATCCTCAACTAGGTCCGGCGATCGCCAAGGCGATCCAGAGTTCAGACCTGGGTCTGAACCCGAATGTGGACGGCAATGTGGTTCGGGTGAGTATCCCGGCTCTCACCGAAGAGCGGCGCAAAGAGCTGGTGAAGGTGTTGCACCGCATGACCGAGGAGGGCCGCGTCGCGGTTCGCCACGCGCGCCACAAAGCTAAGTCCGACCTTGAAAAGAGCGAGCGGCAGGGGGATCTGGGCGAAGACGACCTGCACCGCCTGCTGGACGATCTGCAGAAGCTTACCGATTCTCATATCGGGAAGCTGGACGAGATGCTGAAGTCCAAAGAATCGGAAGTGATGGAAGTCTGACGTGTCTGACGAGATCAAGCCTTCCAGCATCGAGCCGTTCAGCATCGAGCCGTTCAGCCCGGCTTCTCTGCCGCTACCGCGCCGGATTGGTGTCGGGGCGGCCTTCGACGCATATGTGACCAGTCGGCACAAGTCGGTTCCGGCTCAGGAAAAAATTGCAGCGGACTCAGGCCGCGGCGAGGAGCTCGGTTCTGAGCAAGCAGAATCCGGGTCCACGGCAAACGCCAATCTCAGGCCGAGATTCGGCGTTGGGATTCCAGAGCGCCTGGTGTTTCACCGGGGCGCCGGGACATGGAGGGATCGCCTTCCCTCGGGAGCTTCTCAGCACGGTGCCGATCGAGACTAGGTTCCGAGACCACCTGGCTTGCCACGAGCAGCTGATTCCTGCTGGTAGTCGCGTCCTGGTCGGATTGTCCGGCGGTCCCGACTCCATGGCTCTCCTGCATCTCCTGGTTGATGTTCGCGCGCGTCTGGGCCTTCGCCTTACGGCGGCCCATTTTGACCACGACGCTCGCGACACGAGTGCCGCGGAGGCCCGGCAGGTGGTGCGCTGGGCCGAGTCTCTCGGCGTACCATGCCGGGTCGGCCGGCCCTCGCAGCCGCTGAGAAGCGCCCACGCGGACTGGAGAGATGCCCGCTACGCCTTTCTTCACAGCACCGCTCAGAGCGAGAACTGCTCGAGGGTAGCCACGGCTCATCATCAGGACGATCAAGTCGAGACGGTCCTGTTCCGCCTCATCCGGGGCACCGGTACGGCCGGCCTGGCCGGTATTCCCTCCCGCAGGCACACGATCGTTCGGCCGCTGCTTCCGTTCCGCCGCGGCGAGCTTCACGCCTACGTAAGCAAGCGCGGGATCTCTCACTACAGGGATCCGAGCAACGCAGACCCGCGCTGGGCAAGGGCCCGCATTCGCTGGCAAATCAGGCCGGCTCTGGAGACGCGAGTGCGCCAGGCTGGAGGTCCGCCGGCGGCAGTGGCGGGCGCGCTGTTGCGGGTCGCGGAACAAGCGGGCCGGCTGGAAGCGGCCTTCGCGGTGCACGACGAACAGGTGCTGGAATCGGTGTTGGTGGGGGCCGGCGAAGAAGCGGCCGCGGCCAGCCTGGACCTGAAGCGGGTGCGCGACCTTTCGCCGCATGATCAGGCCCGCTTGATTCGGCGGCTTGCCCGCCGACTGGACACGCAGCTGACGGCCGGGGGAACCAGGGCGGCGGTCGAGTTTATTAGCTACTGTGGCAGCGGAGCTTCGGTCGATATGGGCGGGGGCCTCACGCTGCACCGCTCTTTCGACGATTTGATTCTCGGGCGCGACAAGGCATGCGCCCGGCCCGCCGATAAGCCACTCGAGATCGGCCGGGAGGGAGAGGGGACGAGGACCTGGACGGCTGGACACCGCCGCTTCCGTGTTTCCTGGGGAACGGCAGACCGGGTGTCAGCGCCGGCGGACTACTGCATTGCCCTCCCGGAGAACCCCGAGCATTATCCGATGAAGCTGCGGAGTTGGTGTCCCGGCGACCGCATTCGAACTCGATTCGGCACACGCAAGCTGAAGAAAGTGTTTGGAGAGTACCGGGTCGGCGTCGAGGCGCGGGGATCAGTGCCGCTGCTGGCATCGCAGTCAGGTAGAATCTTGTGGGCGGCGGATTTCGCCCGCGACCGGGATCTGGTAGACGCCGTTGGCGCCCCGACGAAACCGCATCATACGAGACAGAGGCTACTGCGCCTCTCAGAGGAAGAGAGATAGTGGAAGAACAGGCAATACAGCTTCAAGATCCGGCACTCATGGCCCGCACCGGCGGACGGCCCCTGCGGCGCGTTGTGTTTACCGAAGAGCAGATAGGACAGCGGGTACGAGAGATGGGTGCGGCCATAACGGCACACTATCCTCCCGACGCTAATCTGCTCGTGCTGGGCCTTCTCAAGGGTTCGTTCATCTTCATGAGCGACCTGGTGCGGCATATCGACCTACCGTTGCAGTTGGACTTCCTGGTCGCATCGAGCTACGGGAGCGGCACTACATCCTCGGGTGAGGTCGAGTTTCTTTACAACCCGACCGCGCCAATCCGGGACCGGCACCTGCTGCTGATCGAGGACATCGTGGATAGCGGAAACACAATCAACCAGCTGGCTCGTAGTTTAGAGAAGAGCCGGCCCGCGTCGCTGGAGCTGTGCGCCCTGCTGCACAAGCATGTGGCGCCTGAACTGGCCATTGAGCCCCGCTGGGTCGGTTTCGATGCCCCGCCGGAGTTCCTGGTCGGCTACGGCCTCGACCACGCGGAAAACTTCAGGCACCTGCCTGTCGTGGCTAGTATTTAGAGAATTGAGAAGGAGTTACATAGAATCGTGGCGATGAAACCACCGGCAGACGAAGGACGCGACCCGGGCCGCACGAATCGGCTTGTCCGTACCGTGTCGTTCTGGGCCCTCGTGCTCTTGGTGCCTCTGTTCATCCTGCAGATAATGAACAGCAGCCGTCAGGCCGAAACAGAACTGACATACACGGAGTTTCGCGAGCATCTTCAGAACGAGAACATCGCCGACGTAACCATCATCGACGGCAACAAGTTAGAGGGTTCGCTGCGGGCTCCGGTCCAGAGGAACGGACAGCCGATCTCCCAGTTCACGTCCCTCCTTCCGATGGAGGCGACCCAGGAGCTTCTGGATCAGCTCGAGACCGCTGGCGTCAAGACGGAGGCCAAGGAGTCCGGCAACGATTGGGTCACGATTCTGATCTCGTTCTTGCCATGGGTTCTGATCATCGGGATCTGGCTGTTCCTGTTTCGGCAGATGCAGGCCGGAGGCTCGCGCGCGTTCAGTTTCGGAAAGTCCAAGGCCCGTTTGCTGACGGCGGACACTCCCCAGGTGACGTTCGCCGACGTAGCCGGAGCTGATGAGGCGAAAGAAGAGCTGCAGGAAATCATCGAGTTCCTGAAGGACCCGGCCCGCTTCCGGCGCCTGGGAGGCAGACTCCCTAAGGGAGCGCTGCTCGTGGGTCCTCCTGGAACCGGCAAGACGCTGCTCGCCCGCGCGGTCGCGGGGGAGGCGGACAGACCCTTCTTCTCCATGTCGGGATCGGATTTCGTGGAGATGTTCGTCGGAGTCGGCGCCAGCCGGGTGCGAGATCTGTTCGAGCAGGGCAAGGCGCACGCTCCGTGTATCATATTCATCGACGAGATCGACGCCGTCGGACGCCACAGGGGAGCTGGTCTGGGTGGTGGGCACGACGAGCGCGAGCAAACGCTCAATCAGCTTTTGGTAGAGATGGATGGGTTCGAATCCAATGAGGGCGTGATTCTCCTCGCGGCGACGAACCGTCCCGATGTGCTGGATCCCGCTCTGCTGCGCCCGGGCCGATTCGACCGGCAGATAGTGGTCGATAGCCCCGATGTGAAGGGCCGCGAGGGAATCCTCAAAGTTCATACGAAGGACATCCCGTTGGCGGAAAATGTGGATCTGAAGGTCCTCGCCAAAGGAACGCCCGGCCTGTCTGGCGCTGACCTGGCCAACGTCGTGAACGAGGCGGCTCTCCTGGCAGCCCGGTACAACAAGGATCGGGTCTACATGGAGGACCTCGAAGCGGCCAAGGACAAGGTCATGTTGGGCGCTGAGCGAAAGAGCATGGTGATTTCGGATGAGGATCGGAAGGTCACCGCTTTCCACGAGGCCGGACACGCGGTCATCGCGCTCCGTGTGCCCGGGCTCGACCCCGTGCACAAGGTGACGATTATTCCGCGTGGGAGAGCGCTGGGGCTCACGGCGTCGCTCCCCGAAGAGGACAGGCACAACTATACCAAGGGCTGGCTGGAAGGTCAGCTAACAATGTTCTTCGGCGGCCGGGTCGCGGAGGAAATGATCTTCGGGCTGCAGAAGATCACCACGGGTGCCGGAAACGACATCGAGCGAGCCACGGCGATCGCCCGCCGCATGGTGACGCAATTCGGTATGTCCGAGGTGCTCGGCCCCATCGCGGTGGGCGAACGGGACCACGAGATCTTCCTGGGCCGTGAGATGAGTCAGAGGCGCGAAGTCAGCGAAGAGACGGCCCGCGTTGTAGATGCTGAGATCAAACGCTTTCTGGACACTGCATACGAGTCGGCAGAGAAGGTGCTTTCGGAGAATCGAGCCCTGTTGGACGCGATCGCTGAGGCTCTGTTGGAACGCGAGACGCTGGACGCGGACGCCATCAAACTGCTCGCTGCGGGCAAGCCTCTACCTCCGCTGGCGGTTTCTGAGGTCGCCCAGGCCGAAACGCCCCCAGAGGAGCCCACGGCCGACAGGCCAGCCGGAGCTGAAAGGCCGCCGCTGGAAGGCACGGGCGGAGAGCCGTCACCGGTCCCGGCCTGACCCCAGTAGATCCGATTCGGGGCTGGAGGGTCGCCCGAGAGGTGATCCTGCTGGACCGCCCGCTCGTGATGGGTGTGCTCAACCTCACCCCGGACTCCTTTTCAGACGGTGGAGAGTACTCCGATCCCTCCGAGGCCCTCGAACGTGCTACGCGAATGCTGGCCGAGGGTGCCGACCTGGTCGATGTGGGCGGAGAATCCACACGTCCCGGGGCCCAGCCGGTGGAGGCGGAAGAAGAGTGGCGCCGCATCGGCCCCGTAGCTAGTGAGCTTGGCCGGCGCGGCATTCGCTTCTCGGTGGACACCCGCCGGGCCGCGGTCGCCGCCCGGGCACTGGACGCCGGAGCCGCTGTCGTGAACGACGTGACAGCGTTCGGTGAAGGATCCGAGATGGCCCGTCAGGTGGCGATGTTCGGCGCCGGCGCCGTACTAATGCACATGCGCGGTACTCCGGAGACGATGCAGAGCGATGTCGGATACGACGATCTGCTGGGTGAGATAGGCGCCTCGCTGTCGGCCGCCGCGGACCTGGCCCAGCGACATGGCGTCGGGCCCGACCAGATCGTTCTGGATCCCGGGATCGGGTTCGGAAAGTCAGCCGCCGGCAACCTGGAAGTGCTGAATCGATTGGACTGCCTTACCGGCCTCGGATATCCCATTCTGGTAGGGCCTTCCCGCAAGGCGTTTCTCGGTTCGCTGCTAGGTACGGGCGTATACGATCGGCTGGAGGGGACGGTAGCGGCATGTGTGCTGGCGCGGGACCGGGGGGCGTGCATATTCCGGGTGCACGATGTCCTGGCCGTGCGAAGAGCTCTGGACGTAACGAACGCCATTTTGCGCCAAGAGGTACCGAGCAGCTGACATGAGCGGGATTCTTAGCTTCTTCACTCTGAATCTGGGCTGGGTCGATCTGGCTGAGATCGCTCTGGTCGCCTATCTGGTCTACAGGGTGCTGCTCATCTATACGGGCACCCGCGCCTTCCATGTGTTCATCGGGTTTATCGTGCTGGTGACGATTTACGCCCTCGCCCAGGCGGCTGACCTTGGTCTTATCACATACCTGCTTTCCCAGGTTTTCACGTACGGCGCCTTTGCGCTCATCGTGATATTCCAGCAGGAGCTGCGCTCGGGCCTGGCACGGCTGGGCCGAACGAGGCTGTGGCGACTGTTCGGCCGCAAGGAGGAGCAGGAGGTCGTGAGCGAGATCACGAACGCTGCGGATCGGCTGTCACGGGCACGAATCGGCGGAATAATAGCCATCGAGCGCGAAGTAGACCTGACCAATTTCGTGGACGAAGGCACTCCGCTGAACGCCATTGTCACGGCCGACCTTCTGACCACGATATTCACGCCGTATTCGGCACTCCATGACGGCGCCGTCCTCATTAAGCGGGACCGGATCTCGTATGCGGGTTCTGTGGTTCTGCGGCTCTCGGAGTCGCCAACTCTGGAGCGCACTCTGGGCACACGCCACCGGGCGGCGATCGGCCTCTCCGAGGAGACCGACGCCATGGTGATCGTAATTTCGGAGGAAACCGGGCAGGTCTCGCTGGCCCATCGAGGCCAGCTCAGCCGCGGGCTCAGCGCGGCGGAGTTGCGGGAACGTTTGGCCGATACCGGGGAAGAAGACTCAGGGCCTCTGGTCGGTCCGGCGGCGCAGAGCGGAGTATTTGACGCTATTCCCGCCCGGGAGTAGCTTCATCGGCTGTTAGTTATCGAGAATGTCGGGCCCGCAGGGCTCGGATCTGCGAACCTCGTCAGGAGGGAATGGTGTCACCCGACACTTCATATGAGCTGCTCACGATCTTTCGTGATGGCGGGTTCATGATGGTGCCACTCGTTCTTTGCTCTCTGATTGCCCTGGGCGTGATCATAGCCAAGGGCTGGACTCTGCACATCGCGCACAAAGAGTCCCGGGGGCTGCTGGAGGATATTAGCGAGCTTGGACAGGCCGGCCGGGTAGAGGATGGGATCGCCCGGGCGAGCGAGACGCGCGGGCCTGTGGCCGCGATTCTCCTTACGGGCCTTCAGCGCGTGCAGCAGCGCCACACCGGCCACGACATTCAGAAGGCGATTTCGACCAGTGGCTCGATCGAGCTGGACTTCCTGGAGCGAGGACTCGTCGTCCTGGCGACCATCGCCAATGTCGCGCCCATGCTTGGCTTCCTGGGCACGGTGATCGGCATGATTTCGGCCTTTGCAGCCATCGAAGCGGCCGGCCAGGTGGATCCGACTCTGGTCGCGTCGGGGATCAAGGTGGCCTTGATTACCACAGCCTCCGGACTCGCGATCGCGATTCCGGTAAATATCGCATACAACTATTTCGTGACCCGGATCGATACGCTGATCGCGGACATGGAAGAGGGCGCCCAGGCCGTGCTGGATCTGATCTGGGACATTCAGACGAAGGGGAGCTAGAGACCGGTCATGGGAATATTGAAACGAAGAGAACGGGTCTCAGACGAGATTCCGACCGCTTCCATGGCGGACATCGCGTTCCTGCTCCTGGTGTTCTTTTTGACCACCACGGTGTTCAACGAGGAGAAGGGGCTTCCGATCGTCTTGCCCGAGAAGAGCGAAGAGGTCGAGGTCTCAGCCAAGAACCTCCTGTTCATGCTTGTGCAACCAGACGGGTCGATAATCGTCAAGAGGGGTGAGAGCGAGCAGGAGCAGGTCGTGACGTACCGGCAAATCGAAGGGATCCTGCGTCAGGAGTTGGCCGGGAACCCGAACCTCATAGCAGCCGTGAAGACGGATCCGGCAGCCGCGTACCGTCACATGATCAATGTGCTGGACGAGGTCAAGAAGGCAGGCGCAGAACGAATTTCCCTACAGGTTCTGGAGTAGCGGATGGGAAAGATCGGCGGGTTCAAGAAGAAGTCCAAGGCGAGCGACGAGATCCCTTCGTCCTCGCTGGCGGACATCGCGTTCTTGCTTCTCATTTTCTTCATGGTCACCACGGTATTCCGGAAAGAGAAGAAACGGGACATCGATTGGGTCGAGGCGGAAGCCACCCAGAAGATCGACGAAAAACGTAAGAACGTACTTCACATCTGGGTTACGCAGGACGGGACGATCTACATCAATGATCAGATCGTGCCGGAAGGCGATGTGGCGGCCCTGATCAGGCCTATCTACGCCGAGAACAGAGAGCTTGTAGTAGCCGTTCGCGGAGACGACGACGTGCCGTACCGGCTCATTAACGGTATCACGGAGCAGCTGCAGGCGGCCGGGGCGGTGAGGGTCACTTTCGCCACCCGCGTCGAAAAGCAGATGGCCAGGGCGAGGAGGTAGGAGACATGAGCGAGATTGAATCGATTCTGGGCAGTACGGCGAACGACAGGTTTAAAGGCTCCTATTCGACCTGGACCTACATGGGGCTGACCGCGGCCGCGGTGTTGCATTTCGGACTGTTTGAACTGTTTCCGCAACTCAATGCGGCTGACATGTCCTTCGATGGCGAGGAGATCATGGCCATCGATCTGCCGCCAGAGGTGACGATTCCGCCGCCGCCGGAGCAGATCGCACGTCCGGCCACGCCGGTCGTGGCGGACGTGGCGCTGGATGAGGACATCACGATTGCGCCGACTACGTTCGAGGACAACCCGGTAGAGAACCTTCCGCCGCCGCCGGCCGGCGCCAAGCCGTCTGACCAGCCGTCCTACATCGCTCGTGATGTAGAGCCGTCTCTCAGGAATCGGCGCGAGATCCAGCAACTGCTCGTGCGGCTCTATCCGAGCATGCTGCGCGAAGCCGGGATCGGCGGTACGGTCCTGCTGTGGGTGTTCGTGGACGAGAGGGGCGGCCCCGAGAAGTCGCAGGTCATGAAGTCCAGCGGCTATCCCGCCATGGACAACGCGGCGGCGCAGGTGGTCGACAAGATGAAATTCTCGCCGGCCCAGAACCGCGACAAGCCGGTCGGAGTCTGGGTCCAGCAGGCGGTGACTTTCAAGGTCAACTAGCCGGACAGCGGCGGGACTAGCCGGACAGGACGGACAGCGGCGGACGCGGCGGGCGAGCCCGGGCTGGGCTGCCCGGGCGTAGGGCTGGTCGATTCGGATCGGATGACGTGGGCTGGGCGATTCGGGCCGAGCGATTCGGGCCGAGCGATTCGGGCCGCCGTTACAAACAGAGGCTCGCAGCCAGGGAGGTAATCATGGCACGCGGACACTCATCTCTTCGTCCCGCCACCGCGGCGGCAGGCCTCTTTTTCGTACTCTTCCAGTTGTCTCCTCCGCTATATGCAGCGCAGGATGATCCCCCACATGCGGAACAGGCGCGCCCTGAGGCGCAGCAGGAAGCCCCCGAGCCCGAGTT
>JBDLJJ010000014.1:0-35218 GCA_039714435.1 Gemmatimonadota bacterium | reverse complement strand
ACCTGACCGGATGCCGGAATTCTCCGGGGCCGTCTCCCTCACGACCAAACGAACGCAGATGCTCGCCGCCCGAATCGAATACCCGAATCTCGTGGGTCCCGGTATTGGCGACGTAGATGCGCCCGTCGGTGCTTCTGCGGGCCATCAGAACACGAAACAGCTGGTTCTCGTCGGGGCCGTCCAGTGTGCCGATGTCGAGGACAGGTGCTGCGGAGAGTCTCCAGGCGGTTTCTGTGGTCCACGCCGGCACGGTGCTGGTCACGATTTCGATCCCCGCCGAGTCGCTGCGGGTCGCGGTTTGTGCGTGCGTGGCTGATTCACCGGTGCAGCCGAGAGACAGCGTGGTCGCGAAGGTCACTGCAAGGAGCGAGAGAAGTCGCTTCATTTTTGTCGCTCCGGTTTCTGGAGGTCGTACAGCCGGACGCTGAACAAGTCGTTCTCGTCGCCCTCGGCTTCGGTTCGGACGAGGATCCAGTCGTCGCCGACGTCGAGCGGAGTCATTCCGTCCTCGACTTTCACGCTCCCGAGCCAGACACCATCCGATGTGAGAACCGTCCATTCTCCGTCATCCGGCCAGCGATGCCCGAGCCAGATGTTGCCTGGCCCGTCGATCATGATCTTTCTGATCGAGTAGACGGAATCGGGTACCGTGGCCTGCTCCATAGCGCGGAAGAAGGCGTGGCTCCACGCCCTATCCCTCCTTTCCCGCCACCGCCTGTACCTCTCCATATTGCGTTCCTGCAACCCGGCAGTCGCTACTCGCGGCCTGCTGAACCGAAAGATCCGATTAACATGTGCGAGCTCCGCTCCGAGATTCCAGATGTGCACTTCGGCGTCGGGTCCCTGCGCGGCAAACAGTCTCCCCGCTTGCACCGTAGACGAGGGACGAGTGGTGAAGGGGGTAACGTATCCGCCGATCATGCTGTCGGATGATATTCCCCTGTAGTGGAAGTACTGAAGATCTGGGACAGCCCAGGTAGCGATCGTGGTCACGCGATCGTCATCCTCTGTTGCGCCAGGATTCAAGTCGGTACCGGGTCGCACTGTGACAAACACTTTCTCCCTAGGCCAGCCCTCGCTCCTCAGCGTCTGCTCTCTACGGCTCTCGAACGCTACGAAACTGCCGTCTGGCTGCCAGCTCAGAAGTCTAACCCTGGATCGTCTCTCGTCCGGAAGCGTTAGGCGCCTCACGAACTGACCCTTCGGTGACAGGATGCTGGCGTTGCTGTGTATGTCGAACACGGCGAGACTGTCCGCCGGGCCAAGTACGAAACCCGCTATGGTGGCGAAGCGGCCCCGTCCGGCCGGCCGGTCACCAGCGCCGAGGAACTTGCCCTTCGGCGAGTAGAAGCGAAGCTGCTTCGCCCGTATGTCCGATACCATCAGACGTCCATCCGGATACCGGTGCGCCGCGGACACATTGAAGAAGTGTCGGTTCCCGCGGCTATCGACGGAGGGGAGGGTGAGCGTCGGCTCGGGGCCGAGGCGCCAAGCGGTACCCTCTGTCCATACTGGGGTTGAGCTGGTGACGATCCAGATGCCAGCCGAGTCTGTCCGGACGACCGCGGAGTCCGCCGCGAGGCTGAGTTGGCCGCTTGGCCGCCCGGACTCAGTGCACGCGGCAGTGGTCCATAGCAGGAGCACGGCGACCATGAACGCCGTCTTCGCCCGCTGGACTCCAACAGGTGTGACCATTGCTGTCCCCTGTAGCATGCGCGGCCGCCGTGCGCGGCCCGTTCTATAGAACGGATTCCGTCGTACAACGGTTCTCGTCGCGGATCAACAACGGGGGCGGGGGACAGCAAGATACGGCGCCCGGATCTTTCGGCCTAACCCTCGCACTTCATGGGTCGATATCCGCGAATTACCGGAATCTCCCTCCCAGGCGCCTACCGTGAGTAGCTCGGAAGCGGCGAGGGGCACTCGGGAGCGAACGTTCAGCGGTGTGTTGCTGGCAGTTCGCGAAGAGTGACCCGCCGCCGCGCCGAGCCCTACTCCGACCGCAGCGCGATGTTAGGATCAATCCGCACCGCGCGCTGCGCCGCGACGAAGGCGGCGAGCAGCGCCACCGCCGCCAGACCGAGCGGCACCGACACCAGAGTCAGTAGGTCGTTGGCTGGTACGCCGTGCAGCAGACTGGCCACCGTACGGGCCACCACCAGCGCGCCGAGCAGGCCCACCGCTATTCCCAGGGCCACAGTTTTCAGCTCCCTTTGCAGCACCGGGGCGATCACCTGCCGGGCCTGAGCACCGAGCGCCTTTCGGATAGCGAACTCCCGCGTCCGGCTGCTCACGACGTTTGCCACGACCCCGTACACACCGATCGCGGCCAGCGTGGCGGACAGAAGCGAGAACAGGACGAGAAGCGTCATCAGAGTGCGCGGCTGCGACACTGACCTGGAAAGCACCTCCTCCATGCTCTCGATGTCAGAGATCGGAAGCTGAGAGTCCATCTCCCGGATGGTATTCCGGAGCTGCCCCACGAGAGCCAGTGGGTCAGACTCGGTCCTGAGCACCAGGTTCATACCACGGACCGCCTCACCGTCGTTCCAGCCCCGGAATTGTTCGTGCGGCAGATACATCTGCGTTTTGGCCTGTATATCGAGGCCCTCATGCGTCACGTCACGGACGATGCCGACCACCGTCACGGTGCCAGGTCCCGCGCCCCCCCCCAGAACGAATCGGGCACCGATCGGATCCCCACCGGGCCAGTAGGTGGCGGCCGTCGTCTCTCCGATGACGACCGCTCCCGAAGCGCCCGCTACGTCTTCCGCTCCGATCCAGCGGCCACGAACCAGCGTCAGGCCCATCGCCTCCTTGTAACCCGGAGTCACCGTCTGCCAATCCGCCCTCGGCGACGGCTGTCCTTCCGGAACAACATGGCCTTCGATGCGGAAGTTCAGATCTCCGAGGCCGGTGGCCAGCGGAAGATTCTTGATCGCGCCCGCGGCTACCACTCCGGGCAGGCCCGCCAGGCGCTCCGTCAGTTCGCGGTAGAAGCCTGTGATTTCGTCATCCTCGAGGTAGCGGCTGTCTGGGGTCGAAATCCGCGCCGTCAGGACCTGATCGGCATCTAGGCCGGTGTCGGTGTCCATGAGCCGCTGGAAGCTCCGCGTGAACAGTCCCGCTCCGACCAGAACCAGGACACCGATCGCCAGCTCTGCGGCGACAAGGAGTCTGCGCACGCGGTGCCGGCCGCCACCCGAGACAGCCCGGCCAGCGTTCTTGAGGTCCCGCGACAGGTTACGGGCGGAGATCGACAGCGCCGGGACGAGCCCGAACAGAATGCCGGCCACGAACGAAAGCCCGAACCCGAACCACACGACGGAGAAGTTGAGGCCGGCTGAATCCAGCCGCGGGATGTTTGGCGGATCGAGTGCCAGCAAGAGCCGGGTGCCGCCCGCCGCCACGACCATTCCGAGGATGCCGGCCAGAAGTGCCAGCACAAGCGTCTCGGCCAGAATCTGCCTGATGATCCGGCCTCGCCGCGCTCCAAGAGACAGGCGGACGGCGAACTCCTGCCGCCGGCTCTCCGCCGTGCCGAGCAGGAGATTGGCCACATTGGCCCCGGCCAGTAGAAGCACGAGCAACGCTGCTCCGAGCATCGTCCACAGCGGCTGCCTCACGTCACCCAGCACGACCTGCGCAATAGGCCTTGTTGTGGCAGCGAATCCCATGCTGGCGCTGTAGTCATCGGGGAAGGTCTCTGTCCAGCCCGCGCTCACCGTCGCGACTGTATGCCGGGCCTGATCCTGCGACATGGCAGCGCCAAGCCGGGCCACGCCTTCCAGGAAATGAGAGCCACGGTTACCCGTCCAGTCCTCGGGCCTGAGCCCCAGGGGAAGGAGTACATCAGACCGAGACCCGGAGACGAGATCCTCAGGAAGTACGAAGCTGGCAGGCATCACTCCGATTACAGTGAACGTCGTGTCCGCGATGCGGACTGTCTGTCCCACGATGTCCGCTCGCTCGCCGTATCGGTCCCGCCACAGAGCGTTCCCCAGGATGGCGACATGTGCGTCGCCCAGGTCCTCCTCCTGCGAGAACGTGCGTCCCAGTACTGGGGAGACGCCGAAGGCTGGAATCGCGCCGTGCGAGAGCCAGGCGGCCTGAAGTCGCAGCGGGTCTCCGTCGCCGGCCAGGGTGACGGTGCCGAATGTGTAGCTGCCGTACGCGGAGAAGTCTTCCAGCTGCCTTTCGTAGTCGAAGTGCTCGGAGGGCGAGATGTGGCCGTCCTCGTTGTCTCCGTATCTCTGCACGATACGGACGATTCCCTCCGCGTCCGCGTAGGGTAGGGGACGAAGCAGGACCGCATGGACAAAGCCGTAGATGCCGACCGTGGCGCCCAGCCCGAGCCCGAGCGTGGCGACTAGCAGCGATGACGAGAGGCGCCGCCGCCACAGAGTGCGAACGGCGAATCGAAGATCCTTTCCGAAGTCCTCCAGCGCCCGCGTTCCGAACGCCTCGCGGCTCTGTTCCTTGTAGCGCTCCACTCCGCCGAAGGTCAGGTAGGCCTGCCGGCGCGCTTCCTCCGGCGACAGTCCGCGCGCGATCAACTCCTTCTCTTCCATCTCGAGATGAAGGCGGACTTCCTCAGTCATCTGCCGCTCAACATCGCCTCGGCCAGCCAGGCGCAGAAGGCGTCGGCCCCACTTAGACATATATTCGACTGGACCAGTCATCGCATTGTCCCCAAACCAATTATGAGAAATATATCAAGTAGCTTCTAACACATGATTCACCGCGGCCGAGAACGCGGACCATGTGGCTCGCTCCTCTGCCAGCTGTTTCCGGCCGCTACGGGTCAGGCTGTACTGCTTCACCTTTCGGCCCTCTGGAGACAAACCCTCCTCACCCGCGATCCAGCCTCGATCTTCGAGACGGTACAGGGCCGGGTAGAGAGACCCCTGCCGAATCTCCAGCACGCCCCGCGATGTCTCCCGGATCCTCTTCGAGATGCCCCAGCCGTGTAGCGATCCCTGACGCAGCGTCTTCAGGATCATCAGATCCAGAGTTCCCTGGAGCAGATCGGCCTTACGTTTGCCCACATCAGTCTCCTATTGTCGAACGTCATAGTAAGAGATACGACAATATGGGTTTTGGTTGGAAGGGGGGAGGGGAGGGCCTCCCGAGGAACTTGCTGACGGTGGCCGGGGTTTTCCCCTGAGGTTTGTATACGGTCATTCAAAGGGGGGAAGATGCGGAGGAAGACAACGTTTGCTGTGGCCGCCATGGCGGCCCTGCTGGCCCTGCCGCTGGTTCCTACGGCTGCCAATGCGCAGGGCAGGCTGCTGGGCGTTTCGGTCGGAGCGCACTACGGATTCGAATTCTCGAACGACGACATAGATCAGGAGCGTATAGGAGTGCAGGCCGTACTTCCGGTAGTCGGCCTGTTCGAGTTCACGCCTGCGATCGGCTACTTCACCAATTTTCCGGACATCAGCGGTTTCTCGGGCAACGCCTGGCAGGTCTTTCTGGCCGCGCGTGTGAGGCCGCCCGGCCCGGCGTCCTTCCTGTCGGTCGGCTACGGGGTTACGGCCCTGCGGGTTTCCGCTGAGGAGGACGCTACCGGAGTATCCGACTCTGATACTGAGTGGACTGACGTGGGAGTAATAGGAGTCGAGTTTCCCGGCGGACTTCTCCGGCCATTCGCGGATGTGTATCTGGTCGATATTCTCGACCGCGAATCCTCTGTGGGTGGGGTGCTGCTGGTGGGGCTGAACATCGGCATCTAGCTCCCGCTCCTGTCGGACCTGACTACTAGTCTAGGCTATACTAGTGGCTAAGTGCTGTTCGGACAGCGCGTTGAATTTGTTGATAGAATAGGGCATTGCAGCGTGTGCCAAGACCGGTGTGCGCCAACGCCTAAGGCCTTCCGAGTGTCTCAATAGTGATGTCCCGGTGCTCACTATACTTTCGGCACCTTGGGCAAGGCGCTGCGCCTCGGATCTCGTCCCGTCCGTAAGGAAAAGGTAGATGAAGAGAGTATCGATATTTCTGTTTCTGACCTCCGTTATTCCCGTTGTCTCATGCGCGCCCGCCAGCGATGCCGAGCTGTCGGTCGACTACGAGCGCTATGAGCTCGCCAACGGACTGAACGTGGTGCTCCACATCGACCGCTCGGATCCGATCGCCGCCGTGGCCATGGCCTTCCACGTGGGTTCGTCCAAGGAAGTCGAAGGCCGGACGGGATTCGCTCACCTGTTCGAGCACCTGTTCTTCCTGGACTCGGAGAATCTGGGGCAGGGGGGGTTGGACCGGCTCATGAACCGCGTGGGAAGCTCGGCCAACGGGTTCACCACGCGGGATCAGACGAATTACTACGAGGTCGTTCCCAACGACGCGCTGGAGAAGGCCATCTGGGCGGAGGCGGACAAGCTCGGCTACTTCATCAACACGGTCACAGAGGGTGTGGTCGGCAAGGAAAAGCAGGTCGTCAAGAACGAGAAGCGGCAGCGGGTAGACAATGCTCCGTACGGCCACAACAACTTCGTGCTCGACAATGCGCTGTACCCGGAAGGGCACCCTTACCGCTGGCAGGTGATCGGGTCGCTCGACGACCTCGAGGCGGCGGAGCTGTCTGACGTCAAAGAGTTTCACGGACGCTGGTACGGGCCCAACAACGCCACGCTGGCCGTGGCGGGTGACATCGATGTCGAACAGACAATGGCCTGGATCGAGAAATATTTTGGCGAGATTCCGCGGCGAGAGATGCCCGAGATGCCGGCACCGCCCCCGGTGCAGCTGACTGAAAGCTCCCGGCTGTTCCACGAGGACAACTTCGCCAGCCTGCCTCAGCTCTCGATGGCCTGGCCCACTGTTCCGCTCTACCACCCCGATTCTTACGCGCTCGACCTTCTCGCCGACCTTCTCACTGATGGCAAGACGACTCCCTTCTATAAGGTGGTCGTAAAAGAGGACAAGCTGGCGCCGCAGGCCGTTGGCTTCCACGGCACACAGGAGTTGGCCGGACGATTCGGGCTGCAGGTTAGGGCCTTCCCGGACATCGATTTGGACGCCGTGTACGCCAGCATCGAGAAGGCGTTCGCCCGCTTCGAAGAGACAGGTGTTCCGGCCGACGAGCTGCGCAGGGTCAAGGCGGGCTATGAGACGGGTTTCTACAACGGCCTCTCGAGCACTATCGGGAAGGCGTTCCAGCTCGCCCAGTACAACATGCTGGCGGGAGATCCGGGCTTCGTAACCGAGGACATCGAGCATGCCCTGGCGGTCACCGAGGAAGACGTGATGCGGGTGTATGAGACCTACATCAAGGGCAAGCCACACGTATCATCGAGCTTCATTCCGAAGGGGCAGATCGACCTGGTTCTGGAGGGCTCTCAGCGCGCTGAAGTTGTGGAAGAGCCCATCGTCGCAGGTCAGGGCGAGTTCGAGTTTGCCGGCCGCGGCGAAGTGCCGCTGACCCCGTCTTCGTTCGACCGGTCTGTCGAGCCGCCACTGGGTGATCCGCCGAGCCTGAAGGCGCCGGCTGTCTGGTCGGAGACCCTGGCCAACGGTCTCGGGGTGCTGGGCATCGAGGACACCGAGATCCCTCTAGTCCGATTCGAGATCAGGATGAAGGGTGGGCTGCTGCTGGATGACCCGGCACGGGTCGGCGCGGCCAATCTGTTGTCCGAGATCATGACGCAGGGCACGGCCACCAAGACGCCCGAAGAGCTGGAACAAGCGATCCAGCTGCTCGGGGCATCGATCAATGTGGGCGCCGGCCGCGAGAGCTTCGTGATCAGCGGAAGCACGCTGGCGCGGAACTACGCTGAGACCATGGCGCTGGTGGAAGAAATCCTGCTAGAGCAGCGCTGGGATGAGGAAGAGTTCGGGCTGGCCCGAGACAGAGTCCAGAACCAGCTCCGGCAGCAGGCGGCCTCCCCCAACGCCGTGGCCGCCAACGTGTTCAACCGGCTCCTGTACGGGTCCAGCATTCTTGCCTCCAGCAGCCTGGGGACGCTCGAATCCGTGCAATCGATGACGATTGATGATCTCAAGGAGTATTACGGCCGCGCGCTGTCGCCCGGCGTGGCCGATTTCCACGTGGCTGGCTCGGTCTCGCAGGCTGACGTGCTCGCGTCCCTGGCCGGCATCGAGGAGCGTTGGTCGCCGCGTGACGTGACATTCCCCGAGGTGCCAGCGTCGAGCGACGACGCGGCTGGTCTCTACTTCGTGGACATTCCCGGTTCCAGCCAGTCAGTCCTCCAGATCGGTTATCTGGCCCTGGCCGAGAACGACTCCGCCTACTATCCGGCCACAGTGATGAACTTCCGCTTTGGTGGTGGAGGCTTCGCCTCCGACCTGACCCAGGTGCTGCGGGAAGGGAAGGGGTACACTTATGGCATCGGATCCAGCTTCAACGGCTCCGATCTTCCGGGCGCTTTCCGGATAGGGTCTTCGGTTCGCTCCAACGTCACGTATGAATCACTGGAACTGATCAGGGACATGATCGCGGCGCACGGTCCGACCTTCGACGCTGAGGATCTCGAAGCCACGACAGGCTTTTTGCTCAAGAGCAACGCACGGCGGTTCGAGACGCTGGGAGCCAAGCTGGGCGTTCTAGCGGACATGAGCGCCTACGACTTCCCGGCCGACTACGTGCTGCAGCGCGAGGCAATCGTGCGCGACATGACGGAGGAGCGGGTAAGCGAGCTGGCCTCAGAGTATCTGGACGCGAGCCGCATGATCTGGCTGGTGGTGGGAGACGCCGAGACGCAGCTCGACCGGCTGCGAGATCTAGGCCTCGGTGAGCCGATCAGGGTCGACCGCGAGGGCGCCGTCTACTTCGCGGGTGGATAAGCCCAACTAAAATCGGAGGATTTGTGATCGACATGCAGCGAGTACTGGCGGCAGCCCTTACGCTCCTCGTTCTGGTGGCGGCTCCGGCAGCGGCGCAAATACCGGACGAGTTCACGAACCTGCAGGTTCTCCCCGAGGACATCTCGAGGCGCAGCTTAATAGCGACCATGCGCGGGTTTGCTGGCGGTCTGGGAGTTCGGTGCACTCACTGTCACGTGGGAGAAAACGCCGCAACCCTCGAAGGGTTTGACTTCGCCTCCGATGAGAAAGAGACGAAACAGGTAGCGCGCGTGATGCTCCGAATGGTTCAGGATATCAACCAGCGACACCTGCCTGAGACCGGGCGGGAGGATCGGCTGCGGGTGACCTGCGTCACCTGTCACCGCCGGCTCACGAAGCCCCAGTCGTTACGAGATAAACTAGCCGATGTTTTTAGCGAAGAGGGAATCGAGGCGGCAACAGCCGCCTACACTGAGCTGCGTGCCGAGCACTTTGGTGACGGCTCCTATAACTTCAGTCCGTCAACCCTGGCCAGCCTGGCCGAACGCCTGGTCGGACAGGGCGAGATTGAGGCGGCTCTGGCGTTCCTGGACCTAAACATCGAGCTGTATCCAGACAACGTGTTCAGCTTCTGGGTTCAGTATCAGGCCCGAACGGAGCAGGGCCAACATGCCGAGGCGGTGAAGAGTCTAGAGCGGGCTCTCGAGCTGGAGCCTGGTAGCGAGTTCTTCCAGCAGGCTCTCGCCGAGGCTGAACAGCGGGCCGAGAGTGCGGGCACGCCTTAAGCAACGATCCCGTCTCTCCGAATGTCTGAAACGTGCATCCGCGGCGTAGATCGCACCGGTTCGATGCCCCACTCGAAATAACACGAGGCGAAGAATGAAAAAGCTCTTATTTCTCGCGGCTGGAATCCTGCTGCTTCCGCAGGCCGGAACAGCTCAGACTGCGTCCGACTCGGCTGCTATTCGGGGCGCCGCGCTCGACTACATCGAAGGCTGGTACACGGGCGACGCGGTCCGAATGGAACGAGCCCTGCATCCGGAGCTGGCCAAGCGTATCCTCATGGCCAACAGCAACGAGCCCGGAAAGCACTTCATGCACATGACGGCGGATCAACTCGTCGATGGCGCTCGGCGCGGTGGTGGAAGCAACACTCCGGCCGACGAGCAGCGCAAGGAAGTACGAATCCTCGACATCTTTCGGGGCACGGCCAGCGTACGGGTGGACGCCCGGACCTGGGTCGATTACCTGCACGTGGTGCAAGATGGAGACGGTCACTGGAGTATCATCAACGTGCTCTGGGAGCTTCGCGAGGATCCCGCTCCTACCGGCGATGATAGCTAGGCGCGCGGCGCCCGATTCGCGAGGGAACCTCGTACGGCCAGCGCGGTAGGAGGCTGTGCACCAAGCACCAAGTAGGATCGGGGGCGTCGCCACCGAGTCGACAGCGAAACAGGGCGCTGAAGGCTCACTAAGCGGGGCCCCCGTCGTTTTGGTGTGTGGTTAGGCCCACAGCTAGCACATAGTCTTCTAGGAAATCAGATCCACCGACTAGCACAAGCAAGCGAGCCTCACGCCATGAACCGTTTCTTACTTCCTCTGACGTTGCTTCTCACGCTCAGCGCCCCGCCGCCAGCGGCTGCGTCGCAGGCCGCCGCTCAGGACGATACCAACCTCGCCCGTGCGAAGGCGGTCCTGGAGCGTACGCCCCTGATCGACGGGCACAACGATCTACCCTGGGCCATCCGCAACTTCGAACAGGCGCCGCACGACGTCCTGGCATACGACATTACGCGCCGCGCGCCCGGGCATACGGACCTGGCCCGGCTCAGGCAGGGCATGGTCGGAGCCCAGTTCTGGTCTGTGTACATACCAGCCGACCTGGACGAGGCCGATTTCGTGAGGGTACAGCTGGAGCAGATCGACATCGCTCGGCAGGTGATAGCGGCCTACCCGGACCACCTCGAGCTAGCCGGCACGGCGGACGACATCGAGCGGATCTTCGGCGAAGGCAAGATCGCATCGCTTCTCGGAGTAGAGGGCGGGCACGCGATCGCCAACAGTCTCGGGGCGCTGCGCGTCTACTATGACCTGGGTGCACGATACATGACCCTCACGCACAGTCTGACGATCGACTGGGCTGACTCGGCGACCGACGACCCGCTGCATGACGGCCTCACAGCGTTCGGAGAGGAAGTCGTCCGCGAGATGAACCGGATGGGCATGCTGGTAGACATGTCCCACATCTCGCCGGCGACGATGAATGACGTACTCGACGTAGCTGAGGCGGCGGTGATTTTCTCCCACTCGTCGGCCCGCGGACTGGTGGATCATCCCCGCAACGTGCCCGACCAGGTCCTGCGGCGTCTGCCAGCTAACGGCGGCGTGGTGATGGTGACCTTCGTGCCTAGGTTCCTGGCTGAGGACGGTAATGCCACCCTGGCCAGCGCGGCGGACCATATCGAGCACGTCCGGAACGTGGCCGGCATCGACCACGTTGGAATCGGTGGTGACTACGATGGAATCGATAAGGGGCCTGTCGGCCTAGAAGATGTCTCGACGTATCCGGCCTTGTTCGCGGAATTGGCGACGCGCGGATTCAGCGACGAGGATCTCGCCAAGGTGGCGGGTGAGAATCTGCTGCGGGTGCTGCGCGGGGCTGAAGTAACCGCAGACCAGCTTCAGTCGGAGCGCGCTCCATCCACAGCGACGATCGAGGCCCTGGACGGAACGGGAGAGGAAGAGGATTAATGGGAAGTTTTGCTGTCTCAGAACAAATCGAAGCGCCACCCCCAAGAGTGTGGTCCGCGCTGGCAGATATCGGTGACATTCACCGCTGGAACCCTGGAGTCCGCGCCTCGCACGCCACGACGGAGCAGGCGGGCGGCCTGGGAGCACGCCGCCACTGCAAGGTCGGAGGCCGGAACTACCTCGACGAAGAGGTCGTCGAATGGGAGGACGGGAGCCGGCTCACAATGCGGGTAATTGGCACCAATCTGCCGTTCAAAACGGCTGACATCCGGTTTCGGCTCGACGGAAACGGGGACGCGACGACCGTAACGGTCAGCCCTGAGTACGAGCTGAAGTTCGGGCCGCTCGGCAGGCTCATGGACCGAATGATGGTCCGCAGCCAGTACGAGAAGGGAATGCGGACGATGCTCGCCGGACTCAAGCGCGAGGTGGAAGGCAGCGCCTGAGAGCGAGCGAAATCGATCATCGAAGCGTCGCCAGTGCCCGATCGCTCGCGCAACGATTTTCCCCACTCGCGTGTATGGTCCGTACCGATCCCGAGTATGGTCGGTGCCTGACACATGACCCGGATATGTCTCCTGGAGGAGTTTGATGATTCGTTCCATACGTGCCCTTGCAGTCGTCGCCGCCCTTGCCGCCTGCGGCACCCCGGCCGAGCCCCTCGCAGCGCAGGACGCAGCCGACAGTCCGGCTGCAGCTACGCTGGCGGACGTGGGCGGAACGCTGGTGATCGTGAACAAGGGCGCCAACTCCGCCAGCATCGTGGACGTGGCCTCGGCCGAGATTCTGGCCACCCTTCCTACGGGGCAGGGCCCTCATGAAGTGGCGATCACTAAAGACGGCCGCACGGCCGTGGTCACGGACTACGGCAACCAGTCCGGAGGCAATTCGCTCACTGTCATCGACGTTCCAGGACTGTCCGTAGCGCGCACGATCGATCTCGGTTCGCACACAAGGCCGCATGGCATTGCGTTCCTTCCAGGAGATGAAGTTGTCGCCGTCAGCACCGAGGGCAGCGCCCACGTCGTCCTGGTCGATGTCGAAGCGGGGACCGTCAAATCGGCTCTACCCACGGCGGGCAACGTCTCCCATATGGTGGCCATACCGGCCTCCGCCGAGCACATCTATACGAGCGATATCAGAGACGGTACGGTGACAGAAATCGGCGTGGCCGAAGGCGGCGTAACGCGTAAATTCAATGTGCCGGAGACACCTGAGGCCATCGGCGTGACTCCGGACGGCTCGGAAGTCTGGGTCGGAAGCAACAACCTGGGCCTCATGAGCGTGATCGACACCGGAAGCGGCGCGGTAGACACGGGCGTGCTCTCGGGCTTCGGATTCCCGTACCGAGTGCTGTTCAGCCAGGACGCCAGTCTCGTCCTCATCCCGGATCTGCGCAGCGACGAGCTGCGCTTCGTGGACAGAGCCTCGCGGCAGGTGCTGGAGACGCTTGATTTCCCCGGGGGCGGCCCGCAGGGCATCATCTTCTCTACCGACGAATCGGCGATCTTCCTTGCCATGAGTGCCCAGAACCGGGTCGCGGTGATCGATGTGGCTTCACGGAACGTGATCGGGTTCCTGCCTGCCGCAGGCCGGCCAGACGGCGTGGCGCACACGTCGCTCGTAGTCGAGTAAAGACTCCCTCCGAGCCACATCCCGCGTCTGGGACCTGGCGCAGCCTGTCAGGAGGCGCCGGATTCCAGGGGCGGTGCTGTGCCACCCGAACAACTAGTATAGGCTATACTAGTGACTAAGTGTATTGGCGGCATACAGTTGAAAGTATTAGCAGTATAGGGTCGGGACGCGCATCGCGCTGTCCTGATTAACCTGTGCGCCGACCCTTCAGCCCCTCCGCAGCCGACTTCTGATCAGTTGCGAGAAGACTACCGCACCACACACGTTGCAGACCCCCGCGATAGACGAATCGCGGGGGCGGCCAAACGAGAGTTGATCAATCGAATTCCCGGGAGAGGTTTAATGAGCACACGCCCACTCGATGACAGTGTCGTGCTGGTAACCGGTGCCACGTCTGGCATCGGACTGGCGACCGCCGAAGCGTTCGCGGCCAAGGGAAGCAAGGTGGTCCTGTCCGGGCGGCGGACGGAACTGGGCGAGCCCGCCGCGCAGGCGATTCGGCACGGAGGCGGCGACGCGTTGTTCGTCCAGACGGACATGACCGACGACGCTCAGGTAGATCGTCTCGTGAGCCAGACCGTGGATCACTACGGCCGCCTGGATATCGCCTTCAACAATGCCGGCATCGAAGGCGATCCTCTCACGCCGCTACATGAAAGCTCTCTCGACAGCTACGCGCGCGTGTTCGATACGAATGTTCGCGCCGTCCTGTACAGCATGATGCGTGAAGTGCCGGCGATGCTAGCCTCCGGCGGCGGGGCTATCGTAAACAACGCCTCGATCGCCGGGCTCATCGGCTTTCCCGGAGCATCTATCTACTGCGCGAGTAAGCATGCCGTGATCGGCCTGACGAAATCCGCCGCGCTCGAATACGCGGCCGCGGGCATCCGCGTCAACGCGGTCGCTCCAGCCGTCATCAAGACGGGCATGTTCGAGCGATTCGCATCGCAGACTGAGGGCCTGCTCGACCATGCCGTAACGCTGCATCCTATCGGACGCTTCGGAGAATCACCCGAGGTCGCGCAGGCGGTCGTATGGCTCTCTTCACCGGAGAATTCATTCACAACGGGCGTTACGATTCCCATCGACGGCGGATTTACCGCCCAATAGCAGAGCCCAGGCTCAGGAAGGGCAGCGATGGCTGGCACCAAATACTTCTCAGACGAGACGTTTAAGTTTCTGCGCGAGCTGGCGGCCAACAACAACAAGCCCTGGTTCCAGGAGAACAAGCCTCGGTACGAGAAGCATATTAAGGAGCCGGGGAAGTGCTTCATTGAGGACTTTCAAGCCCCGCTGGCCAAGATCAGTAAGCACTTCGTGGCTGATCCGCGCGGCAATGGCGGCTCGCTGTTCCGGATCTACCGGGACACACGGTTCTCGAACGACAAACGGCCCTACAAGACGAACCTGGGACTGCGTTTTTCCCACGAATCGGCGAAGAACGTGCACGCCCCCGGCTACTACCTTCACGCCTCCAACGACGGTGTTTGGGCGGGCTGCGGCATCTGGCATCCGGACAGCGACTCGCTTGGACGGATTCGCGATGCGATCATTGAGAACCCGAAGAAGTGGAAGCGCGCCAGGGATGCCAGGAAATTCACCGACGCTTTCGACACTCAGGGAGATTCGCTCAAGCGTCCGCCGCGCGGATACGATCCAGACCATCCGATGATCGAAGACCTGAAGCGCAAAGATTTCATCGGCGGGGCCAAGATGACGAAAAAGGTGTTCACCAGCGGCACGCTGATGGACGAGTTCGTGCGCCTGTGCAAGGCTGCGGAGCCGCTCAACAGATTTCTCTGCGAGGCACTGGATGTGCCGTACTAGATGTCACGCTTGAAGTTCGTTTCAGAGCTTAAAGAACGCCGCTTCGCGGGATTTCTGACCGCCTATCTTGCTGGTGGATGGGTGGCTATCGAAGTCATCGATCAGTTCATCGATCGGGACATTCTTCCCACATACATATATCCTGCCGCTCTCACCCTTCTCTTGGCCGGTCTCCCGGGTGTGGTAATCGTTACCTGGTATCACGGCGCGAAAGATCGACAGCGTACCACACGGCGGGAAGTCTGGATGCTGAGCGTCGTGGTGGCCATAGCCGCACTGACGAGCGGCTACATATTCCGAGAGGGGCTGAGGGAAAGCCGGGCTGGTCCGGTGACGGCTCTGGATCGGCTCGATCCGACCGAGGACCCGCGCCGGTTGGCTGTTCTGTATTTCGAACCTGTTGGGTCCAGCGAAGAGACCGCGGCCCTCGCCGCCGGAATTACGGAGACCTTGATCGACGAGCTCAGCGGAGTAGGGGCGCTGCACGTCGTGTCAGCCAACGGTGTGGCGATGTTCCGGAACACGAGTCCGAGCCCGGACAGCGTCGGCAGAGCGCTCGAAGTCGGTACTCTCGTGGGGGGGTCCGTCGCTCAGGCCGATTCGATTACCCGTGTCACCGTGCGCGTGACCAACGCTTCAACGGGCGAGCAGATCGGTCGGCGGAACCTGGCCCGTCCGCGCTCAGAGTTGTTCCAGCTTCAAGACGACCTGGCCCGGGAAGTCGCACTGTTCCTGCGCGAGACCATCGGCCAGGAGGTCGAGCTGCTGAGCGGATCGTCCGGTACGGACAACGTGGACGCCTGGGTTCTGGCCCGCCAGGCGGACGAGCGGGTGGAGGACGCCCGCCGGCTGGCCTCGCTCGACGATCTGGACGCAGCCGGCCGGCAGCTGGCGCAGGCGGACTCCCTGCTCGCCCAGGCTGTCGGCCTGGCGCCCGAATGGCCAGCCGCCCGAACGCGGCGCGGCTGGGTCTCGTATCAGCGCTCGCGTCTGGGCGGATTCGACCGGGTCCGATACGCGGAGTGGATCGAGTCGGGACTCCAATACGCCGCCGAGGCATTGCAGATTGCCGATAGTGACCCGGATGCCCTCGAGCTGCAGGCGACGCTACGGTACTGGCGCTATTTACTCAATCTCACTGACGAGCAGGCCGAAGCGGCGGAACTGCTGACGGCCGCGGAGACCGATTTCAGAGCCTCGATAGCGGCCAATCCGGCCCAGGCCTCGGCCCTCAGCTCTCTCAGCCATCTGCTGATGAACAGGGGGCAGACGGCCGAGGCCAAGTTAGTTGCCGAGCGGTCATATTCGGCCGATCCTTACCTGCAGAACGCCAACGTCACGATCCTTCGCTTATTTCAGGCCTCGCTCGATCTGGAGGATGGCCTGGAGGCGCAAAAGTGGTGTGATATTGGCCGGCGCCGATTTCCGGAAGATTTCCGCTTTCGCGAGTGTCAGGTCTGGCAATACGCGCTCAGGGACCAGACACCGGACATCGCTAGAGCCTGGGAGCTATGCGGCGAAGTGCTCGAGCGCAGCCCGCCCGGCGTTCGGGAGTTCAACGATCCTCGCTGCCGCATCATCATCGGCATGGCGCTCGTCCGCGCCGGGCTAGCCGACAGCGCACGCGCGGTCCTCGAGTCAGCCCGCACGGGCGTAGACGTGGATCCCATCCGCGAACTTGCCATGTTCGAAGCCATCCCCCGCTCCTGGCTCGGAGACATGGATGAGGCCGTGAGTCTCATGGCGACCTTCCTGGCCGCCAATCCCGGCCAGGTGGAAGCTTACGCGTCCGATCGCACCTGGTGGTTCGAGGATCTCCGCGCCGACCCACGCTACAACAGCCTCCTGGGCGTGCGGTAGGAGCAGACTGGCCCTATATTAAGCGGCTAATCAACTTCGGACTGGAGGATGTATGGTAGCGAGCCGCATTAGTGCCGCGGTCTCACTCGCAGCTGCGGGGCTGCTGTTCGCGTGTGACGGGCCTCAGACTTTTTCGGATACAAATTCACCCGACAGACTACCAACAGCACCGTCTCTCAAGGTGGGGCCAGGAAACGACGGCACCTGCGACTTGCGGGACGCTGTCAAGCTTGCTCGGGATTATTTTCCTGGTACCGGTAACAGTTCGCCGCAGAAACTGGCACTGGATCTGATCGACACCATGGATGACGCCTGCGAGTCAGGTGATCTCGCGGCCTTCACGGCTGGCTGGTTCGCGGTCGCCGCCGCGGTCGAAACGCTCCTCGAGGCGGGAACGGCGGGAGATCCAGTCGATGGTGACGCCCTCATGTGGGAGCTCGCAAACGCTCAAGCCTCCGCCGGCTCCGCTTTCGATCCGTGCGGCGGTTCGGCGGCTTGCTCTCCGTGGGACGGATATCCCACGCGGCCCGACTTCGTCGGCGCCCTTTCAGCGGGAGGCGCATGGTCTGTGATCACCACTGGGAGCAGCGCGGTCTGCTCGGGCCACATGGCTCCGTGTGCGAACGTCGACCCTTCCCCACTGGCCGACGGCGAGACGTTTGGCGTCGAACCGTCTTTGACCTGGGAGGCCGCCCTGCACGGTCGGACCTCTCTTCTGTTCGGGAATCCGCTGGTCTCAGGCAGCCCTACGGGCGAGGCCCCGCACGGGATCGCGCTCAGGTTTTATGCCTGGAATCTGATACCTCACCCTGACCAGTTCGATCCTGACGCAGCCACGCCCGCTGTTCTGGAGGTAGGCCTTTGCTCACAGGACCAGGCCGCGGTTGGCAAGGAGGCCGTGATGCAGAAGGGCCAGGGAACGATCCTCCAGGAAGCAGTCCTTGGTTTCTGTCCCACACAGGCACTGTCCTCAGCCAGCAAGTCGCCGGTTGGCCGGTTCGCCAGCTGGCTCGCTCAGGGCAGCCCCATCTGGCCCGCACCGCTTATCGCGGGGGCGGCAGGTAGGGTGGGTCCGGGTGGCTCGGCCGGAAGCTTCACCGATTTCTTCGCTGTGGAAGTGCCGGTAGAAGCCACTTTGATCTTCGTCAATCCGCCGGCTGACGCCACGGCAGGTGAGCTGCTGCTCGGGGCGGACGGTGAGGCGGTAAAAGTGATGGCGGTGACGACGTCGGTTCAGTCCCCGATCGAGAACGCCACGGTAATCATCTCCGTTGAGCTGAACGGCGGCCTGATACCATCCGGAAATTCGCTGGAGGTAGACCCGGGCTCCGAAACGAACATTACGTGCGATCCGCAGACCTCGACCTGTACCGGATTTACGCAGGCTGATCAGGAGCCGGAGCCGGGCGTTCTCGAACTCCCGGTCCTGACGACCAAGACGGGTGTGGTGAGACTGTGCGTAACGGGACAGCTGGCTCCTTTGGTCTTTGATACGGTCTGCTCAGACAACTTCAACGTCCGGCCCTGATATTCGGGCGAATGTCCGAGCCGACTGAATGAACCGACCCGAAGACCCATGAGCATCCCGGGCCACGAGCGGTTCTTCGCGGAACTGAAACGGCGCCACGTTTTTAAAGTGGCCGCCGTTTACGGGGCGGTCGGGTTTGGCGTACTGCAGCTGGCCGAGATCCTCGTGCCCGCTCTCCAACTGCCAGCGTCCTTCATGCGCGGCATCGTCCTCGTTTTGTTCCTCGGCTTCCCGATAGCGTTGGTGCTCGCTTGGGCTTTCGAAAAGACTCCCCAGGGCATGAAGCGTACGGAGGCCGCGGCCGGTGGCCAGCTCGCCGCGATTGCTTCCGAATCCGCGGCGCGGCGTTGGTTTCCGGGGCTGGCGGCCATTGCTGGCACTGCGCTGCTCCTGATCGGTGGCTGGTGGATCTTCGGGGGTGAGCCCGGTGCGAATGCGAGCATTTCGCCTGACGGTGGGCAACTGGACGACAGCGTTCTAGCCGTACTTCCATTCGGAACGCGGGTGAGTCCCGAGGTAGAATACCTGGGTGAGGGGCTGGTCAGTCTCCTGTCCACCGCCATGGACGGGGCCGGTGAACTCCGCGCCGTGGACAGCGGCGGAATGCTCCGCGTCGCCAACCGCGACGGCTACAGGCCGGGCGATTTCGACGACGCGGTGCGTCTGGCCTCAGTGTTCGGGGCGGGCCTCTATGTCGTAGGCGATATTGTTGAAGCGGCGGGCAGAATGCAGATTTCCGCCACCCTGAACAGGGCGGGGGATTTGAGCCCGGTGGGCGAGGCGTCAACCGAGGGAACGGCCGAGAGCGTCTTCGAAATGGTCGACGATCTCACGGCTCAACTTCTGTCCGGGTTGCAAGGTGGACCGGCGGCGCGCGTGCAGCGAATCGCGGGAGTGACGACTTCGAGCCTGCCCGCCCTCAAGGCGTTCCTGGAGGGCGAGGGGCACTTTCGGCGCGGCCAGTTCGCTGCCGGGGTAGACGCCTTCCGTCGCGCTACCGAGGAAGACAGCCTGTTCGCCCTGGCTCACTACCGGCTCAGTATCGCGGCCGAGTGGAACTTTCAGGACGAGTTGTCACTGGCCGCCGCCGAGCAAGCGGTGCGCTTTTCTGATCGGCTGGCGGAGCGGGATCAGCGACTGCTGAGCGCTTTCCTCACCCGCCGCCGTGGCGACAACCTCGAGGCCACTGCGCAGTACCGATCTATTCTGGGAACGTATCCGGACGAGATGGAAGCCTGGCTCGACTTGTCGGAAGTCCTCTTTCATGCCAACCCTCTCGCCGGCCGGTCGTTTACAGAGTCTCGCGAGACGTTGACGCGGGTCCTGGAGTTCGATCCGAATTTCTCCACGGCGTTGGTTCACCTGGCCCGGGTGGCAGGCTACGAGGGCGACGTCGTAGCTGTCGATTCGATTACGCAGAGACTGCTTGATCTTGACCCTGACCCGGGACGCCATCTGGAGGTTTCCACCACGCGCGCAATTGGCATGCGAGATTCAGTAGCACTGGCTTCCGTTGTGGAACGCTTCAGCACAGCTGGCGACCTTGGTCTCGCGCTCTCAGCCTGGGTGGCTTCCGTGTTCAGCGGCGACATCACAACCGCTGAGAAGGCCGTGCGAGAACTCACGGAAGCCCGAAGGAGTCCGGAGGCACGGCGCCTCGGTTACGCGTGGCTGGCGCATATCGCTGCGGCTCGGGGGCAGCAAGGAAAAGCGGACATCATGCTCACGGACCTCGCCCGGCTCAGCCCTGGCACGGCTCTGGAGCATGAGGCGCTGCTGGCCGTGAGTCCGTTCACATCCCCTGGCGAGACCAGGCTGCGCCAGCTCGTTTCGCGGCTTGAGAGACTGGATCCGGAGTCCGTCGAGGTCAGCGACAATCCCGGCGTGATTTTTACTGCCCACGACCACCTACACGAACTCCTTCGCGCCTACTTGCTTGGCCATCTGTATGTGCGCCTGGGTGAAACGGAAGCAGCGGAGGCATACGCCGTTGATCTGGCCGCGATGGTCCCGAGGCCCACAGACGGAAGCCTGCCGAGCGACATGGGGCGCAGCGTGCGCACCGATATCCTTCGCCAGGAGGGCAGATTCATCGAGGCGCTGGCTATTATCGAGCAGAATCGAAGCCACACCTGGTATGCGCAGACCCTGGCATCGCCGCTTTTCTGTCAGGTTCGCGAACGCTTCGTCCGGGCTGAATTGCTCCGCGAACTGGGGCGGAATGAGGAAGCCGAGAGGTGGTACGCAACGATCGGAGAAGTGTCCGCGTTCGAACTGCCGTACAAGGCTTTTTCTCAGCTTCGGCTGGCAGAGATTCGTGACGAGCGAGGGGACCGCGAGGGCGCGGCGCAGGCGTATGCTTCGTTTCTGGGCTTCTGGAGCGATTCCGACCCTGACCGTCAAGCTACCGTGTCCCGCGCGCGAGCCCGCCTGGCCGAACTCACGGCGAACGCCGGCTAGTCAGGCTGCGCGGCTGAAGGATGCCGACCGTCAATCCTGTCTTTTTTTGTAGCCAGGTGAACGCCACGGAAATCTAGGGCTGCGCCTCGGTCATAAAATCCAGCCTGAATCGATGCACGCGAGCAATATCCAGCTCGTCTTTGACTACCGCCCACACCGTGTCTCCACGCATCACGGGCCGCGGGTACATGGCGAATCCCTCCGGCGCCGAGACCTCGCCCAGATACTCGCCTGAGGGCTCGAACACGTCGAAGCGCACCGGCTCCCGGTAGGGATTGACGGGCCGCCCGAGGCGCTCCTCCTCGGCGCGCTGCTCAGCGACGTCCATGTATTTCTCTGAGGGAGAATGGAGAAGCACCCAGATTCGTCCGTCCTGACCTACGACGAATCGCTGATACGCAGGTTTCACGGCCGGAATGTCCGGACCGTTCCACTTCCAGCCAGGAAAGTTGTCGCGGAAATTGGCCGTCAGGCGCGCGCGGGTCGCCGAAGCTTCCGCCGGATCCACGGACGCCGGCTTGTAGTCCCGTTCGATTGCCAGCACCGGTCCGGCCGGCTTCAGGAGACTGAACCGATATCTGCCCTCGAACGGCTCGTTGATACCGACCACGAAGTACCCCTGTCCGCTATACGCCGTGACCTGCTCGGGGGTATAAGGGACGTTGTTCGTGCTGCTGTTGCCCTCGCTCTCACCCGAAATGATAGCCTCTTCGTACTCCCAGTCGGGAGTGTCGAGCGTGTCCACTGTTCCGTCGGCTCTGTAGCGCGCCATGGCCCGTTTCCACTCGAACACGGACGTTCCAAGATTCCTGACGATGGGAGTAAGCAGGGCACCGGAGTTATCGGCGACCATCTTCTGCCCTGTGTTGAAACTCCCTGCGATCGGCCGGGACTCGAGATACTCCCCTTCGAGTGAGTAGATCGAGATGCGCGCGTTCCCCGGGTCACGCAGGGCGAGGCGGCCTACCGGGAGAATCGCCAGCCCCGAGTCGGGCCGCTTGTATTCGCCCGGCCCTTCGCCCTCGCGGCCGATATCCCGCAGCCACGTGCCGTCAGGCGCATATGCGCGCAGCACCGGTCCGTGTCCGTCCAGCACGTACATGCCGCCCTCAGGGTCAACCGCCAGCGCACGCAGGCTGCCGAACTGATACTCGGCCGCTCCGTCGAACACGCCGATGCTCAGCTCTGAAACAAGCTCCGCGTCGGAGTCCCATATCTGCCCGGACACGGTGCGCACTGTGATAGTATCGGCCACCGTGTCGGTGACGGCTGTCCAACCAGCGCCCGCCGCATTGGCTGGGTTCGCGCCGCTACCGCAGGCCTGCGTGAACACCGCGAGCGGAAGGGCAAGAGAAAGCACGAGGCGCCTGCCACCTGGTGGGCAGGCGCCGCTGGTTGTGTCATACACAGCTGATCTCCATGGTCGGAACTGGGTCCGTAATGGGGCACCCTCTCAGGAGGCTAGACACCCCTCGCGCAGCCAGCGGTTGCCCCAGGCGCTTTCGACGCCTCAGCCGGATCGGCTGAGCCCGTAGCGCCCGGGCCCTGCCGTGGCCAGCACCAGCAGACCGGCCAGCACGAGCAGGTCCCGTTCGAGCTTCGGAGAAATCCCGCCGGGAATCTGTACCGTTACAAGGGCTCCGATGATCACGACTATCAGCACCAGCGCGGCCCAGCGGTGAAACACTCCGAGCACCAGCGCCACCCCGGCCAGGAGCTCCACCCAACCTGTTATCGGGCCCAGGAACCCGGGGAGTCCGAATCCGACGAACTTGTCCATCGCGGCTGAAATATTGAACGCTTTCGGTACGCCATGCCACAGGAACACCGCCGCCACAACAAGGCGGCTGGCTAGAAGCGCTAGGTGCGTTTTGGGTCCACTATCGATCATTCGAATCTGTCTCCGGATTGGCTAGGTGTTCATTGACTGGTGGACGTTGATGTCCGCCGTTTCACGAGTTCATACAGTCTTACAACAATACGCGCTAAACGAGACGAGGCGCCAACACGCATCCACAGCTCCCTACGCTCCGGAGAGGATGCGGATGCGGAGGCGGCCTCCACGGAGCGAGCATTCAGCGTCGTGTTGCTGGCAGCTCGCGGAGTGGAGATTGTCGCCGCATCCCTGCACCAGGTGGAGGATCAGTGCCGTGAACCGTATGTTCCCGACGGATTTCCCCAACCTGTGAGGCTGTCATGGTAACCATTGCTTCTCTCTGGCTGGTAATTCTCCTGTCCGCAGTCGCCGTATGGCTCGCCAGCGCTGTCGTGTGGATGGTGCTGCCGTTCCACAAGTCCGATTTCAAAGCCGTGTCCAATGAGCCGGCCGCCCGCGAAGCCCTGAAGGGTCTGGCGCCGGGGATGTACAACATCCCGCATATGGCGTCATGGGACGATGCAAAAACCCCCGAGGGGGCCCAGAAGTTCAGCGAAGGGCCGAACGCCTTCCTCACGGTGCTTCCCAACCGCCACCCGAACATGGGCAAACAGCTCACTATCTGGTTCGTCTTTTCTCTCATTGTCGGAACGATCGTGGCCTACCTGGCGAGCAGAACCGTAGCCGCGGGCTCGGACTATCTGTCCGTTTTCCGCATTGCCGGCACGACCGCGTGGCTGGCCTACGGTATGGCAGCCGTTCAGGACGCCATCTGGTTCGGCAAGCCGTGGAGCTTTGTGATGAAGGGACAGTTTGACGCGCTCCTGTACGGGCTGCTTACGGCCGGCGTGTTCGGCTGGCTCTGGCCCGCCGCATAAAGGCGTCCGTGCCCGATCCAGGCTGAGCCTCGCTGACAGTGCGGGTATGGCAGTGGTGGAGTAGCGGCAAGGACAGCGCGTGGGCACTCGATCTGCTCAGGCAGGATCCGGGTGTGGAGGTTACGGGTCTCGTTACCACGGTGACGGCGGATTTCGGCCGCGTCTCCATGCACGCCGTCCGAACGGAGATCGTCCGGCGCCAGGCCGAGGCGGCCGGCCTGCCGCTGCATCTGGTCGAAATACCGTACCCGTGTGACAACGCTACGTATGAAGCGGCGGCCCGTTCGGCGATAGAGAAAGCCCAATCGAGCGGGGTCGATATGATGGCATTCGGGGATCTATTTCTGGAGGATGTGCGCTCGTACCGCGAAGCTCTGCTGGCGGGATCCGGGGTGGCTCCGCTGTTTCCTCTGTGGGGAGTTGACACTCGTGAGCTGGCCGCCGCGATGATTGCGGGTGGCTTGGAGGCTACGGTGACCTGCGTGGATCCGCAGCAGCTTGATGGCTCATTCGCGGGCCGTGCTTACGACGCGGCTTTCCTCGCCGATCTTCCCGCCGGAATCGACCCCTGTGGGGAAAACGGCGAGTTTCACACCTGCGTAACCTCCGGTCCCATGTTTGCGAATCGAGTTGGTGTCAGTCGGGGAGAAATCGTGACGCGAGACGGATTCGTTTTCGCCGACCTGAAGCCGCTCTGAGGTCGCACCTGTGGGCCAGACGCTTGTTCCGGATAGCCGCTCGGATCAGGTTTTGACAAACAGCTAGGGAGGCTGAGTTTGGAAAGTTCGTTCAAAGCTCGAAATTCGCTCGAGGCTCAACGGGCGCTGGTGCCCGCCGGGACGGTGTGGGGTCCGGCGGTGGGATACTCGCGCGCCGTGCGGGTAGGTCCGTTCATCTACGTGGCCGGCACGACCGCGGCGGCCTCCGGCGCTGAGTCGGCTGCCGAAGGAGGCGCCTATGAGCAGACAGTCTGCGCGCTGCAACGCATACAAGAGGCGCTGCGGCAGCTGGGTGCCGATCTCGGGGATGTGGTACGGACCCGGATGTATGTGACGGACATCGGACACTGGGAAGAGATCGGCCGGGCGCACGGGGAGTTCTTTGGCGACGTTCGGCCCGCCGCGACCATGGTCGAGGTCGCCGCTCTCATTGAACCTGACCTGCTCGTCGAAATCGAGGCCGACGCCATCGCTCGCGATGCGCCGAACGCGAAGCACACGGAGGTGTCTACATGAAGCCGGGCCGCTTCTTTTACAAGATAGCCGCGTGGTGGTTACTCGTGGCCGCCGCCGCGCATTCGGTCGGACACTACCTGTTCTACATCGACGAAAGCCGGTTCAGTTCCGATCGCCTTGACGTGGCCAAGCGAATGCAGGCTCTGGTGGCTGATCCCGTGCTGGACGGCTCGCTGTGGCGAATGCTGCAGGCGTTCAGCCTCTCCTTCGCTTTGTTCTTGCTCTTCGCTGGCCTGGCCAGTCTGGTTCTGCTGAGAGGGAAGCCCGGCGGAGCTTTGCTCCAGCGCATGGCAAACTTCAACGCCCTGTTCTGGGGCAGTGCGTTCGTCCTGATATTTCTGATCCATCCGACCATCCAGCTCCTGATCATCTCGGGAGTGGCGTTCGTCTTGTTTGCTCTCTCGAGGCTGAGCTTGTCGGGCAAGAAGGTCCTGCGCACACCAGGCGGAGAGCCGGATCCGGGCACAGAGCCTACGGACGGGGAGTACCCGGATGAAGGCGCGGACCACATGAACGAAATGGAAGGCCTGGACGACATGGATGATATTTCCGTCGAGGAACTACTGGGAGAGGAAACCTCATGAGGGTTGACGCTTTGTTCGGAGGATCCGTGGTGCGCCACGCAGCGAGTGCTGCGGTTCTACTGGCGGGGGCGCTGGGCGCCGGCCCGCTGGCGGCCGGCCCGCTGGCGGCGCAGTCAGTCGGCCCCTCGGCGCCGATGGAAAGCTCCGCCAATAGCTTGCCGGGCGCCGTGGTGGTGGGGTTCGGCTCTGCTGTGGCTCTTCTGGACGGCGAGGTGCTGGTGGGCCGCACGGAAGAGTTTTCGGTTTTCGCTGTACCGGCGACCCGACCCGGAAGCATCGTGGTCTTCCGCCCTGATTCCGAGACCGGTGAGTGGACGGAGAGCGGTGCGCTCACGGCTGAAAGCGTGAGCGCGGGGGACGGCTTTGGCAGTGTGCTGGCAGCCACGCAGGATCTCGTGGTGGCTGGAGCACCGGAGCATCGGAACAGCCGCGGGACGGCCATCGTGTTCGAGAGATCGGAGGAAGGGGAATGGGTCGAAACCGATCAGCTCTCCTATCCTGGCGGCGAGCGAGGAGATGAATTCGGTGCGGCGCTCGCGATCTCGGGTGGGGAGATACTTGTCGGAAGTCCGGGAGCGGCCGGGGGCCAGGGAGCGGTCTTCGTGTTTTCGCGTGCGGCCGGGGGAGGCTGGGCGGCGAGCGGTTTGGTCCCGACGCCCGTTGGCGAGGCCGGCAGCCGATTTGGAACCGCCATGGTGGCCGGTGAGGATCTGCTGGCGGTGGGCGCTCCGGGTCCGGTCAAGTACTCCCTGTTCGGTGGCGGCGGCGACAACAAGGCGGGGAGTGTTCACGTCTTCGGACGGTCCGGGTCGGGGCGCTGGAGGCCTGTGACAGGTTCCGGCGGTCTGGCCGCCGAGGGCACGTTGGGCCTGGGGACCGCGCTCGTGCTTGGAGGGGGCGGAATACTGGCCTCCGCGCCACTCACGGATGGATCGGCCGGCGCCATCGTGAACTTCGGCGTGGACGCGGAAGGGAACTGGGCCGAGTCGGGCACGTTCCGCGCTGACGTTCCGCAGCCGCAGGCGCGCCTGGGGCACGCGCTCGCGATGGCCGGATCACAGTTGCTGGCCGGGGCCCCGACGGAGCAAGGCCTGCGCGGAGCGGTACACGTGTTCTCGCAGATCCCGAACGGAACCTGGGCGGAGACGCAGGCTCTGTCCGTACCCGTCGCGGGCATCATCGGATTCTTCGGTGGCTCGCTAGCGGCCAACGAGGACATGGCGATCATCGGCGCCCCCGGCACCGAATTGTTCGCGGGCCTGGCCTACCGATTCGTGCTCGCCGGTGACGCCAAGGGCTTCAGCGAACTGGGTTCACTGGCCGATGCCGGTGGTGGGCTGGAAGCGATCACGGGCGAGGAACTGAAGTGTGAGGAGGGCAGCGCCAGCATCTTCGGGTGTCATGAAGTGGATCTGGTGTCGTACACCCCGCCTGCCGATCTGGGCGCTGCCCGCGGAATCATGGTGAACGATCTGTGGGGCTGGACAGACCCGGAGACGGGCATCGAGTACGCGCTCGTGGGACGCTCGGACGGTATGACGTTCGTGGACGTGAGCGACCCGGAGACTCCCGTATACCTGGGCCAGCTGCCGCTGACGGAAGGAGCCACGATAAACCTGTGGCGAGACGTAAAGGTGTATGCCAACCATGCCTTCATCGTGGCCGACGGGGCTGGCCAGCACGGGGTGCAGATATTCGATTTGACGCAGCTGCGAAGCGTACTGGAAGCGCCTGTCACGTTTGAGGAGACAGCCCACTACGACGGGATCGCCAGCGCCCACAATATCGTCGTGAACGAGGCGACCGGATTCGCCTATGTGGTAGGCGCCAGCGGCGGGGGAGAGACCTGCGGCGGCGGCCTGCACATGCTTGACGTGCGCGTGCCGGCCCAGCCTGTTTTCGCCGGTTGTTTCTCAGATCCGGCCACAGGCCGCGCCTCCACGGGCTACAGTCACGACGCGCAGTGCGTAGTGTACGAGGGGCCGGACACCGAGCACGCAGGGCGGGAGATCTGCTTCGGAGCCAACGAGACGGGCATCAGCATCGCGGATGTCTCGGACAAGAGTGCTCCGCTGGCGCTGGCCAACGCGGCCTACCCCAACGCCGGGTACGTCCATCAGGGTTGGATTTCGCATGACCACCGCTACTTCTTCGTAAACGACGAGCTGGACGAGGTGGCTGGAACGGTGGACAAGACGCGAACTCTGGTGTGGGACATCGATGATCTCGACGATCCGGTTCTGGAAACGGAGTACTTCGGTCCTACCGGCGCATCCGACCACAACCTGTATGTTCGTGGCCGCTATATGTACATGTCCAACTACGTGAGTGGTCTCAGAATCGTGGACGTGGCCGATCCGTCCAATCCGGTGGAGGTCGGACACTTCGATACGGTTCCGTTCGGCTCCGACACGCCCGGATTCGCCGGATCATGGAGCAACTATCCGTTCTTCGAGAGCGGAATAATTCTCGTTTCGAGTATGAACGAGGGGCTGTTCGTACTGCGCAAACGTCAGGAAGACTTGGTCCCATAGGTGGAACCGGGAGATGTGACCGTATTGCTCGGTCAGGTGCGCGAAGGTGACCGAGACGCCTTTGACAGGCTCTTTCCGCTCGTCTACCAGGAGCTACGGCGCATAGCGGGCGGGCAGCTACGGCGGGAGCGGCCCGGCCATACGCTGCAGCCCACGGCCGTGGTCAATGAGGCCTATCTCAAGCTCCTGGGTGGCCTCGAGGTCGACTGGCAGGATCGGGCACATTTCGTGGCCGTGGCCTCCCGGGCCATGCGCCAGGTTCTGGTGGATCACGCCCGCCGCAAGAACGCGGAAAAGAGGGGTGGGGGACGAGCGCACACCACGTTGACCAACAAGCAGGTGGGATTGGACGTGCCGACGGACGAGATCCTGGCTCTGGATGCCGCCCTGGACAGGCTCGAGGCGCTGGAGCCAAGGCTGCGCAAGGTAGTCGAGTACAGATTCTTTGGCGGACTGACTGAGCGAGAAATCAGTGAACTCCTCGGCGTTACCCATCGCACGGCCCAGCGCGACTGGGCCAAGGCACGCGCCTGGCTTTACAAGGAACTGTATCCGGCATGAGCACCGAGGATCGGTTCCACAGGGCGACCGAGCTGTTCGACGCGGTTCTGGACCGCCCGGAAGACGACTGGCGCAGCTGGCTCGCTTCGCAGACACGAGACGATCCTGAGCTGCGGGCCGAGGTCGAGGCTATGCTGGCCGCGCACGAGAGAGCCGAAGGAGTGCTGGACCGGCCGCTGCACGTTCCGCCTGAGGACTTCGCTGATCACTTGCAGGCGGCGCTCGGCGGCCGCTATGAGATCGTCAAGGAGTTGGGCCGCGGGGGAATGGCCGTCGTGTTTCTGGCCTGGGAGCGAAAGCACGACCGCCGCGTAGCGATCAAGGTTCTAAAACCGGAAATTGCCGCACTGTACGGCGCCGACCGGTTCCTTCGTGAGGTGAGGATCGCGGGACAGCTGTCGCATCCCCACATTCTCGGTCTCATCGATTCGGGCGACGCCAGCGGACTGCTTTACTACGTCATGCCGAACGTAGTGGGCGAGACGCTACACGAGCGGATCGTCAAGACGGGAGCGTTCGATCTCGGGGATGCCACTTCGCTGCTCGAGGACATAGCGTCCGCGCTGGAGCACGCTCACGAGGCCGGCGTCATCCACAGAGACCTCAAACCCAGCAACGTCCTCTGTGCCGGATCACACGCCTTCCTGATGGATTTCGGAGTCGCCAAGTCTCTGGTTCCGGATGAGTCGGACGAGGCCGACCTGACGCGCACAGGACACGCTGTCGGTACGCCCCGATACATGGCTCCAGAGCAGGCTGCCGGATGGTCAGAAGTAGACGACCGGGCGGACGTATACGCGTGGGGCCTCATCGCATTCGAGTTGCTGGTGGGCCGCGTTCCCGTGCTCGGAACCGACCGGCCGGCGAGCCGCACGACGGGTGGAGCGGTAGCCGCCGCCATTCGCCGCGAGCGCCCCGAGGTCCCGCCCGAATTGGCCGATCTGGTTGACCGCTGTCTGGAGCTGTATCCAGCTGACCGCTGCAACAGCGCCGATCTGGTGCGGACGCTGCGAGGCGAGGGCGGGTCCTTCAGGCCCTTGTTCACTCGCAGCCGTGTCCGGGGTGGGTGGGCGCTTGCCGGCCTGGCGGTGGTCGTGGCCGTACTCGGGATCGTGTTCGGGCGAGGCGGTCCCGCAGAGGCGGGGGCCGGCCTCGCCGCCTCGGTGGCAGTCGCCGCGTTCACCAACGAGACGGGCGAGCCGTCACTCGACGCGCTCGGGCGCTTGGCCGGCGATTGGGTTACTCAGGGACTTCAGCAGGCGGCAATCCGTCCCGTGGTGCCCTGGCCGGCATCCCTCCAGGCTAGCCAGCGGGCCCGGGAGGACGAACCCACAGGAGCTCAGGTTGATCTGGCATCGTTCCTGAGTGCGGAAACGGGTGCGGGAATCATAGTTACCGGTTCCTACTACCTGATCGGAGACCGGCTGAGATTCCAGGCTGAGGTGACGGACCCGCAAATAGGAACGGTGCTGAGCGCTCCCGAACCTGTGTCGGCGCACCGCGACTCCGCCGAATCGGCCATCATGGCTCTCCGTAGCCGTCTGATGGGAAGCTTGGCCGTGGCCGCGGACGAGCGTCTGCGCCCCGTACCCGGCCTGGCCAACCATCCGCCCACCTTCGAGGCCTACCGCGCCTATGACAGAGGTCTGCGGTTGTTCGAGGCTCAGGAGTATGGCGCGTCCATCCCTGAATTCTTCCGCGCCTTCGAGCTGGATTCGACCTTTGCCACTGCTTTGGTCGGTGCTGCGGCCGCCCTGTACAATCGATCCGAATTCGCCCGTGTCGATTCGGTGCTGACCGTGATCGGACCGTTTCGCGAGAGGTTCAGTGAATACACTGATCTGCGTGTGCAATTCCTTGCCGCGCTCGTCGACGGCGACGGCGAAGCGGCTCTGCGGACAATTCGTAGGGCGGTTGAGGTGGCGCCGGAGACCAAAGCGGTCTATACACTTGGCCGCCAGGCCAACCACATGAACAGGCCCGCGGAGGCAGTGGAAGCCCTGGAGAAGGCGGACCCCGACAGGGGCCCGCTGCGGGGCTGGGCTCAGTACTGGACGCAGCTCGCGCACGGCCTTCACCTGCTCGGGGAGTACGAGCGCGAGCTGGTGGCGGCCCGCGAGATGAAGCGGAGGTATGAGGAAAGGCGTTTGGGCCTGGTGCTGGAGGCCCGTGCGCTAGCCGCTATGGGCCGTGTGGATGAAATGCGCGCCGCCGTCGAGGCGGCCTCCGGCCTGACTCCGCGGACGTACTGGTCCCAGGGCGCCGCAATGGTGATGGCGGGTGAGGCACTGCTGGCACACAGCTTTGCCGAACAGGCCGCGCCCGTGCTGGAGGACGCGATCCAATGGCTCGAAGATGAACTGGCCAGCGATCCCGACTACCGTGGGCACCGCTACTGGCTCGGTAGCGCGCTGTACGACGCCGAGCGCTGGGTCGATGCGGCAGAGGTGTTTGACGCGCTCGCGGCAGATTATCCGGATCGGAGCGACTTCCAGTATCTGGCCGCCTACACGGCCGCACGCTTGCAGGGAAGGGAGGCGGCGTATGCTCTGCTGGGCCAGGAGATGCCCTACCACGGTGGCGCCCACAAGCTGGCGCGGGCCCGGGTCGAGGCGATCCTGGGCGAAGAGGAGCTCGCCATTTCCCTGCTCGGCGAAGCGTTTGCGGCGGGTGCCAGTGGCACTACATGGCTTCATGCTGTAGCGCACCACGATCTGGCCGGGCTCGTAGACAACCCCCGATTCGCTCGCGTGATGGCGGGGCCGGGCCAGCCGCAGCCATAGCTGCTGCCGTCGGGTCAGCCGCAGGCGGCCGGTCAGCCGCAGCCGCGTAGCCGGCGGGCGGCCTTGTCGTACTCGCTCGCGTAACCGCGCATTGTGATGTAGGAGACCAAACCCTCATCACAGGATACGTTTATGACGGTGATCACGGCCCCCGAAGCCCCGGCGCGGCAGGAGCCTGGCGAGCTCGAGCAGGCCTTCGCGGGACGAATGCTACAGATCCTCAACGACGGTGCGCTCGCGATTACCATCTCCCTCGGACACCGGATCGGACTGTTCGACGTCATGGACAGGATGTCGCCGTCCAGCAGCGCCGCCATCGCCAAACGAGCCGGCCTAAATGAGCGCTATGTGCGCGAGTGGCTGGGTGCTATGGTTGTGGGTGGGCTGATCGACTACGATCCGGCCCGAGCCGAATACGATCTTCCCCCTGCCCATGCGGCCTTCCTGACCAGGAACGCCTACCCTAACAACCTGGCCGTAGTCGCCCAGTTCATTCCCGTAATGGGCGACGTGGAAGACGGGATCGTCGAATCGTTTCGGAACGGTGGCGGGCTGGGATACGAATGCTTCCCACGTTTCCATGATGTTATGGCGGAGATGAGCCGCCAGACCGTGGTGTCGGGCCTGTTCGACGCGATTCTTCCCCTTGTCCCGGGGCTGGCTGGACGTCTCGAAGCTGGAATCGACGTGCTGGATGTCGGGTGTGGCCAGGGCAAAGCGCTCAACGCTCTGGCCAGCGCTTTTCCGAACAGCAGGTTTCGTGGCATCGATCTGTGCCGGGAGACTGTAGAAACCGCTCGTGCCGCCAGCCGGGAGCTACGGCTCAGTAACCTGCACTTCGAGCAACAGGACGCAGCAGCCATGAGGGCAAGCGGCGCCTACGACTTGATCACCTGCTTCGATTCGGTCCACGACCAGGCGCAGCCGGCTGTCGTTCTGGGCAATATCCGACGCGCGCTCAGGCCGGCCGGGACGCTTCTGATGCAGGACATAGCGGCCTCCAGCCAGCTGGAGAACAACATAGAGCATCCACTCGGCCCACTGCTGTACACCATCTCCCTGACTCACTGCACGACGGTGTCGCTGGCTCAGGATGGGGCGGGACTGGGGACGTGCTGGGGGCGGGAGGCGGCCGAAGGCATGCTGCGGGAAGCGGGATTCCAGAACGTGGACGTGCACGAGCTACCACACGACATGATGAACTATTTCTATGTAGCTACAGCCTAGTTAGCCGCGACGGCCTGCGGCTGAGGGTCTGAAAGGGGCAGTCGTTTGGTCTTCTTCAGATAGGCCAGCTCATCGTGATACAGACCTCCGTCAGGCAGATATTCCCACAGCGGCCCCAGGTCACTCTTGACCTGATCGACGAAGAAGTCGGGAATGATGCGGGTCTCACCTTCGAAGTAGGCCCTGAAGTCACGATCTTCGTCCAGCAGCTTCCGGACTTTCGAGTAGTACTTGATGCGTCCGGCACCCTCCGACGAAACAGCCCGCACCACATTAAGCCAGCGCGAAAACCCACGGTTCGCCCTGGCCCGCTTCAGAATCCGCGGGCGTGAGAACGTGTATCGGGTCAGGTCTATCACGTGGTCGTAGAACTCCGGCCATTCATAGTTCTTGGGCCGGACGTTCATCGCCCCGTTGTTGTTCAGGAAGTGGAACGGGAACGGGAGCACCCGTCCATTCTCCTGGTACTCCAGGTTGAGCGGAGCCGCTTGGCCGAACGCCGAGAGCAGGGAATACCCGGGAAAGACACCGGGCGTCTTGTCCACGAATTCCTTGGACAGGGCAAACGGCTCCGGTCCCTCATCGCAGTCCAGGCCGAGAACGAAGTTCGCCTGGACGTATGGGACGTGCTCCATGAGAAGATTCAAATGCGCAGACACTTGGTCGACCTTGTCTCGCCCAGCGCTACTACCTGTCTTCGACTTGTTGCCCAGACTGTACCACGACTCCACTCCCGGGAGGATAGCGACGAACCCCGCGTCGCGAAGCCGTACGATATGATCTTCGGACAGGAGCGAGAGGCTGCTTTCCGCGGCGTGCACAAGCCGTCCGGGCCCGACGGCCTCGACGGCCTGCATGATCTCGTCGAACCGGACCCCGAAATTGGGATCGTGCCAGCCGATCCACGCGCCGGGCTGCTTGTCGGCGATGAATCTGAGCTCATCGCGGAGCTGATCAGCGGCGAAGGGCTGGTACTTGACGACCGAATCGATGCAGAATGAACAAGTGTAGGGGCAGCCAAGGCTGCTGAGCATGGGTGCGGCTTTGATCCTGGTGGGCGACTTGGCTATGGTCGGCTCCAGGAATGGCCAACGCTCCTCCACGGACGGGAGCTGGGCCGGCTGTACGCCGGCGCACATCTGACGGCCTTCCTCGGGCTGCGAACGGCAGTCCTGAAGAACTTCCTCTACCATCTCGCGGCTAGTGAAACCCAGAACGTAGTCGAAGTATTTGACCGCGTCGTCCGGATAGCACCGGGCGTGCGGACCTCCGAGCACTGTTACCACGCCACGCTGCCGGAACAGGTTGCTGAGCGCGTAGGAAAGCTGCGCCGCCTGGGTAAAAGCCCCGATAAACAGGATATCCATGTCGTCCGGGAAATCGGACACCAGATCTTCCGGGCCGGTAAAGCAAACGAAAGTGACCTCATGGCCGGCTTGCTGACACCATGCGCCTACTGCCTGAGGCATGATGCTGGCGAGATTGGGATGCATCACCCTGGCCCACAGTGACCGGGTGGGCGACTTGGTCACAAGGTCCAGGATCCCCACGCGCAGCGGGCGCATCAAATAGACAGCTCAACGGGCGGCTTGTATGCCGCTATGTACACTGCGTCATGACCAGCCATGAGCCTCCGTGACCGCCGGGTAATCGGACCGAGTGGCGCTGCGAGTGCGACAAAGAATACACTGCCGTACGGTCCGAGAGAAGCCCTGCGGACGGCAACGGCCCGGAATTGGCGGCGAAAAGGGGTGAGGCAGGCTCAGCGAGGAGGCGGGATGCCCGAGGCAGCGGGCGGCCAGAGAGGTTTATACAGTGTTCATCCGGCTGTGCGCTACGCGCAGGCTGTGGGAAAGAAAATGGCTGCCCGTACGGGCCGTTCGCTGGAAGCCTGGGCGGACTTCGTCCGGGCCTCCGGTCCGAGCAGTGATGCGGCCCGGAGGGCCTGGCTGGCCGACGAACACGATCTGCATGGAACGACGCTGCTGATGATCATCGACTACGCAGCAGGTAGACGCACCACGATCGATCCGGACGCCTACCTGGAAGCGGCGCCCGGCTTCATCGATTCGCTGTACTCGGGCGAAAAAGAGCCCCTGCGTCCCATCCACGATCGCCTCATCGAAATGGTCATCGACCTTGGGCACGACATCCATATTTGCCCGCGCACGATGCTGGTGCCGATCTACCGCAAGCACCTGATCGCGGAGATCCGCCCCTACAGTCACATGAGGCTCAAGCTCAATCTGGCGCTGCGAGACGCCGCCGGCCGAGTCTCCCGTCGCCTGAGCGAGACGGGCGGTGCGTACCGAAGCCGAATTACCCACTGCTTCGAAATCCACAGCATGCGCGACGTCGATGACGAGGTGGAGGATTGGTTGGATGTCGCCTACCGAATCGATGTGTGAGCGGTTGCTTTGATTCTGCTCACTGGGGCCTCTGGAAAGACCGGCAAGGCAGTAACCGAGGCTCTCGCCTCACGCGGCAACCGGGTCCGGGCCTTCATCGGCGGTCGTGGTCGGGAGCCCGAGCTCCGTCAGCTGGGCGCCGCTGAGACTGTGCTCGGGGACCTCCTAAGTGATGAGGATGTGGGGCGGGCCATGCAGGGTGTCGAGGCCGTGTACCACATTTGCCCTAACATGCATCCGTTGGAAAGGGAGATCGGGTCGCGGGTGAT
>JBDLJJ010000013.1:0-35404 GCA_039714435.1 Gemmatimonadota bacterium | reverse complement strand
GCCGGGGACATAGCTGGATGACTTTCGCCGGATAAAACCGGACCGGCTTCCCAGGATCTCCAGGACTCCAAGTTGTGCTTCGCTACTCACAATTTCTTCACTTTGATGGATGAACAGCCTCGGCGAATCACGGACTGTGCCTCAGCACAGGGGGCGTTTCGGATGACTCGGCTGAAGCGAACGAGAAGTTCGTCCGCTGACAGAAAGAAACCCGCGACTGATTCCAGGGATCCACTGCCCTCCGTCCCTGCGTCACGGCGCTCCACATCTGGCGATCATGGGTGACCCACCGGAGCACCCATAAGATGGGGCAAAAGAGGCTCCAGCGCCAGATCCGGCGGCCTGGCTTCCACGCGGTTGCAGGTATCGGGCCACAAACCGCCGGATGTTACGCGGCGCCGCTCGGCGACAGAATGGGTAGGGCCGCGCGGGCGCCCGGTGCGTGGGCTACCAGGCCGGAGGCCGAGCCGCCGATCTTCACCCGGGCCAGTGAGCCTGGCGATCCGCTGTCCGGTTGAACCCGGACGCGCAGATAATCGCCGGTCAGGCCGGTTCCGTTAGCCTCGACCGCGATGAGGGCTCCGCCCCCGAGGCGCGACAGAGCGTGGGCCTCGCCCTTGGCGCGAACCAGTTCCCGCAGCGAGAGCGACCTGCCGGCAGCGAGGTGGCCGGGCACTCGCTCCGGAATAGATGCGGCGGCCGTGCCAGTACGCACCGAAAACGGAAACACGTGCGCGTAGGTGAACGGCAGCTCGCTCAGCAGGGCGGCGGTCTGCGCGTGATCCGCCCCCGTCTCACCCGGAAATCCGACGATGACGTCCGCGCCGAGGCCGAGAACGGGGATCCGGGCCGCGATTTCGAGCGCCCGGCGCCGGTACTGTTCGCGTGTGTGCCAGCGGCGCATGCGGCGCAGCACCGCGTCGCTACCGCTCTGCAAAGGCATGTGCAGGTGCGGAGCGAGCATGCCGTCCGACGTCTCCATGAGGGAGATGAGAAGATCGTCGACCTCTGTCGCTTCGATGGAGCCGAGGCGGAAGCGCACACCCGGAACCTGTTCGAGAAGCTCGGCGCACAGACGGGACAGACTGCTCGGCGGGTCCAGATCACGGCCGTAGTGGCCGATGTGTATGCCCGTAAGAACCAGCTCGGAGTGGGACGACGACTGGACTCGCGCCTCGGCCGTAACCTCCGCCAGCGGGCGGGACCGGCTGCTGCTCCGCGCGAGTCGTGTGGCGCAGAAGGAGCAGCGGCGATCGCAGCCGTCCTGGATCTTCAGCCACCCACGCGTTCCGCGGCGGTTGGCGCGCAGCAGCGGGCCGCCGACGGGCTCGTAGTCCGACGAGCCGATCGTGTCCGGCAGACCGGCCACGGCCGCGACCTGGCCCGGATCGTGACCCACCACAACGCCGCTCACCATGGGCATGGAGCGGTAATCGTTCGCCCTGAGGGCCGTGGAGCAGCCTGCCACCACGATGCGCAGGGCCGGGTGACGCCTGTGCAGCCGGCGAATCAGAGCGCGCGCGTTGGCATCGGCCTGATTGGTAACGGTGCACGTATTGAGCACCGCCGCATCGGCCGCGGCGGGATCTGCCACGATGCCGGCGCCGCGGCTCTCCAGCTCCTGGCGCATGACCTCTGTGTCGTACTGGTTGGCTTTGCAGCCGAACGTGTGCAGCCACACGGAAACAGTCATCGGATGAAGATGTCTGGCGCCCGGTCTGCGAGGCAAACTCAGGCGTTTGGGCTGACAACTGGCTTCAAGGTCACACTTGGGTGCAGTTTCAACCATCACGGGCGCAAGACTATCCAATCCTTTGACATGAGCAATCTTGCTTTGGCCAGGAGTCCGAGAGACAACGGCGTGCTGGAATCTGACGATCGCCTCGATGCCCGCAGGGCGGCGGAGGGAGATACGGCGGCCTTCGAGCGGCTGTACCGGCGTCATGTTCCTCGGGTGCATTCGTTAGCCCTTCGCATGCTGGGGCCCGAACTGGCGGACGAAACTACGCAGGACGTATTCGTCAGAGTTTGGCAGAAGCTGGATACGTACCGGGGCGAGGCGAAGCTCAGCACCTGGATGCACCGGGTGGCGGTGAATTTGATACTGGCTCAGCGCAAGAAGCTGGGGATCCAGCGTGCTCGCAGTCACCCGGATGCGGAGGGTGCACTGCAGCGGGTGGCCGGACCGAAGAGCACGCCTGAGCTGAAGCCGGCTCTCGAGCGCGCCATTCAGGCGCTGCCCGAGGGAGCGAGAGAAGTGTTCGTTCTCCACGATGTGGAGGGCTACAAGCATAGAGAGATAGCTGAGATGCTGGGAGTGACGAGTGGGACGACGAAGGCGCAGTTGCACCGCGCACGCATGATGCTGCGCCAGCGACTGCAGGCCTGACGAAGACCGGATGAGTGAGATGAAAAACGACTGGACAGACATGCTGTCGGATTACCTCGACGAATCGCTGAGCGAGGAACAACGCGTAGCGCTGGAAGACCAGCTGCGGCAGGATACAGAGCTTCGTGTTACGCTCGAGGAACTGCGCGCCGTGAAGAATCTGGCGCGTGAGCTTCCCGTTACGGAGCCGGCTTCTGACCTGTGGCCGGGAATTGCGTCCCGTATCGAGGCCGAGGCGAGCCAGGCTGTCGTGCCTTTGCGGCCGCGGCGGAAGTCCAATCTGTCACGGTTCACGTTCACGGCGCCTCAACTGGCAGCCGCGGCCGTGGCGATGGTTCTGCTGGGCGGCAGCCTGGTGTATGTCGCGCAGACTGGCGGGGCGCCGTCGGCGGTAGGACCTGAGAGCGGCGAGGTTGCGGCCGGGACCGATGCCAGCCAGACGCCGGCGGGCCCAGCCCTGTTTGCAGGCGCGACGACTAAGTACGAAACGGCCATACACGACCTCGAGGTTGGACTCGCGGCCGGCCGAGGCAGTCTTGATCCGGAAACAGTGCGCGTTATTGAGGCCAGTCTCAAGAAAATCGACCTGGCCATAGATGAAGCCCGGACGGCCCTCGAAGCCGATCCGGCCAGTGAGTATTTGAGCCGCCATCTGACCGGCGCCATGACCCGCAAGCTGGACGTATTGCTGCAGGCCAATGAGCTGGTCCGGGCGCAAACATAGATTAGAGGAGACGATGACAAGTCTACCAGTGGTGCTGCTCGCCTCGATGGCGATGTTTCAGCAAACCGACACGACGTTCTCGGTGAACGCGAACTCACGTGTTTCGCTCCGCAGCCATGAGGGTACGGTGCATGTCGATACCTGGGCGCGGAACGAGGTCCACATTGTGGCCTGGTTCGACGATAGCGTCGACGAGGGGCGTGTCGAAGTTCGCCGAAAGGGATCGGATATCACGCTTCGGCCGCGGTCGCGTTGGGGTGCACCGACGGAGGCGAACATCGAATTGACGATTCCGCGCTCCGCCGCGATCGAGATTTCCGGCGTCGATCTGGAGATCGTGGGCGAAGGCCTGGGAGGAGATGTCGCTATACACAGCGTTGAGGGTGACATCCGGGTGACCGGCGGAGATGGAAATATAGCCCTGAACAGCGTGGATGGAGACATCTGGCTGCGGGGCGCCTCGGGAAATATCGCGGTCGTCGGAGTGGACGGCGCGATCAGCGTTGAGGACGTGGAGGGCACAGTGGCTGTGCAGGGCGTAGACGGAGACATCACCCTGGACGGAATCCGCTCAAACCGTGTCGGCGCAAACACGGTGGACGGAGATATCCGGTTCTCGGGGCCGATTCGCGACGGCGGGCGATACAGCCTGTCCACGCACGATGGGGATCTGACCGTACTGATGCCGGAAGCAGCCAACGCGCGCGTCACCGTCTCCACTTTTTCGGGGGAATTCGAGGCGAATTTCCCGGTAGAACTCACGGGAGAGATCGGGAGAAGGAAGTTCTCGTTCACGATGGGAACAGGCCGAGCTTCGCTGGAGTTGTCGGCGTTCGACGGTCTGATTCAGCTCATTCAGGATCGCTAGGGAAGCTAGTGACAGGGGGAAGACGATGAAGAGAAGCATGTGGGCAGCGGCGGCGGTTATCGGCCTGGGCGGTTTGGTGGGCCTGAGCCAGGAGAGCACGGCAAGCCAGGATCAGAGTTCGCAGGACTTCGAGTGGCGCGGAAGGATCGCACAGGGTGACGTAATCGAGATCAAGGGAGTAAACGGGCCGATTGACGCTTCGTTCACGTCCGGTGACGTGGTCGAGGTACGCGCGTCCAAGATCGAGCACCGGCGCGGCAACGCCGAGGATGTGGAGATCGAAGTGGTGGAGCACTCCGGCGGAGTGACTATCTGCGCCGTGTATCCACACAGAAACGGTGATCGGCCCAACACGTGTGATATCGGGAACCGGTGGCGTAGCAACACGCACAAGAACGACGTAGAGGTGCAGTTCGAGGTTCTGATTCCGGCCGGAGTGCGCTTCACCGGGAAGACTGTGAACGGGGACGTGGAGGCCAAAGGCCTCAGAGCTGATGCCCGCGTAAGCACCGTGAACGGAGACGCCCGGGTAGAAACTACCGGGTTGGCGGAGGCTTCTACAGTTAACGGGTCGGTGTACGCTGTTCTTGGAGACTCAGACTGGAGCGGAGAGCTGGACTTCTCGACCGTGAACGGCAGTGTTACGGTGGAAATGCCCGCCGGTACAAGCGCCAATGTTAAGGCAAACACCGTGAACGGTAGCCTGGAGAGCGATTTTCCCCTCACGATCACCGGCAGGTTCGCCAACCGGCGCATGAGGGGCACGATCGGCTCCGGTGGGGGAGGCGATTTGAGCCTCTCGACCGTGAACGGCAGCATCAGATTACGGCGGCGAGGCTAGACACCGAGCTAGGCTAGACATCGAACGAGGCTGGTCTTCCACCGGGACGACTTAGGCGGCGACTAGGGGTGCGAGCTGTCCTGTCCGGGCAGCTCGCGCAGAGCTGCCAGGGCGTTCTTCTCTATCCTCCGCAGCGAGCGGCGAAGCTGCGCCACGTCGGCCTGTGACAGACCCTCGTAGATCGCATCGCGAACGTGTGCCGCGACGGGAGCTACGGTGGACGCACACTTCCGGCTCCTGGGCGTGAGATAAACGCGCTGCCGCCGTCCGTCCGTCCGATCCTTGCGGCGAGTGACGAATCCCCGGCGCTCCAGGCCGGCCACAATTCGCGACACGTTAGGACGATCCCTCAGCGTGGACTGCGCCAGTTCGCTTTGATACTGCCCGTCCCGCGCCGCCAGCCGGCTGAGAATCAGCCACATTTCCGGTGTAAGCTCCGGTTCTGATGTACTCACAGCCCGCTGAAAGAGAACTCTGAGCAAGCGCGCCGACCTCTGAATCAGGTAGGCCGCCGCGTCATCGGGACGTTCTCCTCTTTCGATGCCAGTCTGTTTCCGTGCCACAACTAACAATATCCGTTGCCGAGGCAACAGACCAGACCGAGGCTAGCGCGCAGTGACCCTTGTACCGGGACCGTGAGGATTCGTACCTTGGATCGGCATTTTCGCCGCTTCCCTTCTTCTCACCCGGAGGTCTGAATGGATCGCTGGAAACCAGCTTTGGCTGAAGCGTTAGGCACATTCGCTCTGACGTTCTTTGGTGCAGGCGCCATCATCATGGACGTCCATACAGACGGTGGAGTGGGCCTTCTTGGCGTCGCGTTCGCCCATGGAATCGTGCTCGCCGTGATGGTGACGGCTACGCTGCACGTGTCGGGAGGCCACATCAATCCCGCGGTTTCGTTAGCCGCCTGGGCCACAAAGCTGATCGACGCCAAGACCGCCCTGCGCTATATCATCTTCCAGGTGGTTGGAGCCATCGCGGCCGCCGGGGTTCTGGTGTCTCTCTACCCTGAAGCGGCGGTGAGCGCGGCGGCCGTGGGAACTCCGGCCCTATCGGGGGACGTTACGGTGGCCCAGGGTGTACTCATCGAAGCGATACTCACCTTCTTCCTGGTGTTCGCCGTTTTCGGGACCGCCGTAGACAGCCGGGCGCCGAAGGTAGGCGGGTTCGCGATCGGACTCGTTCTGGTGTTCGACATCCTGGCGGGTGGCCCGCTGACCGGGGCGGCAATGAACCCGGCGCGTGCGTTTGGCCCTGCCGTCGCATCGGGACAGTGGGCTAACCATGCCGTGTATTGGGCGGGACCGATTATCGGCGGTCTGGCGGCGGGAACAGTCTATACTCGCCTGTTCATGCCCAACGGAACGACAGACTGACGACGAAGTGAGCGCGTCCAGGCCGTGGTGGCTCGCGGCCTGGCGTGGCTCAAAGGAGAATAGATGGAAGCGGGACAGCTTAGAATCGGGCGCGAGCTCTCGCTTGCGGCGAGTTTGGGTAGCTCGTACGAACACGAACTGTCAGACCTTCTCGAGGAACGCTGCAAGCTCGTTTTCCGGATCGCGGTGCTGGCCTCTCTGGCATTTGTGGCGGCACTACAGCTGGCCAATCAGTCGGTGGGGGTAGACGCCACCGGGCTGACCGGGCTCAGATGGTCCCTCGAACTGGCGTTTCCCATTACCTACGCTCTCGCGCTCGCGTACCTGTACCTGAATTCCAATACGGCGCGGGGGCTTCAGACGATCACGCTGGTGGCGTTCGGCATCAGCGTCGTTGCGGCCACGTTGCATTGGGCCGTCTTCGCGCCGCAGACCCCGCCCACAGCCGGCGTGGTCATTTCGTTGTTTATCCCCGCCGCCTTCATCCCCTGGCAGCAGAAATATCAGATAGGGCTGGGCGTCGTGGCCATCGTCGCTACCGCGTTCTTCCCGCTGCTGGCCTACGAACTGGTAGGCGAAGTGAGGACGTTCTGGGACGGAATCCAGGGCGGCGCGGGGGACCGCAACGCCATGCTGAGCCACGCGGCGCTAAGCACGTTTACGGCAACCATCTTCGCGGTTCTTTCCGTGCTTATTACGAGAACTCTGTATTCACTGCGGCAAACCGCTATCAAAGCCCGGCGCATGGGAAATTACGTGATCCACCGGGAGCTCGGACGGGGCGGGATGGGCCGCGTCTACGTGGCGGAACACGCCCTGCTTTGCCGGCCCAGTGCGGTCAAGGTGCTGGAGCCCCCACCGGGAGAGGCCGCTACGGCACTGGCCCGCTTCGAGCGTGAGGTCCGGCTTTCCAGCAGTCTGACGCACCCGAACACGATCACGATCTTCGACTACGGGCGTACGAGCGACTCCACGTTCTACTATGCGATGGAGTACCTGGAAGGAATGGATCTTCAGGAATTTGTAGAACGATTCGGGCCACTGCCAGGGAATCGGGTCGCCTTCATTCTCAATCAGATCGCCGGGTCGCTCGAGGAGGCTCATACGCAGGACATCGTGCACCGGGATCTGAAACCGTCCAATATCTTCCTGACGCGCCGGGGCGGGCTGTTCGACTTCGTGAAAGTCCTGGATTTCGGTCTGGCCAAGAAGATAGAAGCGGCTGACAGCGCGCCCGAGCTTACACAGGCCGGAGCGTTGTTCGGCACCCCGCGCTACCTGGCTCCCGAGATGATCTATGGACGCGAGCAGCCGGATGCGCGCGCCGACATCTACAATCTGGGCGCGGTGGCATACTGGATGCTCACGGGCCAGCCGCCCTTCACATCGGCTTCTCCGGTCGAGCTGCTGATCGACCATGTGAAGACCCGGCCCCGGCCTCCAGCGGCGCTGGCGGAAGAGAAGATTCCGGCTGAGCTGGATGCGCTGGTGATGAAGTGTCTGGAGAAGAAGCCGCAGGATCGCTTCGCCAGCATCAGAGAGCTGCGCCAGGCGCTGGACGGTATCGCCTTCCCCGACGCCTGGAACCGTGACGTGGCTGAGCGGTGGTGGAATCTGCACATCTCTGATGATGAATACACGGAAGATTGTTTCTGCGCGCCGATCGAAGACGCGGCCGAGACTCAATCTGCGCCCGCGGCCGAACTTTCATTGGCCTAACAGCGGGATAGAGATGCTCAGGGGTCTCGCCGCGCCTGTGACTGCAGCGGACAGACCTTGAGCCTCGCCCTCCAGCCGGATGCGCCGAACCCGTTCGAGGTCAGCCGGGGGGACAGAGGCGACCACGGTCCCGTCGTCTTTTTCGTAGGCGAGGGTCACTCCCCTGAGCGGAGCCACTATCTCCTGTCTGTTTCTCCACAGCGCGTCTCCGTCCCCGAAGCGGGAGGGGGCCACGCGGTATGTCAATGTTCCGTACTGGCGGACCAGTGATCCGGGGGCTGGAAAGTCACCGCCGAAGGAGCCGGCCCACCCCGCCGCGATCCTGTAGTTCGAATCCGGCCCGATCAGGGGCGCAGCACCGGCTTCACAGATCGCCTTCACCCCGGCGCCGGAGGCTGTCTCAAGCGGCCGCCACCCGTCAGCGTGCCGTACTCCCGGCGCCAGCGGCAGAGAGTATGACGTACCGGACAGTCCGCCCGGAAGGTTGGCGGCGGGAACAGAGTCGTACCAGTACAGAGCCACTTCATCCGCCGCAGTCGAATCGCAGACGACTCCGAGCAGGATATCGAGCCGGACGCTGACGGATTCGGGTTCGGCGGCCAGGAGGTCCGCCGCCCGGGCCAGGCGGAGCTCCGAGGACATCAGGTCGGTGAGCGCGCCGGCGGACTGCCGGGCCAGTATCGAGTCGTCCGCGTGCCGGTAGAAACGTCCCTGGCCGAGCAGCAGCGAGAGTAGAGCAGAGATCACCAGGCTGCCCAGGGAGATCGTTACTAGCAGCTCGAGCAGCGTGAAGCCGGGCGGACTGGGCGCCGTCGCGGCAGCGTGGCCGGGCAGCCTCACGGGGCCGGGGCTGCAGCCGCTGGCGGCGGGAAATTCGGCGCACTGGCCATCCACGTCGTGAATTCACGGTCGGGGGCCGGGCGCCGTCCGGAGACCCGGACGACGATTTCCTTGGCGCCGGTTGCCAGGACCGTCACGGCGATTTCCACCGCAAACCGGCTGGAGCCGACCGTGACAGTGTCTGCCCCCGACACCGCGGCGGCGTAGCCGGCTTGCCGCAGGGCCTCGAATACAGCCTCCGCGGCGGCGGTCTGGTCGGCCAGCACTGAGGCCGTGGTAAGTAGTCGGCCGGCGCTGGAACTCAGTCCGGACGCCGCCAGCAGACCGATAGCGAGCACGGTAATCGCTACGAGGGTTTCGATTATCCCGAATCCGCGGCGATCTGAAACATATGGAATAGTGTTAGTGTTTCTCATGCCCTAGCGTGACGGCCGCGTTCAACGGGCCAGCAACCTTTTGCAAGGAGTCTCATAAATGAGCGCTGGAAACGTAGAGATTACGGCCCGTGCCAACGGCCCGTTGCTGGTGAGCGGTATGGTAGTCGTGCGCAGCGCAGACGGTGAGATCCTGAAGGAGACTGAAAAGTGCGCCTTGTGCCGCTGCGGGCATTCGCAGGGTAAGCCGTTTTGCGACGGCTCGCACAAGACCGCCGGTTTCGAGGCGCCCTAGAACTCGAACGCCGGACCTAGCGCGCCTGGCGCGGCAGGGCGCTGCCGCCAGGGCCCAGACGCCAGGGCTACTTCTTTCTCAGGAGTCCCGTCTGCAGCGCGAAGCGGACCAGCTCGGACCTGTGTTTGAGCCCCAGCTTCTGCGTGATGCGCGAGCGATAGGTGTCGACCGTCTTCGGTGAGATAAACAGCCTCTCACCGATCTCGGACGAGCTGTAGCCCTCGGCCGTGAGGGCCAGCACTTCACGCTCTCTCTGGCTCAGCGGCTCCAGCGGGTCGGGGGTCGACTCGGCGTGTCTGTAGCGCTCCAGCAGCAGCTTCATCGCGGTCGGATACAGGAACACTTCGCCCCGGGCGACCTGGCGAATGGCATGCACCAGGTCGTCGTCCGCTCTGGTCTTGGTCACGAACCCGCTTCCTCCGGCGTCCAGCACGGGGAACAGATACTCCTCCTCAGCGTGCGCCGTCAGCACCAGGACTTTTACACCCAGATCCAGGGCGGCGATGCGCCGCGTGGCTTCGAGCCCGCTCAGGTCGGGCATCGAGAGATCCATAATCACGATGTCGGGCCGGAGCCGGCGGGCCTGATCGACCGCTTCCTGTCCGTCCGCGGCAGTGCCCACCACTTCCAATCCTTCTTCGGCATCCAGCAGTGCCTGCAGTCCGGCGCGCAGCACCGCATGATCATCGGCTATTACCAGCTTTATGGATTCAGGCATCTGACTGCTCACTTGGGAGGTTAAACCGCGCCGTCACCACTGTCCCCATCCCTGCCTCGCTCGTGATATCCACCCGTCCGGCCGCGTGTCGGGCCCGCTCGATCATGCTGACCAGCCCGAGGCCGCCGCGACGCGCCATGGCCCAGCGCACGTCGAATCCCTCACCGTCGTCCTCGACAACCGCCACGACGACTGTCTCGATCGCGGCAATCCTCACTTGCACGCGGCTGTTAGGCGCATGTTTGAGTGAGTTGGATATGGCCTCCTGCACGATTCGGTACAGGGCCAGCTGATCGTCAGCTGAAAGATCATCGGCGGAATCATCCGCCTGGACCGTTATGCGGAGGCCGGTGCGCTCGTTGAGCTGTCGGGCATGGGACCGGATCGCTGAAGCGACGCCGACCGCTTCCAGCTCTGGCGGGCGAAGGGCGCCGGCGATGCGGCGTATCCCTTCCGCGACTTCCGTCAGCTCCTGCCTTACCTCGCCCAGCAGGGCAGCGTGCGGCCCCGCTTGCCGCTGCGCCATGCCGAGGTGAATGAGCAGAGCTGCGAGTTCCTGTAGAGTCTCGTCGTGCAGCTCCAGGGCGATTCGCTGGCGCTCGACCTCCATGGCCCGCAGAGCCTGAACGCCGAAGGATTGGAGGCGCTTATGGCCAGTCATGTCACGTATGATGGCGATGGTCAGCCGGCGATCGACCTGCTGGATAGCGCTCAGGCTGATCTCAACGGGAAGCTCTGTTCCGTCCTTGCGCAGGGCGCGCAGTTCCAGGTCGATGCCCATCGGCCGGTCCGTCGGCAACTGGCTGAAGGCCTCTCGATGGCTGACGTGACGACCCCGAACCGTTATCGGAACAAGATCTTCCACGCAAAGGTCGGCCATTTCCGCTCGCGTGTAACCAAACAGATCCTCAGCCTTCTTGTTGGCGAGCTGGATAGATCCAGTCTCGTCGACCACGATGATGCCGTCCGGTGCTTTCTCGAACAGGATGTTCGTGGCCAGATCCGCGAACTCGCTGCTATCACTGTGGCTCAGTTCGTCACTTGGCTTCATGCCGCTCCCAATCCGAAGGTTGCATTGCTCATCTCCGGCACCGGGGTTGAAAGTGCCGTCCGCCAGCGGTGTGCGATAGCCAGGCCGCGTGTCGAGCAGAAGAGATCCAGTCATATCGGCTAGCTTCCGGCCGATCGGAACAGGCGCCGGCCGGCCAGTGCGGCGACCAGAGACCATGCCATCAGGCTGGCCGCCGCCAGCGCTACCAGGCCCGGCGTCCCGATGCGTGCCACCAGGTCAGCGCTCACCGGACCCAGCAGGCCTACATCGGGATCCAGCAGCGGCACGATGGCCAGTCGGCAGGCCTCGATCGGGTTCAGAAAGCTCCACACCACGAGAGCGCCTCGCGGTAGCTGCCAGCGGACGAAGGCACCCATGACACCCAGGCTGCCCAGAGCGAGCAGGAACAGCCACGCGGCTACGGCGATGCTGATCGCGCGGTGAGCCGATGTGGAAACGGCTGAAATAAGAAGGCCCAGCGAAACGAACGCCACAGCGAGAAGAACGGTGGCCCCGAACAGAGCCAGGACGAGCTCGGGTCCGACCCCCCGCAGCACGGCCACGCTGCCGAACAGTCCGTACGCCAGAGCGAGTGAGGCGAGAACCGCTGTGGTCACGCCCAGCCATTTGCCCGTGTACAACTGGGAGCGCGTGATGGGCTGGGCCAGCAGGTAGTCGAGGGCCCCGCTTTCGCGGTCCCCCGCCAGCGCGGTGGCGGCCGGAAACAGCGCCATGAGCGGCACCACGACCAGGCCCAGATGTGCCAGGCCAGCCAGGGCGCGGGCGTATCCTCTGTGGCCCAGGATGTCTCCGCTGGCTCCGCCGATCGAGACGAGGACCAGGCCGCCCAGTATCAACACGCCCGAGTAGGCGAGAAACCAGTACCCGCGCACCGCGCCCCTGAGCTCTCTCTGCACCAGATAACGTGCGGCGCCCATTCAGCAGCCTCCCATACCCGCGCAATCGCAGGGCGCCGGGTCGGCGGCCGCGATCGCCCTGGCCAGCAGGCGCTCCTGGGTGTCGGCTCGCCAGGCGGAAGAGCGAACCGCCTGTATCTCCAGATCTGTGGCTCCCGCCAGCGTCCACAGATCGGCCACGGATCCGTCGAAGGCCAGTCGACCCTGATGGAGGAGAAGAACCCGGTCAGCCAACTGCTCGATCTCTTCGAATCGATGGGAGGCGAACAGGACTGTCGTATCCTCGGGAGCACGGGCCACGCCCGCGAAGAAATCCCGCCGAGCGGAAGGATCCAGGCTGGCGGTCGGTTCGTCCAGTAGTAGGATGGACGCTTCGCTGCCGAGCGCCAGCGCGAGCAGAAGTTTCTGCAGCATTCCGCCGGAAAGAGAGCTCATGTACTTATCGGCAACCTGCGCCATACTGAGTCCCAGGTCGTCCAGCACGCCGAGTAACGAGTCTGCTTCGAGACCTCGCACGCCCGTCATCAACTCGACGAACTCGGATACGGTCAGATCGAAGGCGGGGATTCGCTGCGGCACGTACCCGATCCTGCGGCGAGCTTCGGAACCCTCGTGGCTCCGGCACGCCTCCAGGCCATCGATCGTCAGTACGCCATCGAAGGCCACCAGGCCGAGAAGACAGCGCAGCAGAGTGGTCTTGCCAGCCCCGTTGAGACCGATCAGCGCGACCCTCTGTCCGGCTGGAATATCGAAACTCAGGCCATCCAGAACGACGTGCTCGCCGTACGCTTTCTTCAAATCCCTGGCCACTATCATGAGACCGTCCCGGCAATTGACCTCGGCCTCAGAACTCGGCCCATTCCGGCTCCGGCCAGAACTGACAGAGTGGCAAAGGCCACGAGCCAGAGTGCGCGTCTCAGGCCAAACGGCGGCTTGGCCGCTACCAGCGCTGCGTGGCCGCGCCACGCCGCCAGCGAGCCAGGCTTGAGCCGGGGCGTCTGGTCGGTCAGCACGGGCTGAGGCCTGAGCAGCGGAAAGAAGCGGCTGAGCACACCCAGAAGGCCCACGACCGGACTTCCGCGGAACCATTGCAACGAGGGCGACGCACTCATCAGTTCATCAGCCAGGCGGGAGTGCGAAAACGGCGTGTCGCCGACGCCATCGCCATCGGTGTCGAACCCGGAATATCCGCTCCAGTAGTTGCCAATCCAGGTGTTCCGCTCCTGACTGCCTCCTCCGCCCGACAGCAATACTGAGCTGGAATTGTCCACGAAGTCGTTGCCGCGAAATTCGTTGCCTTGCACGCTGGGCAGAAGCGTCACCCCCGACGAATTGCCGGCCAATACATTTCGCTCGATCGCGTTTGTCGCGGCGGGGTTCGAGGGTGAGTTGTCGAGATAGATACCTGCCCCGTTCCCGATCATCAGGTTGTCGGTGATCCGAATGTCATCGGCGTCCTTGAGACCTATGCCGTAGCCATCGCTCTTCATGGCCTCCGCGAACACGTTGCCTGTCAGCTCGATATCGCTCGAGTACATAATGAACGCACCGACCTGATTGTTGGCGAACGTGTTTTCCTCGAACCGGTTGTGGTTGCTGTACATGTAATGGAGACCATACCGGCCTCCGGTAACCGTATTGCGCACCACGCTCAGACTGTCGGAGAAGAAGATCACTACATCGCGCGTGCCGGTTACCTCGTTGTCGGCGATGCGGGTCCCCGAACTGTGCCACAGCCGAATCCCGTCGCCGCGCCTCGACATGGGAAGGTCCTTGCCCAGGATGGAGTTGGAGACGATGGAGGAACCGCCGGCATCCTTCAGGTAAATGCCGTAGAACACGTCCTCGAACGAGTTGTGTTCGACCCGCGCCGGACCCGCGTGAACCAACAGCCCCGAGTCCTCCGCGTCCACGTCCTTTCCCGACCCGCGTATGATGAAGCCTGTGAGCGTAATCGGTGCATGGGCCTCGATAACGTGACCTTGACGCGCTCCGTCTATCACCGGCCAGCCCTCACCGACCATGACTACGGGCTTGGTGATGACCAGCTGTTCCTGGTAGGTGCCGCGTCCTACGCTAATCGTGTCGCCAGGTGCGGCGGCCTGCAGCGCTTCGGAAACGGTCGAGTAAGCCGCTCCCGGGCCGCCGACCCGCAGGACTGCCTGCCCCTGCTCCTGCGCCAGCGCAGCGGTCCCGCCCGAGACACTCGCGGCGAGGGCGAGACCGGCTGCCACAACGAGTCGAGCCGAGATCATGTTTGTGCCGCACGGCCGATGTTCTTCCACTCGATAGCCAGGATGACCGGACCGAGGAATCCGGCTATGGCCATGAGGATCGCCCCTGAGGCCGGCCAGCTGGTCACCGTGAAATTGGCTATCTCGGTCGTTCCCAGGAATTTGGGTATGAACGGCTCCATGCTGATCGCGGCCGCGGGCGACAGGTTTGTCCCGTACTGGGCCAGCCACCCCTGAAAATCGAACAGCATGACGACCCCGAACAACATGAAGTCCAGATAGCCAATCGCGGCCACTGATACGCGGCCCACAAGGACCGCCAGGGTCGCGAATCCCAGCAGACGAAGAATGAAAAACGGAATGAACTTGAATTCAGGGAATTCGTCAGCATCGATGTGCTGCATTCCGATGTAGTGGTTGAGGAGGTTCACTTCGTCCAGATCACCTCCCACCGTGTTGGGGTAAATGACCATCTCGAGACCAGCCGGATACTGTGGCGCGTGTAGTGTGATCTTCCACACCGGGAGGATCACGCTGGGGATCAGCGCGATCGCCACGGCCAGGATTAGCAGCCGGCTGGTTCGAGACAGCTTGCCCTGAAAGATATGGGCAATTCGTTCCACAGGTCGCCCCCTCCTACGACGGACGGACCAGGAGATACCCGGTCATCTCGAGGTGGAGCGCCGAGCAGAACTCGGTGCAGTAGAACGGAAATACGCCTTCCTTGTTGGCGGTGAAGCGCACGACCTGCGACTCACCGGGTTCGATGCTGAGGTTGACGTTGTACTTGTCTATGGCGAACCCGTGCGTGGCGTCGTGCGCCTGCTCCGGATTCGTGATGTGAATCACCACCTCGTCACCTTGAGTCACCTCGATGATCTCGGGCGTGAAGTGGCTCCGAACGGCTGTCATGTAGACATGCACTTCGTCACCGCGCCGCTCGATGCGCTCTTCGCCGGGCAGGGCCGGGTCTTCTGCGGCGGACATGGTTCCCGGGTTGAATCCGACCTCCGGATACACGGTCCACGGATTCAGCTTGTCCGCCTTGATCATCTGGGCGTAATGCGGCTCGCCTATACCGATCGGCGAATCGTACAGAAGCTGCATCTCGTCTCCGGTCACATCGATGAGCTGGAAGTTCTGCGGCAGCAGAGGACCTACTCCCGCGAACCGGTCCAGCGACCACTTGTCGAGTGATACCAGATAGTTGCCGTCCGGCGACTTGGTGTCGCCCTCGGCCGCCGCCAGGTGCCCGACGTTGTAGTGCACGGGTAGCTTCTCGAGCACGCGGCCTTCACTGAGGCTCCACTTGGCCACGGCCGACTCGATGAACAGGCTCGTGAAGGCAATATCGTTGCTGGCGAACTGCGTGTGCAGCGGCCCCAGCCCAAGTTCGACCTGTGATTCCAGCACCGCGTCGAAGTCGATGATCGGGACGCCATAGACGTCCGTGCCGGAGAAACTCTCCGCCTCGATGGCCGCCTCGATTTTGGCCCACGAGTAGATGGTCGCATGCGGGTCGAGCTTGCCCGAAACGACGAGCTTGCTGCCATCCGGTGTTACGTCCACGCCGTGCGGACTCTTGGGCTCGGGAATGAAGAACAGCAGCTTCTCGTCGATGGCTGTCTGAAGAGTAATGACACGCCGGCCCTGGATCTGAATCGTCTTTCCAGGCTCGTCGGCTACCTCTGCCGCCCGCTCCCAGTTGATGACGTGCATATAGTCCATGTCGTTGGCTATGGTGCCCGCCTCGAACGGCGGGTTGCCCTGCATGATCCCGCCCGTAGCCATCTCGGTGTTGAACGAGTTGATGAAGGCCCAGCCATACGAAGGGCCGCGTCCGGCGTCGGACAGGTCCTGCCAGTACGGTGGAAGTTCCATCGTAAACGAACGGTCTACATCGATTCGTCCCGCCTCGCGGTCGAACTTGAAGAACGTGACGGCGCCTCTGTAGCGCTCTTCGTATTCGTCCAGGCCGGCGTACTTGCCGTCCAGCGGCACAGCGTACTGGCTGGGCTCGATGATCCATTCCGTGTTAGGCGTCACGAACGACCCGCCGTGATTCGAACCCATCAACGGGTCGGTGACGATCTGCTTGGTCTCGAAATCGCGCAGATCGATGACGGCGATGCGGGGATTCGCTTTGTCGTTGATGAACAGGAACTGACCGTCGTAGTCGCCGTCAGTCTCTGACAGCGCCGGATGGTGGGTGTCACCCCAGCGAATCTCGGTTCCGCCCATGTCGCCGGAAGCAAACAGCGCCTCATGCTCCTCGGAGCCGTATCCGAAACCCTGCCACGGCTCGGGAGTGAACACGCCGATGACCTTCAGCAGCCTCATCGATGGAACGCCTATCACGAGCACCTGACCGGAGTGCCCCCCGGAGGCGAACAGCATGTAGTCATCCATCTGGCCGGTTGGAACGTAAGTCTTGACCGCGGCAGTTATGTCGGCCTCGCTCAGCCCTCGGGCCGAGGCGATATCAGCCACGCTGGCGCCTGTTCCGGTTCCACCGCCGCTGCAGGCGAGCGGAATGCTGGCGGCGGCCAGGACCGCGGCGAAAGTGACTGCGATTGTCCTGGTCCTTCCTGTTTTCTTCATCTTCGTGCCTCAAATCTGGGGAGAAATCATGGGGTCAGGAAAAAGTCGTGCTTTCAGGGTGAGTCCCGGTTCAAGGCGAATCCTCGGAACGGGATTCGTCGAGACTGCGCATATACTCATACAGCATCCGAAACTCGTTATCCTTGATGTCCTGGTTGGCCATAGGTGTGAAGTATTGGCCGAGCAGCTCCTTCGCGGTGGCGTCTTCGGCCAGCATGGAGTCGGGATTCGTAATCATCCCATATGTCCACGCGAAAGTCCGGCGCTCAGTGATGCCGGCCAGACCAGGCCCCACCAACCGCTCTTCCGTGACTTTGTGGCACAGGACGCAGCCGCGCGTCTGGAAGAGCTCCTGGCCCTGGGCTGCTAGTTCGACATCTATGGGACCTGTGGGTTCTTGAACCGACGGAACGGCCGCCTCTCCGGCTGTGTCCGTGGCTGAGCATGCGGCCGTCGCAAGCATACACAGCGTCAGAAAAACTGCTTTGGTCCGGATGTGCACCGCGACCTCCGTGGTCGTAGGGATCGGCAGAGGTCGTGGCGCCTCCATGCCGTGGCAAGCTAGACGTGATGGACCACCTGGTCTGTCGGGAAAGCCCGGCGGGTTCCTGTGAGGGGATCCGACCACGATCCGTAGGGGATTACCCTACAGTGTACGTGGGTCGATGAGAAGCGGATAGTGGCTCAGCCGGACAGTCGCGCCAGCGCGGACGAACATTAGCGCGCGAACGAAAGGTGAGCTATCTGAGAATCGCGGCCACGCCCGTCTGCACGGGCATGCTATCCGCCGATACCAGCAGCACACGTCCGCCGTGCAGGATCGCCAGCTCGATCAGCTCATCCAGAATGTCCATGGCGGCGGGTCCGGGATCCTCACCGTCCTCACCTTGGACGCTCACCGCGCCGGTATCCCTGTCGAGAGTCCCCCACAGTTGCCGGCCTCGCTCGGCCATCAGGAGGCGGATTCTACCGGCCACCGCGTAGCGCGCTATCGCAGCCGGATCGGACTCGGCAGCGCCGCGGCCGTAGGACACCTCCCAGAGCTGGCGAGCTTCGTCAACGGCGGTCTCCGCGGCTTTGGCGGTGATCGAGCGGGCCGAGCCATGAATCTTGTCGAGGTCCCAGTCTCGAATCGCGGCCCGAATTCCCTCCCCGGCCAGATTGGGAAGCTGACTTACAGACCTGTACAGCGCCTCATTCTCCGGAGTTGCCGCCAGGATCACGGGAGATTCGGATCCCTGAAGTTCGGATACGAGGGCGTCATCCACGGCCCGAAAGAACTGCAGAGCTTCGTCATCGCGGTCATTGGCGCCCATTCCATGTCCGGAGAACGCCGTCGCGGCGGCCCGCGCGGTCCCGGGACCAAGAGCGTGAGCGCCGCGGTGAACGATCTCGTAGTCCCGCGCGTATTCGTAGCCGAGTACTTGCTCGGGGCTGGTCGGCAAGGAATTGACCTGAACCGGAGAGATCTCCGTGGCATCGCCGGCCCAGAGCCGTGCGCTGCCCCGGCTAAGTTCCAGAAGCCAGAAACGATCCTCGGCGAGGACAAAGCTGAGGAGCGGTTTGATATGGAAATTCTGCCCCACGTACACTTGTTCGGGAAGCACGACAGGCAGGTGATAGGTAGTGTTGACATTGGGAGAATGGAACACGGCCAGCGTGCCGCTCTCGCTGCTGAGAAGACCCGGCGCTACGGCGGCTTCCAATTGACGCGCCAGCTTGTTGAACGTTCGGGCATCGCCGCCACCGGCGAGAACTCGAATCGCGCCTCGGATGGCTTCTCTGAGGCGCAGCCTGTTCGCGTGGCCCTCACGGTACCCTGGCCCGAGCGGCACGTATAGAGAGAATGCCGGCTCCGCGTTTTCTCCTAACAGGACCTTGATTTCCTTGGCGACTGACATGGTAGACCTATAGTAGGGCTGGTGGGTGCCGAGGAATGAGTCGGCCGATCGCGTTGGCTTCGTTGGCCAGGCACTCCAGTACGTCATCCAGGGCCAACACGCCCACCAGACGATTATTGTCGTCGGTCACCACAAGGCGCCTGATCGTGACCTCCGACATGAGCGTCACGGCGTCCTCCACTGAGGCGTCCTCGTGGATAGTCGTCACTGGTACTGTCATGATGCTGGCGACAGATTCGGACTCCGGATCGAGTCCGGCGGCCACGCAGCGAGTAACGATGTCTCGGTCCGTTACGAACCCTATCGGAAGTGCTGCGCCGCCCGGGTCCATCACGACGAGGGTACCGACTCGCTCGCGATACATGCGTCGCGCCGCCTCACGAACGGTTTCGCCGGGACGCGCGGTCACCGGGGTTCGGCTGCATATTCTTCCTATCGACATGATCGATTCCTCTTTTCAGGCTCCGCTGGCGACGTCCGGCTGCTCGATGAGAGCTTCCGGCTGCTCGATGAGAAGTAGAGTCTGACGTCCTTCCTGGCGCAGGCGAAGGACGGTGTCCCTTCCCGCCTCGTTGGTGATCAGATCGAGTTCCTCCACAGAGCCCAGAGTATGTGTGAGGTGTGGAGCGGGCCCCTCGAGCGGACCTAACATGATCTCGATGCGATCGTCTCGGCTGTCGTAGGCCACGCCTCTCAGCTCGAAGTCTGTCTCCTGCCGCTGGGCCCCGATGCTGGTGTCATCCACCTCGATCGCCGTGGTGCGCCCCGCGTTTCTTTCTGTGAAAGCCTGCAGGGCTTCGCGCCACTCGTTTCTCGGTATTTTCGTGAGCATGACTAGACCCCTTCTTCGGCTGGCTGCGCCTCCAGTTCCTCGGACAGCGAATCACGCAGGTCCTTGCCGAAGGGCTTCAGGGTCAGTACCGGGCAAGGGGCGTTACGGACGACAAGCTCGGTGACACTCCCGAGGAGCACGCGCTCCAGCCCGGAATAGCTGTGCGTGGGCATTACTATGAGGTCGAAATCCTTGTCCAGCGCGAACTGGCTGACGACAGAACTTGCCTGCCCGATCCGCACGTCGGTCTCGACCGCGATATCAGGCTGCATACCCTTCGCCAACTCCTGGATTCGGTCGCGGGCCTCCTGCCGGATTCGGGCTGTGTTGAGCGAACTGCCTGAGGCCGGCACATAGAAATCGGGGTACGTCGGGACCGCTACGACGTGCAGCAGGCACAGTTCGGCGCGGTATGCCCTGGCCAGGTCAGCCGACACGTCCAGGGACATTTGCGTGTGGCGCGAAAAGTCTATCGGCACCAGAATCCGGGAAATTGCTGACCGCGCCATGCGGGACTTGTCGTTACGCACGATGAGCACGGGCACATGCGAGAAGCGGAGTACCTCTTCGACGACGCTTCCGAGAAGGAACCTGCGCAGCCCCCGGCGGCCGTGGGCGCCCATTACGATCACGTCGATATCGTTGTCCTGAGCGTAGGCCAGGACTCCGGTCGAGGCGTTGATGGCTCGTTGAGTCTGGTGGCTCACACGAATACCGTCAGTCGCTTCGGCATGGCCCGCCAACTGCTTGCGCGCCTCTTCCTCGCCCGGGAACACGTCCGGCGAATCCATACGCTGCGCTCCGTGCAGGACCTGCAGGTGCAGGAAGTGAAGCTCGGAGTCGTACCTCTTGGCCAACTCTATCGCGTACGGCAGTGCGTCCTGAGCATGTACGGAAAAGTCTGTCGGGAATAGGATCTTCGATATGTTGAGCATGGGTCTGTCTCCCGCTGGCTGCTCGTCCGGACCGTAAGCGGCAAGGAGACAGCTCACTCCCCGCCGCTCGAATGCAAAGGAAACATATTGAAGGGAGGGGTCCCGGTCTGTCGGGAGAAGGCTCAGGAGTGAGGTACGGAAAACTACCTATTTTGAGTCAGGAATTTCCTTACATGAAACGCCTGGTGGTTGCCGGGGCGGCGGTCAGGCGTCTTAGCAGCCTCGGGTCGGATAGTAGATCCACGGTCCTTTGTCTTCGCCCCACCACTTGATCCAGCCTTCGCGCTTCCGGCCGGAAAACTCGTCGTCGCCGCTGCACCAGTGCGAGGGTTCGAGAAGCCTGACGCGAAGCCACTCGCCGCGGAACTCCACAGGCCACATTTCGTAGTCGCCCGTGATCCAGCCCAGGCGCTCGCTGTCCGTGCTGGGGCCGGAACGAAACGAGTGGGCCACATCCGAGCGGAAGAAGATCGGCAGCCCGCCGTCCTCCATGATTACGTCCTCCCAGCGCTCGAAGACGAGCGAAACCTCGCCCAGGCCGAGAAGGCAGGCGTGTGTCCAGGCGGTGCCATCGCCTGATTCTCCCGGCGCGCTGTGCCGGATCTTGAGCCAGTCGCCACTGGTCTCCAGGACGATAAAGGTCTGGCGCTCGTAGTCCGTTTCCGTCATCCCGGCCCCGGACAATCCGCTACTCGCTGTGGCGGCCGCTGGGGCGACCTGTCCCTCGTAGATCCAGCCCCAGAACTCTCCCTCAGGCTCGTCGAACAAGGGAAGCGCTACGTACTCGGCCCACGTCCAGTAGTTGTCCGATGTAGTGCCAGCGGCCAGCTCGAGATGGCCAACCCCCAGAAACGCGCTCTGCCACCCGCCGTCCCAGTCGCGCACGCTCCTGGGCTCGGCATATGTGCCATAGGCGAGCATAGAGTCGGGCGCCGGCAGACCGGTAGGAAGTGCTGGAACCGCCGGGGCGCCCTCGCACGACTGGGCGGCACTGGCCGGCGAAGTGCCATAAAGCGCGGCGGCCGACCAAAGGGCGACGGCGAGCCGGATAGCTCGCACTCTGTGGTTACCTGCTCGACCAGTGTATGTGCAGAATCTTCCAGTCGTCATCAGACCGTACGAGAACAATCGTCTCCGTCCCGTTTGAATCGATGTCGCGCCCGCGAAACTCTCCCTTGGACGCATACTCACTCGCGTACAAGGCCATATCCCCGCTCAGGTTCACACGTTCCTGCGTAGTGGTGGACTCTACGGCCTGCAGGAAGGAGATGTCAGCCGCGAGATGGCCTTCGGCGTACTCGTCTCGTGTCTCGGCGTGACCCGCCTCGTACACGAGAACCTCCGAATGAAGCAGGGCTAGAGCGCCCTCCGCGTCTCCCGAGCGCAGGGCCTGTTTGAACGCCTCGACGGTGGCGCGAACCGAGTCCAGGGCCGGGTTAGGCGCCGCGGCCAACCCGGACTCAGATTCCGACTCCTGCGCATGGGCGGGAGCGGCAACGGCCAGCGCAACTGCAATGGCCGGGAACAGGCTACGGATGCCTCTTACTCTCATGCTTCCTCCGGTGACAGGACTAAATACCCTCGAGATCCGTAGAGAAGTGACACGAAGCGCAGGAAACCAGGCTGCGGTCGGCCACACGTTGCGGGTCGAACCCGGGGCCGTGCGGATTGACGCGGAGCCCGAACTTGGCGCTGTGGCAGCGCAGACATGATGTCTGCTGGTGACAGCTCGCGCACGCCTCCATTCCCAGACGGGCGGCGGACCCATGCCGGATCAGCCAGTCGCTCTGCGCGTCGTGGTAGGCTCCGACAGCGCCGGCGGCCCCGCCCTGGGCCAGGCCCGACCGGTCGTGACAGTCGCGGCAGAAAGCTTCTGCCGAGTGACAATCCGAGCAGGTGCTCTGCACGGTGAACGCCTCGGCGCCGTGGCGAAGCACGAAGTTGCCGGGATGGAAGCCGCGCGAATCGGACGGGGCGCCGATGTCAGCCGTCTGGCGGCTGTGGCAGTCCGCGCACTCCGCCTCGAAATGGCAGGTCGAACAGCTGGCTTCACTGGTGGACGCGGCTGCCCGGTGCTCTGTGACAAAGGCGGGCGTGTGCCCTGGCGGGCGGGCGCCGGCGAGATCGATTCCGCTGGGACCGCCGGGGCTGCGCGCCGGCAGCTGGGCCAGAAACTCGGACCGCGGACCCTGGTGGCAGGCGGTACAGCTCTCCGCCGCATGGCAGTTGGCGCACGTGGCCAGCGAGTCGAGCGCGGCCGCATGCTCGAACTCATAGTCAGCTTGCAGGTGGCTCGCCGGCTCGGGCCACTCGCCGGCCGAATCGGCCAGGAGGCCTGCAACTCTGAAATCGGCGGACAGCACCGACGCCGCATCAATCTGATCCACGTTCAGGTGGCAACGGGTGCAGCTCTCCCGGGCATGACACACCGCGCAGTTATCGGCCAGGTCCTCCGGCGCGAGACCGTCTCCGTGCTCCGGGAGAAACGCCTCGTCTTCGTGGTCCGCCGGCTCCGGAAAGTCAGAGATCCGCTCCGCCGGAAGCCGCGCGGCCGCCGACAGAGAAACGTGGCAGTCCGTGCACACCTCGTTCGTCTCCAGATGCTCGGGAGCCTGGTGGGCGTGGCAGCCAATGCAACCTGCCGGCTCGGCAGCCGCCACGTCCATGAACTCCTGCCCGGAAACTGTCTGATGGCAGCTGCCGCAGCTCAGGGGACCTTCTTCTTCGCCAGCTTCTTCGCCAGCTTCTTCGTCCGCCGCAGCTTCCGCCGCTACATCGTTGGCGTGACCGGAGTGCGAAAAGGAGACGTTCGTCGCTCTGCGCAGGGGTTCATCCCAATCGACGAGCTCGGCTTTGTCACCGTCGTGGCAGGCCGCGCAGTCCTCGGTCGTGACAGAGTAGTACTCCTCCTCGGCATCCTCAGGGATACCCAAATGGCACCCCAGACAACTGGGGAATAGCCCTTCGTGCTCAGTGTGGCTGAACCGGTCGGCGCCAGCCAGCGGGAGCAGTACACCGGTCGCCGCCAGGAGCGCTAGAAACGCCAACGCGGCCGCCGAGCCTCGCCGCCTCATGGCCCGCGGCTCCCATGTCGAACCGACGGTTCGGTGCCAAAGCGCATGGAGAGACCCGCGTATACACGCGTCTGAGTCCAGTCGGCGTCGGCCGGCCGCTCGCGCCCGTCCAGGCGGTTGACCGAGGCGCCGGCTGTGAGCGTAGCCTCGCCAACGGTGAGAGCGCCGTCGACTCCGAGGCCCGATACGTACTGCTCGTTGAACCTCAGCTCTCCGAATGTCTGCGTGCGGCTGCCCCGAACGGACAGAAAAGTACCCTCGCCGAACGTGCGGCCCGCGCTCAGGTCGCCGCCGAAGCGGGCCGCTCCGAACCCTACGTCGGCGGCGTACGAGCCGTTTGCGAACCACCCCTCGCCCTGCCAGCGAAAGCCGGTGAAGGCGCGCCAGCCGTTTTCGCGCAGGCCGGACGCGGTGATGCCTGTGTCTTCGTAGTCTCTGTAGCCGCCGCCCGCTTCGAGCCGTATCCCGGCCGGTGTGTTAGACCACCCGACTGACAGGAGCCCTTCATCGAAGCCGGTGGGCGAGAAGGCACCCCAGATGGTCCAGAGTTCGAAGAACGGAGAGTAATGCCGCGCCGTGGCCGATACGTCGAACCCGCCCGGGAGGGGCGTCGAGGCTCGCAGCTTTATCTCGTTGAACTCGTCATTGGCCCAATCGTACTCGCTCGAGAAGCCCAGAGACGCCCTGCCCACGGCGGCGTGCAGGTCGAGCGAGGCACGCTCGGAATACAGGGCCAGCCGGTCGCTTCGAATCTGGCGCTGGTACATGACCGTTCCGGAAACACGCGGACTGAGCTTGACCCCGAGCTGCCCGCCGAAAATCAGGCCGCGTTCATCGGGCGGAAGGTCATCGGCTTGCTGCAGCAGGTTGCCGGTGCGCGGTGCGTTGAGGCCGCGCGCGAGACTCCAGCCGCCGTATAACTCGACCCACATTGGGGCCAGGCCGCGCCACAGTACACTGGCCCCATCGAAGTTGTAGTAGCCCAGGCCGTCGGTGCGGGTGATGCGGCCGCCGCGGGCGCGAAGGGTAGGGTGCTCCCAGTTCACATAAGCGGCCACGGCTTCGAATTCCTGGTTCGTAAGCGGCCAGAACTCGTCGCTGCCGTACCTGCCGCGCAGGTGAACGTGGGTGGAGAGCCGCGGCACGAAACCCCAGCCTGTGGCCCGGATCTCCTGGGTGACCACCGAGAACATCTCCGGGCTGGAGGACGCGAACCATTGGCAGAACAGGTCGGGTGTACACGTCGTTCGTGTTCCGTCCGGCAGAACTCGGCGGATACCCTGTCCCGAAACGGACGACTCCGGAAGACTGTCCCGCACCAGGGGCCGCAGCTCGAGCGACGAACCTCGGATGCTGATTTCGCCCCGGACACCCTGCGCCATGAGCGGACTGGTGGTGGCTGCGCTCAGAGCGAGGGCCGCCGCGGCGAGCGCATACGGCCGCCGGGGCGTCACCTGGATCCCACCTGCTCGGGCCTTGCCTCAAGGAGCCCGCCGCGGGCCGACAAATGGCAGCGGACACAGCTGTCATCGGGCTCATGATCGGCCTCGTCCTGGTGACAGGAGAGACAGAATTCCGTGGTCTCCTCCAGCTCACCGTAACCGGCCTCGGCGTGGCACCCCGCGCCGCCGCAGGTAGACACGTGAACCTCTATGTCATGGGCATCCTCGGCCGGCCGCTCGGTGTGACAGGCCGAGCACGCCGCGCTGGGCTCGTGATGCTCCGCGTGGCAGTCGGCGCACTGGTTGAATACGGAAGGAGTGCCCGAGTCGTGGCAGTCCGCGCAGGCCAGGTCCGCGTGCTCCTCGTGGCCGAAGGGAAGCTCGCGGCCGCGCTGTTCGGACCACACTTCGAGATCGAGTATCGCCGTAACGGCGACGCGGGCGCGCATCTCTTCTTCCTGGTGGCAGGAGGCGCAGTCAGAGCGAACCGTTTCCGGGTCGTGGTGGCAGGCCGTACATGCGGCCGGCGACCCCGCGAAGACGAAGCCGTGCGACTCCTCGCTGGCGTGACAGTCTGAGCACTCGAGATCGGCATGCTCCGAGTGGCCGAAATCAGCTTCGGGCAGTCCGGCCGCGGACACCAGCCGCGGGGCGGCCGTCAGGATATCGGCATGGCAGGCCGAGCAGTTGTCGCCCGGGGCCGTCCACAGGTGAGCGTCATGGCATCCCAGACAGCCCTCCAGAGCAGCCGAATCGATCCCGACGTGAAAGGCGGACAGCGTGTCGGCACCGGCGTGGCAACCAGCGGCCGCGCAGGTAGCTTCGGCTTGAGCGGGCGTCTCCTGACCGTGCGGATCGTGACATGAGCCGCACGTCGCGCCGTGCGGGTCGGTGTCCGATTCGAACACCGTCAGCAGCAATTCCATCTCGTGACACGAGACGCACTGGGACTGTGACGGCACCAGGCTGGCGAGCGCCGTGTCTCGCGCTGTCTCCCGGCCGACCTCCGCCGTAAAGGAGTGACAGACTGTGCAGTGCAGGCCAGTCTGCCCCGCCATCTCTCCGAGCACGATTTCGGTGTCTTCGCTGGCGTGGCAGTCGCTCTGGCCGCAGGTCTCGCTGGCCGGCATGAAGCGATGCACCTCCTGGCCGTGACACGTCACGCACATCGCTTCGGCAAGCGCCGAGGAATCGGACTCGAGGTGGGTTCGGTGGCCGCCGGTGCCCGCTATCTGGGCGAACGAACTGTCGGCGCTGGCAGCATCGTGGCAATCCGTGCAGCGGGCTGTGGGAACGACCGTGTGGCCCCCGATCTCCTCGGGCCGTTCGAGCACCCACATGTTCAGCTCGTGCATCGAATCGAAGATCGACTGCTGGTGGCAGTCGTGGCAGTTGAGTTCAGCGTGCTTGCTACTCGTAAAGCGGTCGAAGGCTGTCGTCATCACATGGCACGACGTACAGAAGTCGTTGTCGTGCATCATGTAATCCCAACTCACCTTGCCCGCGCCCGCCACCAGGGTGGCGATCACGACCACCGTCACGGCAAGGCTCCAGCGGGCTGGTGAGGAGAGACCGAGTAATCGGTCCAGGATCTGAATTCGCCCCCGCCAGATAAACACCGCCAGCATGATAGCGACGAGGCCGGCCAGGATTCCGCCGCCCACTTGAATCCACTGCGGAACGTGGAAGAGCCACCGCACGACGGCGGTAACTCCGCCGGGCAGAGGCGACTCCGGGATAGTGTCCCGGAGCGCCTGGATCGTGACTGGCGTCGTGCTCAGAGTCACGCTGCCCGGAGGTATTCTTTTACCGCAGGGCCATCACCGCTCAAGCCGCTTCAGCAGAAGCTGGAGTTCGGCGTCCCAGTCCACTCCTACGTTGGCCGACGGGCTGACTGCGTACTCGTCCTCGATCGCGGCGATACTGGCGATCAGCAGAGCCTCGGTGAGGAACGGATTATGAACGGTAGATCCGGCCACGTTCTGCAATGTGGCCGCCACACCCTCGTCCGGGAAGATGGCCAGATTCAAGTTGAAGAAGGCACCCTCCGCAACGCTGAACCTAGGATCGGCAGCATCGATCTCACCCCCCGCGGCGTCCAGGCCGGGATCCACCACCATGAGTTGGCTGAGTACGTCATTGGCCCTATCCCTGATGCGTCCGCCGGCGACCGTCAGGGCCGACACGGCACCCGCCTCGGAATGGCAACCGGCCTCGGTGCAGCCGCCGAAGGAGCGCGCCACAGCGTCCAGGGCGCAGGTTCCGCCGACAGGCACTCCCTGCGCGTCCACACACGGAATGGCCTCGAATCTGTGGCCAGTCGCGTTGAACACGAAGTCGCCAGTTTCCAGATCGGTAACCGTGAACTTCGCCACGTGGCAGGTCGCGCAGAGTCTCGTGTTGAGGTCGCTTCCGTGCGTAGCGCGGATCTGGCCCTCGTTGATCGTCGCGTCCGGCGGGAACCAACCGGCCGTACCCTGGAGGAGCGCCGTCTCCGGCGAATGTGGTCCGAGCCCGTGACTCGAGTTGGGATCTGGCGCCGTGCGCCGGTCATGGCAGCGGGCGCAGAGATGCTCTTCTACCGAAGCTGTCTGTACCGGGAAGCGAAGCTGACCTTCGTTCGTGGCGTCGTGGGGATCGTGGCACACCCCGCAGGTAATGGGCAGGTGATCGGGACTGTCCTTCTCCACGTAGTCGGAAAGAACGCCCCACGCCTTGAGGGCGCCCTGGCCCCGGTGGCAGCCCGCGCAGGCTTCGTTGCTGGCGGCGAAGCCGACTACCTGAGCATGCTTGGACTGCTCCCACTCCTCGACGAACGGGTGGTGGCTGCCGGTGTGGCACTCTCCACAACCCGACGTCAGATCCGCGCCGACATCAAGCTGGGCCAGGGGCTGCGAGGCGTCGGGATTGGCGACGTGAGTCTCGCCCGGTCCGTGGCAGCTCTCGCACTGCACGTCGTGATAGCGGGGATTTCCCGTTGCCGTCCACCCGCCGTCGGCCGTCGTCGGGTTGCCCAGCTGGCCAACAGTGTGACAGCCCTCGCAGAAGGCCTGGGCGCCCGGGTTTGCGGTCAGCGTGGCGAAAGCGTCGGCATGAGCCGTCCCCTCCCAATCGCCCTGCTTCCCCACATGGCAGTTGCCGCAAACGGTCAGCTTGGCAGCTTCCGCTTCGACAGTTCCGAAGCCCAAGAATCCAGCGGCGCCTACGGGAGGATCGTCGAACAACTCGCGTTCGACAAAAATCGTCTCGGTGTCGGTGCCGCAGGCAGCGGCTACCAGCACCAGCGAAAGGACAGACAAATATCGTCCCATACTCGGGATTCGCATGGTATGCTTCTCCGCGTAGAATTTCATCCTACAGCCCGCCGACGAAAGGCGTTCCGCCGCGACGGATTGCTACGAATAGAAGTCTATTGCCACATGAGGGTTGCGTCTGTCCGGAGTGTCTCGTTTCGCCTGTAGTATGTTTCCGTACGCGGGTGTACGGGCACTCTCAGGGCCCGGTCCGCTCCACCTTCCAGGTTCCTGAGTGTATTTCCCCGCCTTCCAGATGCCAAGTTCGGAACGTACCCTCCATCCGGTTGGCCGAAACCTGTCCTTCAAAAACGGTTCGTAGCTGGCAGCCGCAGTCCGGATCTCTGTAGTCATCCAGCTCGCCGCGCACGCTGTCGGCGCGAGCCTCGACGAAGCGAATGGCGATGACCTCGGGAAGATCCTCGGGAGGGCCGGCAGCGGGCTGGCCCTCCCGAGGGACTGGCCTGGAAGCGCGTGGAACCATGAGGACGTCGCCATAGGCCGTGTCGGCGTCAGCCTCGAGACGGAAAACGATGCTCCCGCTTCGCCCGCTCTCCGCGCCGGCGTACGTTCCGGACCACTCGCCCGTCAGGTTGGCGAGACTCCCTCTGTCACCCTCGACCGGTACCGGCTGCGGATTCGACGCGCAGGCCGATAGCACGGCAAAGACGGCCACGCCGCACAAACGCTTCCGCATCAGCCTATTTCCCCAGTTCGTCCAGGTCTGCTTCCTGCTCGCCGACCGGCTCGGTCTCCTCGGTCGCGATGAAACCGATGCGGCTGGGAGTGTGGAGGCGGAGAAAGAGTGGCTTCTCGTACCTGAGGGTGGTAACCACGTCATGGAATTGGTTCAGGCCGAAGCGAAGCGAGATTTGTCCGTCCGGGCTCACGTTGTTGGGCGGGACGGGAACCGTCTCGTGAAAATAGATCGTACCGATGTGGTCATCTCCGGCGAAGCAATCTATGGCGGGAACTCCTCCGCCTCCGGTGAAATAGTAGATCCGGTACCCATCGAATTGCCGTTTGTGAATGGCCACGTTTTTCCTCCGTTGACTCGATCGACCAGCCGGTAGCTCGGAGAAGATACGTAGAAATCACCTGCTCGCCAGCATGGCGGCTCCTACGAGGCAGCCGCCGTGGGTTCGGTATCGTTGGCAATCGTGTGGCCAACGGCTAGCAGAGCGTCCACGACGCGAGGATCGAAGTGCGTTCCAGAGCCGTCTGTGATGAACTTCAGAGTTCTGGCGTGTGACAAGCCCGCGCGGTAGGGACGGTCGATGCGAAGCGAGTCATAGACATCCGCTACGGCCAGGACCCGCGCCAGGAAGGGAATGTCGCTGCCGGCCAGCCCGTCCGGGTACCCGGAGCCGTCGAACTGCTCATGGTGGTGTTTGACGATGGGGATCAGGTCAGCGAAGGCCGCGATAGGACCGAGAATGTGAGCGCCCAGCTCCGGATGCGTCCGAATCGTAGTGGTTTCTTTCTTGGTCAATTTGCCCGGCTTGTTGAGGACGGCGCCGGGAATCCCGATTTTGCCGATGTCATGTAGCAGCCCGCCCCGGTGTAGCCGCTCGTGGTCAGCCGGTGGCAGGTCCAACTCCTGCGCCAGGGATAGCGCCAACTCGGTGACGCGTTCGGCGTGACCGGCGGTCCAGGCAGACTTGGCATCAATCGCGTGGGCCAGCGCGGCCAGCGTGCCCCAGTTCATATCATGAAGCTCATTGACGAGATGGGCGTGCGTTTCAAACTGCGCCGCCAGTTCACTGGCCATCTCGTTGAAGGAATTCGCCAGTTCCTCGAACTCGTCTCCGCTCCTGACCTCGACCAGCTCCGCGAATTCACCCTTTGCGACTCGGGCCGTGCCCTGCTTGAGGATGTTCAGCGGCCCTAGGCTTCGTCGGACCTGGTAGTCACTGAGCAGCAGAACCACGAGCAACGCCAGTACGACAGCGAGGGGCAGAATACGGCGCAGACCGGCGAGCGGAAGCAGCGCTCTCGCTTCGCGCTCGCTGACCACGAACGTCCACGGCGGAGCGGCGTATACCCCGGACAGGTATAAGGGCCAGTAGGCCGCGAGCCGGGGTGTTCCTTCTTCGCTCCACGAGAAGTCCCTGGACTCGGCGGGCTCGATTTCGAGATCGCCGGACGGAGGGTCGCCCGGATCCGGCCTGATCCCCTCGGACTTCAGGTGTCTGTCGAGCCGACTGAGAATCGCGTACGGCGGAGTGTCCGGTGAGCAGTAGACAGGAACCGGCAGCTCGAATACACAGACCTCGATCGTGGCCGGGAGCGAACTCTCTTCCAGACCCGTGCCGGCCATGGAGTCGTCGGACCACAGGTAGCCTGGATTGATCTCCGCCCACAGGATCCCTCCCGTCAGGTCAGGCCGGTCGAGTGCCGCCGCGAGGAAGATTCCAGGCTCGCCGCCGGATTTCCCGATCACGAGCCATGCCCGTCCGGACCGCAGGTGCTCTCTCTGCACGGCGTTGGGCCTCGGAAGCTGGGGCGCGCTTCCGAACACGGAGACGTTCTGGTCGCCTTGCTGAATGGACAGAGAGCGAAATCGCTGCCGTGTACGGAGCTGCCCGGGCACATCCCGCAGATCGTTGACGGCCGTCTGGAGTGCGGCCTCCAGCAATTGAAGGCGGCCATAAACAGTGCTGGCCGTGGACTTGCCGGTCTGGCGCAGGCGCTCACGGCTCTGCTCGTGTAGCTGGGCGGAAACCTGCCGGTACGAAACAAACGACAGGACGCCGATGGGCAGCAGGGCGCAGATAACGAACAGCAGAGTAATGCGCCGCGCGACGCGGCTTCGCCCGCTCAGTGCCACGGCGCTTAGTTCCGGAGCGGAATCTCGAGATTGAACGAGCGGCTCGCCCCGGTCTGAGCGGCGTCATCCCCTTCAGCGACTCCGGTGATGCGGATGGCGTCGATGTCGGCCAGGCTTGCGGCGGGCACCGAAGTCAGAACGCTGGCATCGTTCATCAGGTAGGAGAACGAGGTCGTCCGGAGCGGCGCCACGAGTTCCTGTGTGCCTCTCCAGAGGGCCGTTCCGGAGGTAAATACGGACGGGTCCAGGCGGTACGTGAGCCGGCCGTAGGAGCGGATGAGCGATCCACGGTCCGGCACGCCATCCGCGAAGTTAGCCGTCCAGCCGATCATGGTCAGGTAGTTGTCGTTCGGAGCGCCTCCGCTTACACCGACTCCGGTGCAGACTGCCTTCGGCCCCGCGCCTGTCGCCGTCACCGTGCCCGGGAAACCTTCCTTGTACTGGTAATCGTCGTCATACGGGTGAGAGTAGGCCAGGCCCGAAGTTCCGCCTGTGAGGCTGACGTTGGTCACCGAGTCGTACCAGAAGATGGCTACCTCGTCAGCGCCGGTGGCATCGCACACTACGCCGCGGTTGATGTCGAAGCGGATAGATACCGAGTCGGCCTCGGCGGCGAGGATGTCCGTCGCCGTGGCCATGCGCAGCTCGGCTGTCATGAGATCCGATACCGCGCGTACCGTCTGCTGCGTATAAAGCGCGTCGTTGGTATTACGGTACAGCGTACCCTGCCCTACCAGGAGAGACATAACGGAGGCCGTAACAATCGACATTATGACCACGGAGATGAGGAGCTCGATCATGGTAAAACCGGCTTGACTGCGCGGCCCGTGCGGCGCGTTCGATCGCCCGGTCATCAGTACTCTGCCGGTTCGTCGGGGGTGGGACGCTCTTCCCCGATACGGGTTATGAAGGTGCGCATGCTGGCGGAGCCCGAACCGGAGACGACCGCCGTGACCTGTTTCATGGTCGCGCTGACGTTGGTGACCGTCAGCGCCACGGGGTAGTCCTGGTAGTTGATCGTCACGGTGTCCGTGCCGCTGACCGCCGCCGCGTAGCCGCCGCGCTGCACGCTCTCGAGCGCCAGGTGGCCGGCCATGGTCTGGTCCGTCATGTCCGACGAGGTCTGAATCAGCGACATGGTGCCGAAGCTGATCCCGGCCACGGATACCAGACCCACGGCCAGGATGATTATTGCCACCATCGCTTCGACGAGGCCGAAGCCGCCTTCGTTTGCATAGGTTGAACGCACTCTCATTTGCCTTTGCATTTCTACATTACCGTGACGCGAGTCCGGCCCATGGCGTTGATCTGAATGCGCCGGATTCCGGAGCTCCGCATGGCATCTATAAGGACCACTCCGTTGGTAAGTATTCCGCGAGAGTTGAAACCCAGTGAGTCGCCTGCCGCGATAACGCGGAGCCCACTGAGGCCCACGTCGCTTTCCGAGTCGAACGCTCGCGCCTGGAGGACTGTGCCTCCAGCGTCCCGAATCTCGTAGGTCTTGGCCGACTCGTTGGCCACTAGCCAAACCGTGGATCGGTTCCGGATCGCGTGACTGCGGGTCATGTTCACGTCGGCGATGATGAGCTGGGCGGCCTGCTCCAGGCTGGACGTCTCGCGAAAGCCGCGAAATCCCTCTGCCGTGACCATGCTCAGAATGCCGATGATCGTGACGACGATCAGCATCTCGACCATGGTGAACCCGGCCTGGGACGTCGCCTGGGACCTCAAGGGAGACTCCACCTACATCGCCTCCAGCCACGTCTTCGGTATGTCTCCCACCGAAGGCGGATACTGGCCGAGAGACTCGAACGCCTGCTGTGCGTAGCACGAGTTGAAGTTGATCTCCGGCTGGCCGTTTCCGAGGCTCGACGCTACGACGGTAGTGTCGCCGGTGAGAATATCCAGCCCGGTAAGCATCACTCCGTTGATGACGGGCTGGCCTGAAACGTCGATCGATCCACCCACCATGATGACTCCGTCCCACTGGAAGTCGGCGTTAACCGTGATGTCGCCCGTGACGATCATCAGGCCCCGGCCGGACTCGTTAGTGCCAAGCTTCCGTTTGCTTGCCTGGGCCGACGTGAGATCCACGAACGTGACCGGCCAGTCGGTCGGGCCGTAACCACTGAAATCCGGCCACCCGCTCTTGACCACATTCACGGTGTGATCGAACGGAGTGACGGTGCCGGCCTGAATACCGGCCCAGTCCAGGTTGAGGTCCTCTCCCAGCTCTTCGCCGGTCTCGTACGTGTCGTCGACGGGCGGATCGCCGGTAGGAATCGTGTCGGGCGTGTTCTGCGTGTACATGCTGTCCGGCACGGATACGCCGGCTATGTCGGCGTCCGAGGTGCTGCAGGTCATCGAGTCTGCCGAGTTAACGCCTGTCAGGCTGGCGGAGTCCGCTCCGCCCTGCAGGGTTCCGAACCCGGCCAGGGCCGTGACGGCCCCGGGCACGGCGACCAGATTGTTGCCGCCGGCGTGAAACATGACGATGCGGCTCAGGGTGCGGGTCGAAGTCGAGCCGTCGGGGGCAGTGTATGTGCCCACCGAGGTAACCCGGTACAGCCTGGCCAGATCGTTCACGTCCATGAGCGACGTGGCGCTTACCGCGGCGGTTCCGTACGAGTAGCTGTAGCTGCCCGATGCGGATACGGCGGTGTCGTTTGCGACCAGAAAATCGGTCAGACCCGCGTCAGCGGCGTAGAAAGCCGACTGATAGGAGTGCTCGTTCTGGCTCATCTTGTTGTCGGTGTCCGACACGATGACTCCGACCGTGGCCACGGCGGCCAGTCCGACAAGCCCGATCAGAACCACAAGCAGGGTGAATCCCCCCTGCCGGGTGCCTGGAGTGTGCTGCATTTCGAACCGCCTTATATCCCGCTGGAACCTGCCTCAAACGCTGAGTCTGTCCGTCTTTGGCTACTTCAGTCGCGCGCGAATACTGCAAGTCGAACGCCAGTCGGGCGCTCTCCTGCGTAAGTGTGTGCCCTGACAGTATATACATGCCCGTGCGGCCCTCATTTGAGGTCGTTTGGCTTGAGAAACTTTTGTCGAATGACAGGAGAGGGGTGCACAACGAGGCGGGATTGTGCGGCTGCGGCGGGATTGCATCGACAGGTTGCTTCGTAGAAGAATGAGGTTCCGTGCCCGGAGATTGTCCGCACCTGAGAGGCTGAAGTTCATGGGGAAGGCGGGAGCTTATGTGGTTTGAACAGATCGTGCGCCGGGAGACCGGCTGTGCCACCTACATGATCGGATCCACCGATACCGGCGAATGCGCCGTATACGATCCGCTGTGGGATCCCGCGCCTTATCAGAGGGCGGCGGCGGCGCAGATGTCCACCATCCGCTACGTCATCGACTCACACAGCCACGCGGACCACGTGTCAGGCGCGCGCAGGCTGGCTGAGGCGACGGGCGCCGAACTGGTTCTGCCGGCGCTTGCCGATGTCACCTACGAAGCCACGCGGGTGGAGGGCGGCGATCGGCTGCGCATGGGTGAAGTGGACCTGGAGATGGTCCACACCCCGGGACACCGGCCGGAACAGCTTTGCCTGCTGGTCACAGACCGCGGCCGCGGCGAACAGCCCTGGTGCATACTGACTGCTGACTTCCTGCTCGTGGGCGACATCGCCCGGCCCGACCTGGCCCAGGCGGGCGCGGAGGGGGCCGAGAGCCTTTTCGACGTAGCCATTCCGGCCCTGGACGAGCTACCCGACTTCGTAGAGGCCTATCCCGGCCACGTGGCCGGCTCCACATGAGGACGGGTCAAGAGTGGCAAGTTTGTCACTACCCTGGGTTTTGAGCGGCTGTACAACCCCGCCCTGCAGTTCGACGATCGGGCCGCATTCGTTCGCTATATGAACGCGGGCCAGCCCGTGCGGCCGGCCAATATCGCCAACATTGTGGCTATCAATCAGGGTAGAATTCCGCTCACGATGGAGGAGCCGACCGCACCGTCTGTTCACGTGGCGGCCGTGTCGGAGCTGATTGGCACGGGCCACGTCATCGTTGACGTCCGAAGGGAGGCGGAGTTCGGCTCGGGCCACATACCGGGTTCGTACAACGTTCAGCTGGTTAGCCCGGAGTTCGAGCAGCGGGTGGGCTGGATCGTGCCGCTCGATGCGCCGCTCATTCTCGTCGC
>JBDLJJ010000012.1:0-35697 GCA_039714435.1 Gemmatimonadota bacterium | reverse complement strand
ACGATCTGCGGTATGCCTGGACCGGTTTGAAGGCGGCGGCGCGTAATTGGGCGATCCGGTGGGACGAGCAGCCTGAGGTCAGCCTCGGCAGGCTCCTCGGGTTGGGGCGTTTCACCTTCCTGGGTAGCCAGGTGACCGAGGAGCGGAGCTCCATAGCTTTGACTTACTTCAGTTCCTTCCGGGCCAAGAGTAATTACGCCGTCGAGATCCAGGGCGGCGGAAGCGGCGACCACATCGGGAGCGAGCGCCTCCTCGTCAGCGTAAAGCAGCAGCGTGCCGCCGCCTCGGCGAGTCATGTCGACGAGGTGCCCCAAACGTGGTCCGATTACCTCGCGCAGGGGCCGTGGCGCTGGCCCGGCAGGCAGTAGCTGAAAGCCCTGGCCGGAGTCGTGTGCGATAGCTGAAATCTTCGTCTGGCCGAGAAGCGCTTGCGAAATACCCGCCACCGGCCGGGCGCCGAGAGTCTGGTCTACGCCCGGAACCGCCACGTCCAGGTTGGCCAGCAGCGTCCGCTTCCGCATTTCAGCCAAGGCGGAGGCGAAATCCACCACCTGGCCCGCGGCCACGTCCGGCGCCACGGAGCGTCGTATGACGAGTACGGCAGCACCCCCGCCAGGCAATGCTGAGACTATCCGCTCCAGCTGGGGTGACGAAGACACTAGATCGAGCCCTGGGATCCGGGAGAGCGCTCGACCCGCGTAACCCAAGTCTGCAGCTGCCTCTCTCTTACCAGCTGGCGGGCCGCGGCCTCCGCCCCGGAGCGGGTCGCGAACGGGCCCACGAGTCCTCTGTACCAGAGTTGCTCGGCGTCGTCCGCAAACTGTTGGACGGCCGTCGGAAATCCGGCCCCGGCGAGAGATCGCACCAGGTCGGCGATGCCTTCCTCCTGGTTGGCAGAGCCGACAATCGCGTAGTAGCCAGGCGCCACTCGCCTGGCTGCGCCCACATCCTCGGCTCCCGGTCGGGGCGTCCCACCCGGGACAGGTGGCGCCGCGCCGGCCGGCGCTTCGGAGTCCGTGGCTTCCGCCTGGGCGACCTGTGAGAAGTTCGGTACTGCCTGCGGTCTCCAGCGCAGAGCCAGCCAGACGGCGTCGGCGGAGCCTACCGGCGTGGCCTGGCCCGTGAGTATATCCAGGTCTACGACGGCCTCGCCGCGCGCTATCATGACACGATCCCGCATATGTCCGATCGGTAGATCGTCTCGCCAATCGCCGCTGACCACCGCAGGCTCACCCTGTTCCGGAACCATTCGGTAGATAGTCTGGCCATCAAAAGCGAGAACCGATCCGCCGAACAGACTCGACCGTAGGTCTCTTACCGCGCCGGCGGTGCGGCCGAGTTCGCGTTCGGAGAGCGAGAACCGATTTACAGCCACGACCCGTGAAGGTCCCTGCAGCGCCGCATACATCACATGAGAAGACGGTGAAGAGCGCAATGCCGTGACCGGGCTGCCCATCGGGATGGAACTGGTTTCCTCCAGCGTCTGAGACGAGTAGATCCGGACCACGGGTGAGGATTCGGTTCCGGCCGCGAACACCAATCGGCGGCCCCAGGCGGTCACGATGCCGGGACCGGTTATGTCCGCTGCGACCTGTTCAGACTGCTCTTCCTCTCCGGCAACCAGAAGAAGCAGGGCGGTAGCATCAGCGGAGCGCACCAGCACGCCTATCCTGTTGGCGTCTACCGGCGCCGCCCACACGACACCAGCCGGAAGTGCGAACCGGCGTGCGGAGCCCACCGACACGAGCAGGGCGGATCCGGCCTCGACGTCCGTAAACAAGCCGTACTCACCGTTGGTAGTCCAGACAGCCCCGTCTCCGACCGGCCCCAGGGAGTCCAAAGCCTCAGCTGCGGGGTTGTAGAACATGGCTTCGCCGGCCGTGTTCACCAGAGCCATGTGTCCGCCGGCCACTGTATGGGCCTCGCGCGTGGGAGGAAGCTCCGTGGCACCCACCCAAATAGTGTCTGCCGGAGTCTCCAGAGAGTGCAGAGACAGGAAGCCGCCGGCCCGGGGAATCGACGCGATGCTCCACCGTTCGGCCGACGATCCCACTACCAGCTCGTCTCCGAACAACGTGTCGCGCTGAGACTCCGGGGCAGGACCCGACCGGCTACAGGCTGCGGTTAGCGCCAGTGCAAGGAGCGCAGCTGCTTTTGGGCTCAAGAAGCGTGTTTCCCAGTTCGCAAATTCGTGCCATGGCACTCGGTTGGCGGACGACGGTTACAACATAGGAGGGCTCTGAAAGAGGTCGCAACGGATAAGGTCACTCCAGGGACAGGCTCGGCGCGTCTCCCCACAGGGTCTCCAGCTGGTAGTACTCCCTCACACGAGGCAGAAAAATGTGGACTACGGCTGACACATAGTCCATGAGAATCCAGTCACCTCCGGCTCGGCCCTCAATCCCCACGGGACGGAAACCCGCCTCCTTGCAGCGCTCCAGAACATTGTCGGCGATGGCCCGGGCGTGTGTATCAGAATCGCCGGTAGCGATCAAGAAGCAGTCCGTGGCGTCGGAAAGCCGCCTCAGATCCAACAGGACCGCTTCGCGCCCATTCCGTTCCAGCACCGCCGCACTCAGACAGCGGATCAGGGGATCGTCCAGCAGCGCTGGCTCCGCCGCCGTATCTCTCGCTTCTTTCGTCTTGGGAGTCATGCGCCTGGTCAGTCCTCTATCTGGTACATGACGCCCCAGGCCCCAGGACCCAGGTGCACGGCCAGGGCGGCTGTCACCGGTGATATCATGATCTCCACAGGTGTGTAACGCCGCCGCAGCCGTTTCTCGACCTTGGCCGCCATCTTGGCGGCGTTGAAGTGTACGACCCCCAACCGGTATCGGGTGGCGCCCTTCAGAGCCTCGTCAAGCAGAGCGATAACCCGCGGAAGGAGCGCCTTTCGGCCACGGACGCGTTCGTGCCCGATGATGTCTCCCTCTTCGTTGATGGACAGAATGGGTTTTATGTCCAGCCATGACCCCAGCATCGCCTTGGCCCGGCCTACGCGGCCTGATCTGAGCAGGTATTCGAACGTATCTACAGTGAACAGGATATTCGACTGACTGACGACCCGTCTCAAATCCGCCGCGGCTTCCTCCAGGCCCGCACCCGCGTCCACCAGCTCTACGGCTCGCGCCACGAGGAGACCCAAGCCCAGCGAGGCGGTGCGGGAATCGATGGCTTCGAATGTTACTTCGGACTGCCGGAGAGCGGCCACGGCGGAGCTGTAGGTGCCGGAGAGATTAGAACCCACGAAAAGTCCGAGAATCCGATCCGCTCCTCCGCTCAAGGCCCGCTCATACCGCGAGGCGAACTCTGCCGGAGCCGGCTGAGAGGTGGTGGCGTACTCGCCCTCCGCTCCGGCCAGAAGCTCGAGCAACCTCTCCGCTTCCAGGTCTACCCCATCCCGGTACGTTTCGCCTCCGACCATGACCTGCATCGGAATGACAGTCACGCCCTTCCTCTCTACCCAATCGTGACCCAGGTCCGCGGACGAGTCCGTGACCACCGCGACCGGGCGCGAGGGCGCATCCAGGCTCGTGTCCTCGATCCGCTCCGACACGACGTCACCCATCTCGGCCAGGATGGAGCGGATCTGCGGTGGCTCGTCGGCGTGGATATGGATCTTGGCCAGATCGTCTGATCGCAGCACGATAGTGGAGGTTCCGAGACCGGCGAGAGCCTGCCGGATCGCCGCGTTGTCGGGTATTCCGCGTCCGCGAATCGCGATCTGGGTGCAGTATCGTCCCTCGCCCGCACCCACTCCCGCCTGCTTGGCCTGGCCGATCACCGCGGTGCCCGGAAGCGGCCCTTCCGCGCTGTCCGGAGGCTCGATCACATCACCATCGACGTAGTGCAGGATTCCCTCGAAGAAATGAACGAAGCCTGCCGCGCCGGCATCCACGACACCGGCCTCCCGCAGCTCCGGTAGCATCTCCCTCGTGCGCAGCAACGAAGCCTCGGCCGCTTCCTGCACGTCATGCAGCCACCAGTAGAGATCCGCGCTCCCGGTCGCGTGCAGGCGTGCCTCGTTAGCCAACTCGCGGGCCACCGTTACTATCGTTCCCTCTTTCGGATTCTCGAGAACGTCCTGGATCGATCTGGCCGCTACGGTCAGCGCCGCCGCCGCCTCCTGCGTCCCAATTCGGTCATTACCTTCGATACTCTTCGCAAAACCGAGCAGGAAGTTGGAGAAGAGCATGCCCGAGTTGCCCCGGGCTCCGAGCAGACTCGCCTCAGCGGCGGCGTGGACGACTTCAGTGAGCCTGGTGGACTTGAGGGGGCGCACGGCGTCCGCAACGGCCTGCAGAGTAAGGGCCAGGTTGGTTCCCGTATCGCCATCGGGAACCGGAAAGACGTTGATTCGATTCAGTTCGGCTTTGCGGGCCGATACGTAATCGACGGCGGCAAGCAGGATTCGCCGCAGGCGCGCCCCGTCAAGGTACGCGATGCGCATGCGCGCTCCCTCGCTGGTCTGAGACGGCCGCTCGAGCGGACTCACAGACGCCGCAGGGTCAATCTTCCGCTACTACCGACACGTGCACGACTGGAATGACCTCAGCGTGCAGCCGGATGGAAACGTCGTACTCGCCGAGCTGTTTGATAGGTTCACCCAGCTTGACTACCTGCCTGTCGATCTCGACACCCTTCTCGCCAAGCGCAGCGGCAATGTCACCCGCCGTCACCGAACCGAACAGCTTTCCTTCGTCTCCGGCTTTGACCGCGAACTCGAGCGACACACCCTGAATGCTCTCGGACAGCGCCTGAGCTTCGTTGGCGGCGCGCGTCCGGCGCTCCTCCAGGGAGCTTCTCTCCCGGGTCAGCTGCCTCATGTTCGCCGCGGTCGCCTCCAACGCCATACCCTGCGGAAGGAGGTAATTCCGGGCAAAACCCGGCTTGACATCGACTATCTCCCCTGCCAGGCCCAGGCTCTCAACGTCCTGCTTCAGTATCAGCTCAACCATAATCTCATCCTATTGTGGTCCGTCGTATCAGTCGTCGTTCCGAGCGGACGCCAGCCGGCGCCGCACATCCACCCAGGTATCTGTCAGCCCCAGCACTATCGCCGTACCCGCAACCACCGGATACAGCAACACGGCGACGGCCGAAAGAGCCAGCGCCGCCCAGGCGCTACTGATCGAAGCCGCGGCCATCCATATCAGTATAGCGACACCGCGCAGCAGATACAGCGCGCCCATGAACAGGGCCGCATTCTGGCCGATACGGTCCGCCAGGGCTCCGGCAGGAAAAACGACCAGTGCCAGTCCGGCGATCAGAACCCAGACCAGATTGTCGCTGAACCGAAAATGCCGAACAGCCGCCAACTCCCTGAAATCGGCCCTGGACCTGTGTACCAGGAACCAGCCGAGTGACAACGCCGCCACCGAGGCCAGAGCGAGAAGCGCCGGATACGTGTCCTGCTGGAACGCCACGACCAGCCGGAGCGTCTCAGACAGCCGCTCACCGCTCTCTCCGGCCGGACTGAGCACGGATTCGAACATGCCGACAGCCAGGTCGGCCGCGGAACGAATCTCGGTTCCCATCCACCAGTCGAGTTCAGCCAGGCTACCGGGCCGAACGATCTCAGACGCGAGCACAGCGCATCCAGCCAGGACGCTGGCGGCGATCGCCCGGGATAGCGTCGAGCGATGTCTCTGGGCCATCGTAACGATCACGAAGGAGCCACCCAGCAACAGGCACCACCCGCGGGTTGCCATCCAGCCTGCGTCGCTGGCGGCACTGCCCCCTCCGAACGCGACCAGCAGGACCAGGCCCGCGACTATCACGACCATCGCGTCTTTCAGCCGGAAGGCGAGAGTCATCAGCGCCATCGGTATCAGAACCAGCAGTATCGGGCTGATCGGTGAAAGCATCGCCACAGCCAACGCCAGCCAGCTGGCCCGAAAGAATGTCCAGGCACGCTCACTCATGTGGGCCTGCCCGAGGTCGGCCTGCGCGCCGGGCCTATCACCAACTCAGGCCTATCCTTAACTCAGGAATGATATCCCGGAATATAGGGTATCAGAGCCAGATATCGTGCCCTTTTTATCGCCGTATCGAGCTGTCGCTGGTGCCGGGCGCAGGCGCCGGTCGCCCGCCGCGGAAGGATCTTACCTCGATCCGTAATGAAACGGCTGAGCATGTGCTCGTCTTTGTAGTCAATCCTGCGAACGCTACGCTCGCAGAACTTACAGACCTTCTTGAACCCGGCCATGCTACCTATTCCTCCTCCGCGGCACCGGCCTCGACCGGATCCGCGGCAGTATCTGTTTCACCATCTTCGTCGTCCGCCTCGGCCTCGGCCTCAGCTTCAACCTTAATGTCGGCCTCGTCAGCCTCAGCCTCAGCTTCAACCTTAATGTCGGCCTCGTCAGCCTCAGCCTCAGCTTCAGCTTCAGCTTCAGGCTCAGCGTCGTCAGCCGTGGCCTCCGTCTCGGCCTCTGGCTCGGTCTCGGCCTCAGCCGTAGCCTTGGTATCGCCGGCCTCGGCCGCACGTTCGCCCTCAGGCTGGGACTCGCGATCATCCTTCTCGAAACGAGCCGATGGCGGGGTCGGGAGCTCTCCCTCCGAAAGGACGACCAGATAACGCAGCACTTCCTCGTCCAACTTCAGGCCCCGCTCGAACTCAGGCAGGGCTTCGGGACCTGTCGAGAACTGCGCCACGACATAATTGCCGTTCAAGTGACCATCTATCGGGTAGGCCAACTGACGTTTGCCCCAGTGCTCGACCGCTGTGATCTCAGCGCCCTCGGCGGCTAGCGCTTTCTTGTGATATTTCTCCAGGCGGCTCTCGACGTCTTCGCTCGAGAGCGCGGAGTTGAAGATGTACACGACTTCGTATTCGCGTGTCATAGTCTCCTCTGGTCTAGTTCGGCTTCGGCCTCGCGGCCGGAGCAGGAGTGGATGTGGGCGCCGCTTTCCTTGCGAGCGGCGGCGCCTATGCTAGTCGGTACCCGTTCGCCGGGCAACTCTGTTCAGCCCAGGAACGGCAGCCAGGCCACGAGCTCGCGTAGAGCGTCCTCGAAACCGGAATTGTCGAGCGCCAGGCCGTGGACTGAGGCAAACCAGGGCGCCAGCACGAGTGAAACCACACTGACAAGCTTGATGACGATATTCATCGCCGGACCCGACGTGTCCTTGAACGGATCGCCCACCGTGTCACCCACAACGGCTGCCTTGTGCGGCTCGGAGCCCTTTCCGCCGTGGGCCCCGCCCTCGATGTATTTCTTGGCGTTGTCCCAGGCGCCGCCAGCGTTGGCCATGAACAGGGCCAGCAGAACGCCACTCACCGTAGCGCCGGCCAACAATCCTCCCAGGGCCTCGACTCCCAGAAAATAGCCGACCACGATCGGTACGGTGATGGCTGTCAGGCTCGGGATGATCATCTCTCTCAGCGCCGCCCGGGTGGAAATGTCCACACAGCGGGCCGAGTCAGGCTTGGCCGTCCCTTCCATCAAGCCCGCGATCTCGCGGAACTGGCGCCGCACTTCAGCCACCATTCCAGCCGCCGCGCGGCCCACCGCGGTCATCGTGAGGGAGGCGATAAAGAACGTAGTGCTGCCTCCGATCAGAAGCCCGATGACGACCAGCGGATCGACCAGGTTGATCGTAGTGAGACCCACCGCGTTGGCGTAGGCGGAGAACAAGGCCAACGCGGTCAGCGCCGCCGACCCGATGGCGAATCCCTTACCCATGGCCGCCGTCGTGTTGCCGAGAGCATCCAGGCTGTCCGTTATCGAACGGACTTCAGGACCCAGGCCAGCCATTTCACTGATGCCGCCCGCATTGTCAGCGATCGGTCCATATGCGTCCACGCTCATGGTAACGCCCACCGTGGCCAGCATGCCCACGGCGGAGATTCCGATCCCGTACAGGCCCGAGAACTGAAACGCTACGAATATCGCTATGCAGATCAGGACAAGCGGGATTGCGACAGACTCCATTCCCACGGCCAGCCCGGTGATGATATTGGTAGCGGAACCTGTCTCTGAGGCCGTAGCGATTGTCCGGATCGGCTTGCCGGCGGTGTAGTACTCGGTGACCAGGCCGATCGCGATGCCGACCAATGAACCCGACAACATGGCCCAGAAGGGTCCAGCGGCCGGACTCATCAATGTCCAGAATTGGTCATGCGAACCCTGGAAGACATCCAGCTGCACTGTGGCCAAATAAGCGGCGATCCAGAACAGAATGGCCGAGATGAACGGAGCGTTACGCAGCGCGGAGGCCGGGTTCATTCGCTCCAGAACTCGCATCGACAGGACGCCGATGATGCTGGCCACCAGTCCCAGCATGGCATAAAGGACCGGCAGCGAGATGGCGTCAAGCCGTTTCTCCGGCAGAATCAGGGCGCTTGTGGCGGCCAGAACGATCGTCGCCACGATCGAGCCGACGTACGATTCGAAAATGTCGGCACCCATGCCCGCGACATCGCCCACGTTGTCGCCCACGTTATCGGCTATCGTGGCCGGATTACGCGGATCGTCTTCCGGAATCCCCGCCTCCACCTTACCGACCAGGTCCGCACCGACATCGGCCGCTTTGGTGTATATCCCGCCACCGATACGAGCGAACAGGGCGATCGACGAGGCGCCCATGGCGAAACCGCTGACTATTTCTCCAAAAGTGCGGAAACCGACGCCCTCAGGCGCGTAGATCAGGATCACGGCTCCCAGACCGGCCAAGCCCAGACTGGCCACAGCCAGACCCATCACAGCTCCGCCGCTGAACGCTACGCGAAGCGCCTTGGCCTGACCCCCGTCTCGAGCCGCCTCTGTAGTGCGAACGTTGGCCCGGGTCGCGGCCTGCATGCCAACGAAGCCGGCAACAATGGAACAGACGGCCCCGAATACGTAGGCCGCCGCAGTGCGGGGGTCTACGAGCAGCGCCAGAATGCCAGCCACGACAAGCACGAACGGAACGAGCACTGAGTACTCGCGCCGGAGAAACGTCATAGCTCCGGAGTGTATGGCGCTGGCCAGTTCGTTCATGGTCTCGTCGCCCGAGGGCTGCGCCTTCATGTACAGGAACACGGCCAACGCCACAGCGAGTCCGCCCAGCGAAAACCACAAGGCCCAGTCGATCGAAAGCTCCACGGATTCCTATCTCCTCAGTGCGAGTTGTTGAATCTGTTCATCGCCGGCTCGATGCCTTCTTCCAGCCAGCACTCGATCGCTTCGGCCATTACTGGAAACGAATCGAGAATCGCTTCTTCCTCAAACGGCAACGGCGGTGCTGTCACGTACTCAGACATCTGGATACGGTCGTCCCGGGGACGCCCCACGCCGATCCGAACCCTCCCGTAGGTTGATGAACCGAGCGCCGCCTCGATCGACTCGAGGCCGCGATGCCCGCCTGAAGAACCCCGTGCGCGCAATCGAAAACGCCCGGGCTCGAGCGCGACATCGTCCACCAGGACAAGCAGATCCTGCGCCGGATCGAACTCATCCTCTCCAGCCAAAGCAGGGAGAATCCGGCCGCTGCGATTTACAAACGTGAGCGGCCGGACAACGCGGGTTGGCGCGCCGCCAACCTGTCCCCCGACCGCAATCAAATCGCCTTCAAGCCGATACGGCCCCAGCCGCCAGCGCGCCACGAGATGATCCGCCAGCCACCAGCCGGCGTTGTGGCGCGTGTCTCGGTACCGGTCACCAGGATTACCAACCGATAGGATGGTCTTCAATAGCCTACGGCTGCGTCCGGGCTGCGCAGGGCGCCAGATCGGTCGGCGGTAAGAATCGGCTAGTCGCCCTCCGCTTCTTCCTCTCCCTCGTCCTCGCCTTCGCGTGCCGTGATGACCTCGGGCTCCATGTCCTCCAGCTCGATGTCCTCCTCGACCTCTTCCACTTCCTCTGCCAGAGGCGGCTGCACAGTGCAGACGGTGCGGACGGGATCGTCCAGGATAGTCACCCCGCCCGAGTCGATATCGGCTACATGGATCGAGTCGCCGATTTCGAGCGCCGTCACGTCTACCTCGAAAGCCTCCGGAATCTCCTTGGGGAGACACTCCACCTCGAGTTCATGCCGGGTCTGCTGGAGAATACCGCCCGCGTTTCGGACTCCCTCAGGCGCGCCGACCAGATGCAGCGGCACCAGAACCTTGATCTTCTCGCCCGCCTTGATGTGAAGGAAGTCCACGTGAAGAATGGCCTGCCGCCAGGGGTGCTTTTGTATCTCGCGGATGAGCACCGTCTGGGGCTTGGACCCTGCCACCTCGAGTTCGATCAGAGTGTTCTCGACGGAGATTCGACTCACGAGGGCTTCCAACTCACGATGACCAACTTTGAGATTCTGGCTCTCGTCGTCGCGGCCATACAGGTTGGCGGGCACGAAGCCTTCCCGGCGCAACTGGCGCGCCGCCGTTTTTCCCGTCACTTCTCGCCTGTCGACCTTCAGAGTCACCTGATTATCCATTCGGTCCTGACCTATTTCATTTTCTTATCAGTTAAACAGCACGCTCACCGACTGATTGGTGTGCGTGCTCAAAATCGCCCTGGCCAACAGCGAGGCCACCGACACCTGCCGCAGCGCGGGCACGGCGGCAAATTTCTCCGCCGAAATCGGAACGGTGTCCGAAACAATGATCTCTTCGATTTCCGATCCGGCCAACCGCTCGACGGCAGGACCGGACAGGAGCCCGTGGGTGGCCAGAACAAGCACCTTCGTGGCGCCCCGCTCTCGAACCGCCTCCGCGGCGGCCACCATCGTACCGGCCGTGTCTATCATGTCGTCCGGAATCAGGCACGGACGGCCATCCACGTCTCCGACTACGTTAACTACTTCAGCCACGTTGGCCTCGGGCCGGCGCTTGTCCACGATGGCCAGATCACCGTCCAGACGCTTCGCGTATCCGCGCGCCATCTTAGCAGCGCTCACGTCCGTGGCTACGACAACCAGGCCGTCCAACTTCCGCGTCTCGTAATGAGCCCTGAACACCGGCGCCGCGTACAGGTGGTCCACCGGAATATCGAAGAACCCCTGCAGCTGGTGCTGATGCAGGTCGATCGTGATCAACCTGTCCGCACCCGCCGCCACGATCAGATTCGCCATCAGCTTGGCAGCGATCGACACTCGCGGCTGGTCCTTCCGGTCCTGCCGCGCGTACCCGAAGTACGGCACTACGGCCGTCACCCGGGCCGCGGAGGCCCGTTTAGCCGCGTCCAGCAGCAGCAGGAGCTCGATCATGTTTTCGGCCGGCGGGTTCGTGGGTTGAATCACGAATACGTCGCGGCCTCGAACATTCTCATCGATTCGCACGAAAATCTCGCCGTCCGCGAAGCGGCGAATCGTGACGTCACAAAGAGGCTGCCCAACCTCTTCGGCTATTTTTTCCGCCAGCGGCCTGTTCGCGGTTCCACCGAGCAGCATCAACTGTGTGCCGGCGGCCGTGAGTTCGGTCATGCTATTCCTTGGATTACTCGGCTCAAAAACAGCCGAGAAGTTTAGTGCTGACCACAGATTCCGTCAACCGGGAAGCGGTCAATCGGCCGGCCCGGATCGCTCTACGAACACAGTCTGAGTCGGATAGGCGAACTCGATTCCATCCGCGGCGAAACGGCGGTACACGTCCAGGTTGATCGCTTGCTGAAGGTCCATGTAGGCCTGGTAGTCCGGGACTGTCACGTAATACACGGTCTCGATATCCAGGGATGACGAACCGAATGTCTTGAAGTGCGAGCGGTCGAAGCGGGCAGCCGGATAGGACTCGATGATCGAACGAATCGTGTCCGGGATCGCTTGCAGGTCACTGGGCGATGTCTGGTAGGTCACACCAAGGCTGAACGCCACGCGCCTCTCCTCCATGCGCCCGTAGTTGCGGATCCGGCTGTCGAGCAGGTTGGCGTTCGACATCACGAGCTGCTCGCCGGACAGGGATCGAAGCCGCGTCGTCTTGAGTCCGACCTCCTCAACGGTTCCCACCATATCGCCCAGAACCAGCATGTCTCCTACGACAAACGGTTTGTCCAGCAGGATCGCCAGCGAGGCGAACAAGTCGGCCAGCACGCTTTGCACGGCCAGGGCGATGGCGATTCCGCCGATTCCCAGTCCCGCGACCAGCGCGCTGACATGGATTCCCAGGTTCTCCAGCACGAGCAGTACGGCGATGACCCAGACCGCGAGTGTGGAAACAGACTGCAGGGCCCGAATCGTGGTGAGCGTGCCGCCGTCCTCACCGAATCGGCTCCTCCCGTACATGTCTATGCCCTCGCGCAGCAGGCGGGCGGCCCACATGGCACCCTGGGCGAGCACTACCGCGACAATGACGTGCCACAGCACGCGGTCGGTAGTGGGGCTGAGGTCGAGGACGCGGCTGCCGGCGTAGGCCGCCACCGTTATGCCGAAGATTCTGCTGGTCTCGCCCAGCGTCGTGATGACAAGGTCGTCGATCCGGTTCCGCGTACGCTTGGCCAGGTTACGCAGGAAGGCGTAAACCCGGCTTCGAAGAAGCACGAGGGCGAGCAGCGCGCCGACCAGTGCGGCGAGGGCCACGAGCCACCGGGAGAGCGGGTTGCCAAGCAGTTCAGTATTGAGGATTTCTTGCATTTCTCTGGGCGGACAATCTTCTGTCTGAGCTATATGCCGCCGGGTATGGCGGCGTGCCGGAAACCGCGGCCGGTGCCGGTAGCTAACCCCCATCGAGGGTCTCCGCAAGACGAACCCCACAGCGCCCTGCCGCGCCCTGGGGTGAGCCCGGGAGCGACCTGTCCGGAACCAGCCGCCTCCGGTATTTTTCGGCGATGAACGCAGCCGCTGACCTCGACCTGTTGATACGATCTCGCTATCCCATCATCACGGCGGAAACGGCCGATGAGTCCAGGCTGGTCGAGGTTTTGCGGCGGGTCGCCGCCGGCCGTGGCATTCCGTTCCTGAAGTGGAGCCGGACCGAGGGGCTCATGCGTGACCGGCTGGATTCGCCCGTGTATGACACCCAGGACCCAGCCAAAGCGCTAGCGCACATCAAGTCGTCGGACATCGACGGCGTCTTTCTGCTGGCGGATTTTCAGCCGTATTTCACAGATCCGGTTGTAGCCCGCAGGCTTCGCGAGGTGGCGGCTACCTGCGCCGGAGACAGACGCGCGCTCGTCATGTCCGGCCAGAGTATCGAGCTGCCCGCCGAACTACGCAGACACAGCGTACCGTTCGTGCTTTCGCTGCCTGATCCCGGCGAGGTATTTGACGAGGTGCGGCGCGTAGTCCAGGAATTCAAGTCGGCGGGACGCGTGAAGGTCGAGCTTACGCAGGAGGAGGCAGAGGCCTTTGCCCGGGCTCTGCAGGGCCTGACCCGGGAGGAGATTCGGAGAGCGGTGTATCGCGCCATCCTGGACGACGGACGGCTGGAGCGAGCCGACATCGCCAGGGCGCTCGAGGTCAAGCACGAGGCTCTCGGAGGAGAGGGCTTGCTCGAATTTTTCCCGCCCGCCGATGAACCTGAATCGGTGGGTGGGATGGCGCGGCTCAAGGAGTGGCTGTCCAAGAGGCGGACCGCCCTGTCCGCTGAAGCGCGCCAGTTTGGCCTCGAACCGCCCAAGGGCATACTCCTTCTGGGTGTGCAGGGCTGCGGCAAGAGTCTGCTGGCCAGGAGCGTAGCGGCCGAGTGGCACCTCCCTCTGGTGCGCCTCGACCCGGGCGCCCTGTACGACAAGTTCATTGGCGAGACTGAGAAGAACCTCAAGCGAGCGCTGGCCACCGTCGAATCGATGGCCCCGCTCGTTCTGTGGATAGATGAGATCGAGAAGGGGTTCACAGGTGGCGGCGGAGAAGAAGACGGCGGAACGTCCGCTCGGCTCCTGGGCTCCTTCCTGACCTGGTTCCAGGAGCGTGAGCCGGGGGTTTTTGTGGTCGCGACAGCGAACAATGTTGCCGCCCTGCCGCCGGAGTTACTCCGAAAGGGGCGCTTCGATGAACTCTTCTTCATAGACCTTCCCCGGCCGGACATTCGCCAGGAGATCCTGGCTCTGCATCTCGAGCGGCGGGACAGACAGCCGGCCGACTATGACCTGGGACGACTGGCCGAGCGCAGCAACGGATTCTCAGGCGCCGAACTGGAGCAGGCCGTGGTGGCCGGTCTCTACACGGCCTTTGCGGAGAAGTCAGAGCTTACCACTGAAATTCTGCTGCGGGAGATCGAGGCGGCCGTCCCGCTGTCCGTGACCATGGCCGAGAGGGTCAGCAGTCTTCGAAGCTGGGCCAGCGAACGCACGGTGCCGGCTGCCTAAGGGGCCCCCCGCGAGCCCAGCCTCTCCCTGAGCTCATCCGGCTCCTGCACCGGAAGCCCGCAAGCGAAATCCTCGCATAGATAAGCGGTCGCTCTGCCGTTTCGCAGCTCGAGTTCGCGCGTGAACGGCGCCATCTCCTCTAACTCGCGGCCCGCCGCGCCCGGGGATTTGAGAAGCCAGACGAGGCGAGGACGAAAGCCCTGTCTGGCCACCCGAAGCAGTGCCTCCGTGTCGGGAGCGGCCGGCTCTCCGACGACGACCAGTTCACGAACGCGACTGCCCGCCAGCTCAACGCCCGCCAGGAAATGAACATGCCCCAGTGGCGCTGAAGCCACGAATCCCGATAAGCCCCTGGCCAGCCGGCCGGCCCTGTCGGCATGAACCGGATCGCCTGTGAGCCGAAACAGCCGCTGCAGGTTGTGGTAAGTGACCGAATTCGCCGAGGGCAGCGCGCCGTCCTGCGTCTCTTTGGGGCGGACAATTAGCGGTTCGGCGTCCTCGGCTGTCAGGTAGACTCCGCCCCCGGCCGTATCCTCGAAGCCGTGGGCCAGTTCAGCGGATAGCTCGAGAGCGGCCCGCAGCCAGCGCGGCTCCACGCTGGAGGCGTACAGCTCGAGCAGGCCCCAGATCAAGAACGCGTAGTCTTCCGCCGTGGCGGGTATACCGGCCTCACCGGCGCGGTAGCGGTGCAGCAGGCGACCTTCGTCGCTGCGCATTTTCGAGAGCAGAAAGTCGGCCGCGCGCGTCGCCGCCAGGCCATACGATTCGACGCCCAGAGCGGAATGAGCCTTGGCCAGGGCCGCTATCATCAGACCGTTCCAGTCGGTCAGGATCTTGTCGTCCAGGTGCGGCCGCACGCGCTGGGATCGCACCGCCAGCAGCCTGGAGCGGGCGCCCGAGAGCACGAGATCGGCGTCCGGCGCGACATCCTGCGCCGGAAGCCATGCTTCTCCCGACAAGTACAGGATGTTGGCCCCTGTCAGCTGTCCGGTAGCTTCATCCCTGAAGTTGCCGCCCCCGGCGACGTTGAATCTCGCCACCACTTCGTCGAACTCCGCCCCCGAAAGACAGCCGCGAAGCTCATCCTCTGTCCAGACATAGAACTTTCCCTCTTCTCCCTCGCTGTCCGCGTCCTCGGCCGAATAGAACGCCCCGCCGGCGTCCAGAAGATCGCGGCCGACGTATTCGATCGTCTCGCCTGCGGCGCGAGAGAACAGAGCCTCACCCGTAGCCTGAAACGCCTCGGTGTAGGCCATGATGTGAAGCGCCTGATCGTAGAGCATCTTCTCGAAGTGCGGGACGAGCCACTCTGAGTCGGTCGAGTATCTGTGAAAGCCGTATCCGACCTGATCGAAGATTCCCCCCCGGCGCATGGCTCTGAGCGTGGAGTCGACCATCTCGAGCGCGGCCGGGTCGCCCGTCCGGTTCCAGTGGCGGAGAACGAACATGAGAGTGTGGGGCGAAGGGAATTTCGGAGCGGCGCCGAATCCGCCGAAACGAGGGTCATACGAGGAGCGCAGCCGGTCGTACGCGTCCTGGACGTCTTCCGCGCCCGGCTCACCGGCAGGCGGAACCTGAGACAGGTCTCGCAGAACGTCTACGGCATGCTCGGCCGACTGCACGATCTCGGCCCGGCGCTGACGCCACACGGACTGTATCCTGGGGATGAGATCGGTCATTCCCAGGCGGCCCGGCCGGCTGTGTTTGGGAAAGTAGGTGCCCGTGAAGAAGGGCTCGCCGCCGGGCGTCATCACGACAGTAAGAGGCCAGCCTCCGCTACCCGTCATCAGCTGGCAGGCTTTCATGTAGATCGAGTCGATATCGGGGCGTTCCTCGCGGTCGACCTTGATGCTGACGAAGGCCTCGTTCATGAGCGCCGCCACCTCCTCATCTTCGAACGACTCGCGCTCCATTACATGGCACCAGTGACAGGTCGAGTAGCCGATCGACAGGAACACCGGCAGATCGAGATCGTGCGCCCGCTGCAGCGCCTCAGGCCCCCAGGGGAACCAGTTCACGGGGTTGGACGCGTGCTGCTGGAGATATGGGCTCTGCTCGCCGGCGAGCCGGTTGGGCTGCTTCACCACCTACCTCATGGGGGTTTCGGGGACGCGGAAATAAGGGATGGACGATTGGCCCCCCAGGATTCGAACCTGGATTACCGGCTCCAAAGGCCGGGGTCTTGCCATTAGACGAGGGGCCAGAAGGCGCATCACCAGGGCGAAGATGCCCGCCTGGCGCTCACAGCGTCAACCGGGCTCAGACGGATCCCTGGTGTGAGTCAGTATGGCGCGGAAGGCTGGCTCTCCCGAAGCGGTGGCCGGAATCCGGTGCGCCGCCTGATCTCTCGCGCCGCTGCTCTCGAACACTCCGAACAGACACGAGCCGCTTCCGCACAGCAGCGCCACAGACGCGCCCGCATCGAGCAGGTGACTCTTGCCCAGTTCCAGGATCGGGTGGCGGCGGAAGACGGGCGCCTCGAAGTCGTTCGCCGCCAGAGCGGCCAGATGCTCCCAGTCCGCGAGCGCGGTTCGCGGGTCCGGGGCTACGCCGGCCGTGGCGCGCGGCGCCGGGTCCGGACCGCGGTCCTCGTCGAGCCAGCCGTAAGCGTCGGCGGTCGCGATACCGAAGCCAGGCACGAGGACAAGCACGGGACGCGGCGGTGGAGCCGGGAGCGGTTCTACCTCCTGACCCCGGTCCGAGCCGGCCGCCAGCACGCTCCCCGACAGGAAGAACGGCACATCGCTGCCCAGCTCGGCGCCGAGACCGGCTAGCTGCTTGGCGGTGAGCGGCTCTCCGAACGCCTCGTTCAGGGCCAGGAGCACGGCAGCCGCATCGGAGCTTCCGCCGCCCAGACCGGCCCCGGCCGGGATCCGTTTCTGGAGGTGAATCCGCTGCGGCTTGGCGCCTGCGGCCGGGACCCTGTCGCCGAATAAGCGCTGCGCACGCCAGCACAGGTTGTCTTCACCGGCCGGGACAGTCGTATCGCCCCTGACCTCCAGTCCGGGCGTGTCCGCGGCTGAGAAACTGATCTCGTCTGCCAGCCCCAGGGCCAGGAGAATCGTATCCACCGCGTGATAGCCGTCCGCTCGCCGGGGACCCACGCGAAGCAGCAGGTTCACCTTCGCGGGAGCATGGCGGGGCCCCGGCCGTGGCTCACTCACCGGCTGTGGCTCGCTCACCGGCTGTGGCTCCCTCACGGGCCGCTCGCGCCGTCCGCCGCAGCCTCTTCGTCCGCCGGCGCGAGACTGGCTTCGGTGATCTCGTCGCCCCTCCGGACCTCCGACCAGCTCAGGCCGAACGATCTCAGGTAAACAAGGCCCAGGATCGTAACGGGCACGAAGGTCAGGATATGGTAGCTCGTCGCGAACGAAACGATCTGGGTGGCGGAAACCCCATACACGGTCAGACCGACCCGCGAAGCGGCCTCGAACAGTCCGAAGAATCCCGGCGTGGACGGCAAGGCTACAGCGAACGCGATGACAGACTGCAGGAACACCGCCCCCACGAACCCGGGACCGTCGATGCCGAAAGCGAGCAAGCCGAGCCATAGAGACAGGGCCAGGCAGACCCAGACCGCCACAGTCCAGCCCAGCGCGGCCAGGAACACGCCGGGACGGTGCAGCGCCCCAAGGCCCTCGATGAATGACTCCAGGGCCGAAATCATCCTGTCGGTCAGGTGGGTCGGTAGCAGCCTGCCCACGCTGTGCTCGAAGGCTCGCAGAGCCTGACCGGGTCGGCTAACCATTGCCCACAGGACGATCATGCCGGCGCCGAAGAGGGCGGCCGCGACGGTCGCCGTCCGCTGCAGCGCCGCGCCGCCTTCGCTTATGCCGGGAAAGCTCGGCAGGGACATGGCGCCGAACAGCATGAGCGCCAGAACGACACCGTCGAAAATGCGCTCTACCACCAGCGATGCCAGAGATGGCGCGAGAGGCACGCGCGCCGAACGTGAAAGGGCCGCCGCGCGAGCAAACTCGCCGATGCGGGCCGGGAGAAGATTATTGGCCATGAAGCCGATGCAGGTCGCGCCAAATCGCGAACGGAACGATGTCTGATCGAAGCGCGGCAGCAGTAGTATGTGCCAGCGCAGTGTGCGCAGTACAAAGCTGAACGTGGCGACCGCCACGGCGGCCAGAAGAAGGAGTGGATCGGCCGCGCTGACCTCGGCCATCACGTCGCTGGCTGACACATCGCGCAGGGTCCACCACAGGAGCGCGACGGCCAGGCCGGCCCCTACGACGGTTACGACACGGCGGCGGCTCACGGCGCGGCCCGTCCCGCGTCGACGGCGAAGCGCATCTCTTCTACCGCTCTGGCCATGCCGACAAAGACAGCCCGGCTGATTATGGAATGGCCGATATTGAGTTCCTCGCACACCTCGATACCCGCCACCGGGCCCACGTTGTCATATGTGAGCCCGTGTCCGGCGTGCACTGAAAGCCCCAGCTCAGCCGCCAACTCTGCGCTACTGGCCAGCCGGGACAGCTGTGCGGGGCGTTCGGAGTCTCCGGCATTTGAATACTCTCCGGTGTGCAGCTCGACCGCGTCAGCCTCCAGTTCGGCACACGCCTCGATAACTTCCGGGTCCGGATCCACAAACAGAGATGTCCTGATTCCGGCCGAGCGCAGTCTTCGTACCGCCGAGCGCACGCGCTCGCGGCTCGAATGCCCCAGATCGAGCCCTCCCTCCGTCGTAATCTCCTCGCGCTTCTCCGGCACGAGCGTCACCTGCGCCGGCCGCAGACGCTCAGCTATGGCCAGAACGGCCTCTTCCGCCGCCACCTCCAGGTTTACGCCACCGGCGGCTACCTCGAGAAGGCGTTCCAGATCGTGATCCTGAATGTGCCGCCGGTCCTCGCGCAGGTGGACGGTGATCCCGTCCGCCCCGCTCGCTTCAGCCAGCACAGCGGCCTGGACTGGGTCCGGTTCGACCGTCCGGCGAGCCTCACGAACCGTGGCTACATGGTCAACGTTGACGAACAGCCGCATCAGGGTCCCTCCAGCAATCTTCGCAGCTCGAGCACTTTCTCGGGCTCGAGCCGGCGCTCGACGGCCGCCAGCAGTTCGCGCCCCAGGGCACGGTACAGCCTGCTACTGTCGGGGTCGAGAGCGGCCAGGTGGGCACGGATGGTACCGATATCGCCGCGAGCGAGCGGACCGGTCGCCCCTCTTTCCAGCCCGTACCTCTCGACGCTGTCGATGGCGGAGCGAGCCAGTGAGAGCAGAGCGCCCACTTCGGCGCCGGCACTGGCGGCCTTGAGCTGCTGCTCGGCCGCATGCAGGCAGGCCACCAGGTAATTGGACGCGAATACAGCGGCCGCGTGATACGACGCTTTGCTGCCCGGATCGATGCGCAGCACCTCCCCGCCCAGGATCCGCGTGAGTTCGGCCGCGGCACTCACGGCGGCCGGGTCACCCTCCACGCCGAAAGTCACGCCGGACAGCTGCCCCCTCCCCGCCCGGGCGAGCGCCTTCAAGGGGTGCCAGGAACCCGTGGTCCAGCCGAGCCGGTCCAGCTCGCTCAGGGCCGTGTGATCATGAACGCCGCTGACGTGCAGGGCGACCGCAGGCGAGTCGGCCTGTTCGGCTGGCCCCAGCAGGCGGGCATAGTGTGCCGCCGTCCGGGCCAGATCGTCGTCGGGCACGCAAAACACGATGCAGTCCGGCGCCTGGGGTGGCTGGTCCGAGTAGCGTAGCGCCGGCCCGGCGGAGCTGAGCAGATCCGCTATCGCCTGGGGCGGTTCTTTCCGGCGTCCGACGAGCACGACGCTGGAAAAGACGCCGGCGCCGGCCAAGTCAGAGGCCAGAGACGAGCCCAGCCGCCCGGGCCCGACGACGGCCAGCACACGCGGCGGACTCATGCTAGGCCGCGTCCTGCTCGGCGACACTGACGTCGGGGTGCCGGCGCCAGCGGCCCAGGACGGCCAGAGGCACACGCGCCGTTATCCGAATCGTCTTTGCGCCATCCACACGTTCCAGGACTTCACCCTCACGGTAGGCCTCGGCGAGGAGGCGTCCGTCCGTGACGGGTAAGGTCACGACGACCGTGGGACGAGTCGCCTGAGCCTGGCTGCGAAGGGCGGCGAGTAGAGAATCGAGCCCATGCGGCTCCCGGACCGACGTGAGCACGCTCGCTTCATGCATGGCCTCCGTTCGCGCCGCCAGCGCCTGCTCCTCAGCGTGGGTGAGCTGGTCTATCTTGTTGAAAACCAGGAGCGTGGGCTGATCCAGCAGGTCCAGGCTCGCCAGCACGTCGTTCACTGCGTCCACCTGATGCTGCCAGCCCGGACTGGATGCGTCGATCACATGCAGAAGCAAATCGGCGCCCTGCACCTCTTCCAGGGTGGCCCGAAACGAGGCCACGAGGTGGTGCGGAAGCTTGCGGATGAATCCGACCGTATCCGTGATGAGGGCCGTGTAGCCGTCTCCCAGATCGACGGAACGGGTGGCTGAGTCCAGCGTGGCGAACAGCCGATCCTCGACGAAAACGTCGGTTCCGGAAAGAGCCTTCAAGAGGGAGGACTTTCCCGCGTTCGTATATCCGACCAGAGTGAACTGCAGTGTGTCAGAGCGGCCTTGCCGCCGGGTTTCCCGGGACTTCTGGATGTGCTTCAGCTCACGGCGCAGCCGGGCGATCCGCCGATCGATGATGCGCCGGTCAGTCTCGAGCTGCGTCTCTCCCGGGCCGCGCGTCCCGATTCCACCCTGCGTCCGCGAAAGGTGAGTCCACATGCGCTTCAGGCGGGTCCGAAGGTATTGCAGTTGGGCCAACTCCACCTGGAGACGGCTCTCCGCCGAGCGGGCCCGCAGCGCGAATATGTCCAGGATCACCTCGGTTCGGTCCATGACCCGAATCCCGAGGCGCTTCTCCAGAGCCGAGCCCTGCCCCGGTGTCAGATTCTCGTCGAATACGATCAGGGTTGCCCCGCTGGTCTCAGCCAGGAGCCGGAGCTGATCGACCTTGCCGCTTCCGATGTAGAACGCCGAATGGGGCGACGGAACACGCTGCACCAGGGTACCGCAGACTTCGGCCCCCGCCGTGTCCACCAGTCGCTCCAGCTCCTCGAGATGCTCATCGACGAGATCCTGTGGCTCATCGGGGTGCGGGGCAGCGACCAGGATAGCTCTATCTATAACCGGTGAGACATCGATCATGGTCCCGGCCATCATGGCGTCTCCGGTTCGCCGAGGCCTGCCATCTTCATGAGTTCCCGGGCCAGTTCGAGCAGCCGTTCAGGTTCGTTCAGCTCCGGATCCTCCAGCACCTCGCCGTGCAATTCCTCCAGGAGTAACCCCACGGCCGGGCCCTGCGGGACTCCCAGGGCGATCAGGTCCTCCCCTCCGACCTGTAGATCGGAAAGAAGCAGCGGAGCGTGACTCAGGATCTGCCCATGCAGACGCCTCCATACGAACGCGAGCGAGCGCTGCTCATCTTCAGACTCGCCTTCCCGGACAGCGGCAGCGCGAATGCGAACTACGTCGATCCAGGTGCGTCCGTTTGCCTCGGCCAGCCATTCACGCAGGGTTGCGTCGGAATCCATGGGCCCGGGCATGGCCGGCAAGTGCGTTACCAGCCGGACGACCTGCCTCACGTCCGCATTCGAGAACTTGAGGCGCCCCAACAGACTTTCCGTCCGGTTCGGCAACGAGTCAGGCTCCGCCACTTCCGCCATACAGAGCCGCGCTACCCGAAGGAGCGGGCGGTGTGGGCGCAGCCGGTCGATCGAAGCCAGGAGCGCCGGCCACGAATCGGCCAGCGCGGCCCCGGAAAGTTCGGGATACCATACCTCCAGGACGCCCAGCTCACCGTATGCCCGCAGCGTAGCGGACGGCCGGTCCGCCGCCAGAGTCTTGAGCAGTTCCTCACGGACACGCTCGGCCGAGAGCCGGTCCAGATACGGAACCGCCTCGCGCAGCGCGTTCTCTGTTTCGGGCTCGACCTCGAGGCCGAGAGTCCCGGCGAAGCGTAGCCCCCGCAGGACCCTAAGATAGTCCTCCTCGAACCGCTCCTCGGGATTACCCACCGCACGCAGCAAGCCGCGGCGTAGATCATCCTCACCGCCGTGCGGGTCGAGCAGTTGGCCGTCGATGATACGCCAGGCGAGAGCATTGATGGTAAAGTCGCGCCGCGACAGGTCTTCGACGATCGAATCGGCGAATTCGACTACCGCGTGCCGGCCATCCGTCTGCACATCCCGGCGAAACGTGGTCACTTCATACATCACCTCGTCAGAGCCCAGCACGCCTACGGTACCGTGTTCCACTCCGACCGGAATGGTGCGCCGAAACAGGCTCTGCACCTCTTGTGGCGTGGCGTCTGTGGCCAGGTCCCAGTCCGACCGATTGGGCTGGCCGGGGCTGTCACTGATTTCGCCCACACCGAGCGCGTTCCGGACAACGCCGCCAACGGCCCACGCTTCATATCCGGCGTCTTCAAGCCGCTGTGCCAGTTCGCGCACAGGCTCAGGAGGCTCGAGGCCGGACAGGATGCGGCGCTCTGAGGCAGAGTTCACGGCCGTCCTCCCAGCATCGTACGCAGACGGCTCTTCCACCCGCGCCTCAGGTCACAGCCCGGTACCGCGGTGAGCGATCCGCCGTCCAGCACAGCGGCCGGATTCGTGGACATCAAGAGGCGGGCCTGTTCCTCGCACCCGGCCGCCTGCAGGAAGGCGAGCCCATCCGCCAGGTCCACAGCCCGGCCGGGGCGCCCATGGTGATCGGACGCGATGACGTCGACCTGCCCGTCGGCCAGCATGCGGCGGGACACGCGTTCGGCCTCGGAGCCATACTCTCCCCACAGACTGCCAGCATTGACACACATGACGGCGCCGGCGTCCCTCCAGCGCGGTATCCAGGCATACCCCTGCTCGATGCCGGCGTACCTCTCCGGGTGAGCCAGGACTGGTATCCATCCCTGCCCGTGGACTACGTCCAGGATTCTGTCCGGATAGGCCGGCAGGAGCAGCATCGGAAATTCGACCAGGAGATGTCCGCCGCTTCCGAGGCCGAGGCGTGGATCCGCCAGATCGATGTCCGGATCCTCCAGGCGAATCTCGAACGACCCTCCCAGCTCCAACTCCGGGACATGTTCCCGCGCCGCGCTCTCGAGTTCGGCATACGCCAGGTCGATCGCCTCACGGCGACCGCCGACTACTCCTCGGGCGTCGAGATGTGGCGTGGTCACGACGCGGCTGATGCCTTTCTCGATGAAGCCGCTGAGGTACGACAGGGCATCATCCAGCGTACGCGCACCGTCATCGACGGCTGGCACGAAGTGGCAGTGGATGTCAACGAGCGGCAGCGCGTTCACGCAGGCCCGGAGTCGGCAGCCAGCGCGGCCCTCAAGCGCGCGCCGAGTTCTCCCCGAAGGCCAAGCCGCTCGGCCAATCCGGCCAAGTCTCCACGGCGCTCGGCGGCGGACTCGAACGCGTAGGTCAGGCAAGCGTCCGCGGCCAGCAACTGCGGCGCGCTATCGCGTGTCTGCGGGGCAGCGATGACCATGTCGAGCGCTGTCAGCGCGCCGGCCGCCAGTGTCGCTGCCACGGTGTCGCTCCCGAGATTGGTCGGCGCCGCCGCGCGCACGCAGCGCTCGATTTCGGCCGACAGCTCCGCGGGAACGTCCACCAGACGCGGTTCGAGCCAGCGCAGCGCCGCTTCCAGCGGGGAATCCGGGCCTGAAACAGCCGAGTCGCGCCTCACTTGTCACTCACTTCCGCCGCCACCTCGAAGGCATGCTCCCGGGCATTCAGGAGCGCCTGCGCGACCAGCTCGGGATCACCCACGCCGCCCTGGGCCAGGTGCGGTTTGCCGCCGCCTCCTGATCCGGTGGCGTTGCTCGCAATACGCACCAGGTCGCCCGCTTTGAGACCTCTGCCTATCCAGTCGTCAGTGGCTACCGCCACGAAAGCGGCCTGTCCCTCAGACGGCACACTGACGTGGACGATAGCGGCTCCGGAGGAGAGTTCCCCGCGCAGTAGATCACCGAACTCTCTCAGATCCGCCCCGGATGCCAGCTCCACTTCGCCGCTGACCATGGTTCCGCCTGGCCCGGGCAGGTCATCGCCGTCCGAAACGACCCGCTTCGCCACACCGGCCGAATCTTCGCCCTGCCGCTCAGCCAATTGTTCTTGCAGCCGCTCTTTTTCGGAAATCAGTGCATCCAGCCGGGCCGCGAGCTGATCTGGAGCAGCCCGAAGAGTCTCGGCCAGGTCGGCCAGCTTTCGATCTGACGCCAGCGCCCGCTCGTAGGCTCGCTCGCCGGTCACCGCTTCGATGCGGCGCACTCCGGCGGCCACACCAGTCTCGGAAGTGATCCGGAACTGAGCGATCTCACCCGCCGAGCGCACGTGGCAGCCACCGCACAGCTCGGTACTGACCCCGGGCACGGTCACCACCCGCACGTCGTCGCCATATTTTTCGCCGAACAGCGCCATGGCGCCCGCTTCGAGCGCTTCGCGGTAGTCGCTCTGGGTGATCTGCACGGGTGCGTTATCCCAAATGGCCCGATTCACGCGCTTCTCCACCGCCTGCCGCTCGGTGGGGGTTAACGGACCCCGGTGGTGGAAATCGAACCGGAGCCTGTCGGGAGCCACTAACGACCCGGCCTGCTGCACGTGCGCCCCCAGTTCGGCGCGCAGGGCAGCGTGCAGGAGATGCGTGGCCGTATGGTTTCTCTCGGTAGCGCGGCGCACGTCCTCTGGCACCGTCGCCGTGACCCGGGGTGGACGCCCCTCGATGTGTCCCTCAACGATGTCGCCTTCGACCAGCGTTACGCCGTCTGCGTCTTTGCCGATGGCGTCGACCTCGACCACCCAACCGTCGCCCCGTATCTGACCGCGATCGCTGATCTGCCCCCCCGCTTCGGCGTAGAAAGGGTTACGGGCGAGCACGAACGCGGCCCTTCCGCCCTCCACCTTGGAGAATCCGATCAAAGACGTCTCGACGGTCAGTTGGTCATAGCCGGTGAACTCCTGGACAGCTCCGCTGTCTATCTCGACTCGCGCCACGGCGGCGGCCGTCTTCCGGCCATCCGCGGCGCTTCCACGAGCGTCTCTGGAGCGTTCCCGCTGCTCGGAGAGGGCCGCCTCGAACCCCGCCTCATCCACCCGATAGCCGCGCTCCGCAGCCATGAGCTGCGTCAGGTCGAGCGGAAAGCCGAACGTATCGTAGAGGCGAAACGCCTCTTCCCCGGGGATGACTCCCGATGATCCAGCCGGCGCGATGTCATCGAAGCGGTGCATTCCGGCGTCTATCGTGGCCAGGAAGCGTTCCTCCTCGGCCCGCGTGGTGGCCAGCAAATGATCTCGGTGGGCAGCCAGCTCGGGGTAGGCTTCGCTCATGGTGTCCGCCACGACGCCGACCAACGTATCCAGCGTAGGCTCACGCCGGCCGAGAAGCCACGCATAACGGCCGGCCCGGCGCAGAATCCGGCGCAGCACGTATCCTCGCCCTTCATTGGACGGGAACACGCCGTCGGCCAGCATGAATGCCGCGGCGCGCGCGTGATCAGCCATTACCCGAAAAGCCAGTCCGGCCTCCCAGTCATCCGGCGCCTGCGAGTAGGGCCTGCCTACTGTCTCCTCAGCGGCCGCGATGATTGGAAGAAAAAGATCTGTGTGGTAATTCGTCCTGGTGCCTTGAAGGATCGCGGCGATGCGCTCCAGACCGGCTCCGGTATCGATCGAGGGAGCCGGCAGGGGTGCATCGCCCGACTCCGAGCGTTCGAACTGCATGAAGACCAGGTTCCAGATCTCCATGAACGCGTCCTTGTCGCCAGCCTGGACGAACTCGTCTTCCGTGAGGCTCTCCGGCGCGCCGGTCGGACGCATGTCATAGTGGATCTCCGAACAGGGTCCGCAGGGCCCCACCTCACCCATCTGCCAGAAATTGTCCTTGTCGCCCAGCCTGAGTACACGGCCCGGAGGAAGATCTGTAGTCTCGAGCCAGAGGCTGGCCGCTTCATCATCCGAGTGATGCACGGTGGCCCACAGCCGGGCCGGGTCGAGCCCGAGTTCGCCGGTCACGAACTCCCAGGCATACGCGATGGCTTCACGTTTGAAATAGTCCCCGAACGAGAAGTTGCCCAGCATCTCGAAGAACGTGTGGTGCCGTGCCGTCCTGCCGACTTCCTCCAGATCGTTGTGTTTGCCGCTGACCCGCAGGCACTTCTGCGACGTAACAACCCGGGGAGCCGGTGGTCCGACTTCCCCCGTAAAGGCACGCTTGAACTGGACCATCCCCGCGTTGGTAAACAGCAGGGTCGGATCGTCCTCCGGCACAAGCGAACTGGACGGGAGGTGGACGTGCCCCTTCGTCTCGAAGTATTCAGTAAAACGAGACCGAATCTCGTGTGCTTTCATACGGCTCGGTTGGCCCAGTGGTTAGCTAACGGTCGTGCGCCTCGGCGCCGGGAATTGTCTGGAGAATATGCCGGGAAAGTACCCGCCGCTGCAATCGCTCGCGCGCGGGCGGGCCCACGGCCTGACGGCAGCCGCCTCAGGGGTGATCGCTCTCGGCGGACGAGAGTCGGCGAACCGCCTCGCGGGCAGCCTGGGCCGAGAAACCACGGCGTGTCAGATAGGCGAACAGCCTGGTGGGCGCCTTGGCCGAGTCGGACGACTGGAGGCGGGCCCAGCGCCGCTCCGCCACCTCGTCGAGAAGCGTCGCATCCGAGACCCGCTCATCCTCGAACACCTCGGCGATCGCCGCGTCAATGTCGTCTGAGCGCACACCACGCCGCATGAGCTCCGACCGCAGCCGCATGGTACCGCAAGGCTTGAGGCGGATACGGTCGCGGATCCAGGCCTCAGCGAACGTCTGGTCGTTCAGATATCCGAGTTCGGAACAGCGACCCAGCACCTGTTCGATGTGCGCGTTCGAATGTCGATCGCGCCGCAGGCGCCGACGTACCTCAACGGTGCTTCGGGGCCTATAGGCCAAGTAGCGCAGGGCGGCATCCATGGCCGCCTTCTCAGCCTGGTCAGGCGTGTGCCGGAACCTCCACCGCCGCACCGGACGGACGGGCCTTGGCCTCGGCTGAACTGTGTTCGGCCTCGCCCTCGGTCTCAGCCTCCTCGGGCTCGGTGATGGACAGCATGCCCAGCGCGACCTTCACGCCGATCTCGATCTCGCTCGCGATGTCGGGATTTTCCTTGAGAAACGCTTTCGAATTTTCCCTGCCCTGGCCCAGCCGGTCCTGTCCATACGAATACCACGCGCCGGAACGCTGCACGACTCCGTGTTCTTCTCCGAGGTCCACCAGCGCGCCTTCTCGGCTAATTCCCTCATTGAACATGATATCGAATTCCGCCTGCCGGAACGGTGGTGCGCACTTGTTTTTCACTACCTTCACCCTGGTCCGGTTACCCACCTGATCTGTGCCGTCTTTGATCGAGGCGATGCGGCGGATGTCGAGGCGAACAGAGGAGTAGAACTTGAGAGCCCGCCCTCCGGACGTGGTCTCCGGGTTGCCGAACATGACGCCGATTTTCTCGCGAATCTGGTTCGTGAAGACCACTGACGTGTTCGAGCGGCCGATCGCGCCCGTCAGTTTCCGAAGTGCCTGAGACATGAGCCGGGCCTGCAGACCCACATGCGTGTCGCCCATCTCGCCCTCGATCTCAGCCCGGGGAACCAGAGCGGCCACCGAGTCGATAACCACTACATCGAGAGCTCCTGAGCGAACCAACACCTCGGCGATCTCGAGAGCCTGCTCGCCCGTATCCGGCTGCGATACGAGCAGGTTCTCGACGTCCACGCCCAGCTTCTCCGCGTATTCGATATCCAGAGCATGCTCCGCATCGATGAAAGCGGCCACGCCGCCGTTCGCCTGGGCGTTGGCGATCACGTGAAGCGTGAGTGTCGTCTTACCCGAAGACTCCGGACCGAAGATTTCCGTGACCCGGCCGCGGGGAATGCCGCCGATACCCACGGCGTAGTCGAGAGCTAGGGAGCCCGTGGAGATGGACTCCATCTTGACGCGAACTCCGTCCGAACCCAGCCGCATGATGGCACCCTTTCCGTGCTGACGCTCGATCTGGTTAATCGCCACGCCCAGGGCCTTTTTTCTCTCTTCAGTCATCTCCAGTGCCATCGCAGCATATCCTCGAATCGGGATGAATAGTGAGTTTGCCGGCTCAGAAATCTCAGTATAGCAAAACCGAACAAATTACGAAAGTCCGGCCGAGAGCCTCGCCGTCACATGCGTGTAAAGCCTGTGCTGAAGGCTTCAACGGGCTATCAAGGAGTTCGTACGCAGGACCCACCCGGGTACACGGGGGCTGCGCCGGGTAGCGGCCGCGGCCAGAGCGCCCAGGCCGGAATTCCGGCGGGCGCCCCGATCCGCACCGTCGAGGTGTGATTCTAGTCGTTCAGAATGAACGTGACCTTCATGTTCACCCGATACGCTGTGACTTCGCCGTCCCGGACCTCCACGTTCATCTCGTTGACCCAGGCGCTCTTGATTCCGCTGAGGGTCTGTGAAGCCCGTGCGATACCTACCTTCATCGCGTCGTCGAAACTGTTCGGAGACGCTGCGCTGATTTCCGTTACCTTGGCGACACTCATTTGAGTCCTCCTCTGCTTGCGTCATGGTCTGCTGCGGACAGCCAAGATATCCTCCGCTTACGAGGCGCGCAGGCTGTCTCCCAGTGCCTCGATCATGAGTTCGATTCCGTCGTCGTCTACATCGAGGTGAGTAATCGCTCGCAGCCTGGTGGGGCCGGCGGGAAGAACCGAGACGCCTCGCTTCTCCAGCGCCGCGGCGATGCGCTCAGGGGTCCGGGGCGCCGCCACCTCGATCATCACGATGTTGGAATCAGGCTTGGCCGCCGACAGGCCGGTAATGTCACAGCAGGCCTCGGCCAGGCGCGTGGCCCTGACGTGATCCTCGGCCAGGCGGCCCAGATTGTGGTCCAGAGCGTACAGCCCGGCCGCAGCCAGGATTCCGACCTGACGCATTCCGCCGCCCAGCCGTTTTCGAACCGCCCAGGCCCGCTCGATCACATGCGCCGGACCCGCCAACAGTGAACCAATGGGACAGCCCAGTCCCTTGCTCAGACACACCATTACGGTGTCCGCGCAAGCGGCGTATTGCGCGAGAGGCACACCGGAAGCCGCAGACGCATTCCACAGCCGGGCTCCGTCCAGATGGACCGGGAGATCGTGCCGGTCGGCCACTTGCTTGATCGCCGCCAGCCTGTCGAGTGAAAGCACCACCCCGCCGTGCATGTTATGGGTGTTTTCGACGCAGATAAGACTGGTCAGCGGATGGTGCCGATCGCCCGGACGAATGGCGGCTTCGACCGCCTCGGGCTCGATCCGGCCGAGCTGTGAAGGGACCCGGAAGAGCTGCACTCCGGCCAGCAGCGCGGCGTCCGCCATCTCGTAATGGAAGATGTGGGCCTCGGCCTCGCACACGGCCTCGGTTCCAGGCTGCGTGTGGAGCAGCAGGGCGGCCTGGTTGGCCTGGGTTCCGCTCGGAAAGAAGAGAGACCGATCCTTGCCCAGAAGTTCCGCCACCCTGCGCTCGAGACGGTCTACGGTGGGGTCTTTCCCGAGCACATCGTCATCGACCTCGGCCGTCGCCATGGCCTCGCGCATGCCCGAAGAGGGGCGTGTTACCGTGTCACTTCGAAGGTCTGCGGCCCGACTAGTCATCCGTAATGCCGGATCCGGCGGACGGCTGCGGGACCGGGTTGCCGCAGTGAGTGCAATACTGAACCGAGGAGTCCAGAACCGAGCCACAGATTTCGCAGCTTGGCACCTCCACTGCGGCTCCGGACGCTCCGGACGCGCCGGGCGCGGCGGCTTCCCCGGGCTCCCGGGAAGCCAGCTCGTCTCTGGCCGCAAGCGCGGCAGCGGCGTGCTCGCTGCGCATCGCGGCGTAGTCCTCATCGTCGAGCTTGCCCGTTTCGTACTCGAACTGAAGCCGGCGCAGCGCCTCCAGGGCCCGCTCGAGACGAATCGATGCCTCGTCACCCGGCCCGGGCCGTGAGCGTCTGCCTTCTTCGACCAGCGGCGCTATGACGACAGCAGCCAGGAGCATGGCCATTATCGCTCCAAACACGGCCACGGCGATCATGTGGGCTGCCTCTCCGCTCGGCGCGGACGGACGACGGCGGGCCCGGTCGCCAGGCGGGCCTCGGTAGCCAGCTCGATGGCTCTGGCCACAGCCGCGAACGGGTCTGAGAACCGTTCGATGTTGAAGGCGTCACCGAGGCTGTCGTGAACCCCTATCAGCGGCCGGCCGAGTTTCATCGCCAGAGCGGCTTCGTTGAGGGTTCCCCAGCCGCCCGATACCGCGATGAGAACCTCTGAGGCGCGCACGACGAGAGTGTTGCGGGCCTCGCCCAGACCTGTGGGAAGTGGAATCGTTACGCCGGAGCACGCCCCGGAGGCATCCTCTCCAGGCAGCAGTCCGATAACGACTCCGCCCTCCTCCGCGGCCCCGGCCGCGGCTGCCGCCATTACACCTCCGCGGCCGCCGCATACGAGCACCGCCTCCGCGTGGGCCAGAGCGATTCCGATCGTGCGCGCCAGGCGCGCCGCCAGCTCGGTGGCCTGAGCCGAGCCGATCACTCCGATTCTGACCGGCCGGCGCATGGTCATCGGCCACCGCCCGCGTTGGCGGCCCAGTACCTGCTCGTGGCCAGCGCCCGGCTCCAGCCCTCCCGGCCCGCCTCAGCCGCGTCCCGTCCCTCGGCGCTGGGCTCGAAAACTAAATCTTCACCTCTGGCGGCGAGAAACTGCTCCGGCTCGGACCAGAAACCTGTCTGCAGCCCGGCCAACCCCGCGGCCCCGATCGCCGTCAGTTCCGCGGCCGCCGGGACACTGACCGGAGTGCCCAGGACGTCGGCCTGGAACTGCATGAGCCACGCGTTTCGGGCCGCTCCGCCGTCCGCCCGAAGGCTGTCGATGGAATCCGGCCGGCCTTCCGTCATCGCGTCCAATACGTCGCGTGTCGAGTATGCCATGGCCTCCAGAGTAGCGCGAACCAGGTGCTCGCGCTGAGTACCTCGCGTCAGGCCGACGACCGTACCTCGTGCCCTTGGCTCCCACCAGGGCGTCCCCAGCCCGGCGAAAGCCGGCACGAAGTAGACGCCGCCCGTGTCGTCCACGGCCCGGGCCATAGCTTCGCTCTGAGCCGCATCGTCGATCAATCCCAGCCCGTCCCGCAGCCACTGCATGGCTGCTCCGGCGATCAGAATCGACCCCTCGAAGGCGTAGGCGAACTCGCCGCGTGGCCCACAGGCGGCTGTCGTGAGCACTCCTTCCGCGGCCTGCCTGCGTACGTCACCCGTGTGGAGCAGAACGAAAGCCCCCGTCCCGTACGTAGCCTTGGCGGTATCAGCTGTCCACGCGCCCTGGCCGTACAGGGCCGCCTGCTGGTCTCCGACGACACCGGCCACCGGTACTTCCGCCCCGAACACGTCCGGGTCCGTAACTCCGTAGTCGCCGGCCGAAGAACGCACCTCCGGGAGCATGACGGCAGGCACCCCGAACAGGCCGCACAGATCGGGATCCCAGGCCCGGGTGTCGAGCGAGTAGAGAAGCGTGCGGGAGGCGTTGGTGTGATCGGTGGCATGAACGCGGCCACCAGTAAGGCGGTACACGAGCCAGCTGTCTACGGTACCGAAGACCAGGTCGCCCGCCTCGGCCCGAGACAGCCAGTCGGGGTTCCGCTCCAGAAGCCATTCGATTTTCGTGGCCGAAAAATAAGGGTCCACCACCAGGCCGGTCCGGTCGCGGATCATCTGTTCGTCAGCGGTGCCACGAAGTGCCTGGCAGCGCTCCGAGGTGCGGCGATCCTGCCAGACGATGGCCGGGCCAGCCGGGGTGCCGGTGTGCCGATCCCACACGATCGTCGTCTCGCGCTGATTGGTGATTCCGACAGCCGCCACCTGGCCGGGTACGAGGCCGGCCCGCTCGAGGGCCTCTGCAACGGTGAGGCGCACAGAGTCCCAGACTTCCTCGGCGCTGTGCTCTACTTCACCGGGAGAGGGGAAATACTGCCGAAACTCACGATACGCGGAACCGAGCAGCCGGCCACCGTGCCCGATGAGCAGCGCCCGTGAGCCGGTCGTTCCCTGATCGATAGCCAGGACAGCAGTCACGTCGACTCCAATTCCCCGAATTCGTAGCACACGCCGAATCGCTGAAGCAAATCCAGAAGGAGGTGTATCGGCAGCCCCATGACGTTGTAGAAGTCGCCCTCGACCCGCTTCACCAGAGCGGCGCCAAACCCTTGAATTCCGTAGGCTCCCGCTTTGTCGAGAGGCTCGCCAGTGGCAACGTATTTTCGGATCTCAGCCTCAGCAAGCGATCGGAACCAGACTTCCGTACGGTCGGTGGCGCTCTCCATTCGGCCCCCGAACAGTACCGCCACGCCAGTCACGACGGTGTGGCTGCGTCCCGACATCTGGACGAGCATGCGCACCGCGTCTTCCTCGTCAATGGGTTTGCCCAGGACGCGGCCGTCGACGACGACCATCGTGTCGGCGGCGATCACCATTTCGCCGCTGTTCGGTGCGGCGGCCGCCGCCTTCTCCCGCGCCAGCCGCTCGGACGTGTCCGCCGCCCGCTCACCAGCGAGCGCTTTCTCCTCTATGTTCGTGACGCGCACGTCAAACTCCAGGCCGAGCTGCCTGAACAGCGCCTGACGGCGCGGGGATCCGGACGCGAGCACCAGGCGCGGGCTCATCGATCGATGACGAGGGTGACGGGGCCGTCGTTTTCGAGCCGCACGCTCATGACGGCCCCGAACTCGCCGCTAGCTATGGGGACGGTCCCTGAGCGGCACCGGTCCAAGAACCGGCCGTAGAGATCACGCGCCACTTCCGGGGGGGCGGCCCGCGTAAAGGACGGACGCCGTCCGCGGCTCACATCTCCATACAGTGTGAACTGAGACACGACGAGCACTTCGCCTCCCACCTGAGCCACGTCCAGGTCCATTCGCCCCTCCGGGCCGGCGAAGATCCGAAGCGTAAGCAGCTTGTCCGCCATCCAGGCCAGGGTTTCGTCTCCATCTGTCTCGGCGAAGCCCGCCAGCACCAGCAGTCCAGGGCCGATCTCGCCCACTACACGCCCGTCCACCCTGACAGAGGCACTCCGAACTCTCTGAACCACCGTCCTCATGAGACAAACTCCGCTGGTGTCTTATCCACACGCACTGGGCACCACATCGTAGCTCACACCTTTCGATCGTGGCGGCCTCTTGTCACTTATTTTTCTTTTTCCACCATCTATCCACAGTGTATCCACATTTCGTTTTTTGAAAAAATGGAAAGTTGTCCCACGTCATGGCCGATGGGAAGATGCCGCGTAAGTGGGACTATGAAACCAGAAGGGACGACACAAGAATCGAAAACGGTAGCGGGACCGGCAACCAAAGTTCCTGGATGTACTCAACCCCTGCCACTCCGAAGAGTATCAGGGGTTGAGGAAGGACTTATTTTCCGTACCATCGCGTCCTTCTCGGTCGGTTGCGCTCACCTTCCAAGAATCAACGGACCTGGTTACCAATCCCGGTTAGCTTTGTGACTTCCAACTCTCCGAAGAGTGCCTTCCGTCCCAGCCGGGGACCCGTTGTCGCGAATCCGGTACAGCAGCTTTTCCGGTTTCGCTGGTGCCTCCTTCGTAGCACGCACTTATAATAATATTATTTTTTTCAGATGCAAGCCGCCGAAGCGGCGAAGTACAGTTTTTTGAAAAAAAAGATGCGGTGGCGCATATGGAACAACGCGATTCCGATGGCATTCGTGTCTGTTAGGTGGACGTGAGACGCCTACGGGGATACAAACAGGGTCGGGATTTGAGTCGTGCGGGACTCGAGCGGCAGCCAGGGAGGGTATGGAGTGACCATTGGGAGCACGAGCACACCGGAGGGGTGGGCCGAGGGAATGTGTGCGGACGAGTTTCGGGAAACGTCCGCCAGGGTCGCGGACTGGATCGCCGACTACAGAAGCCGTGTGGCGGATTTTCCGGTCACTCCCGACGTCAAGCCGGGAGAGATCGCGGCACTCCTCCCCTCCACCGCGCCCGAACAGCCGGAGAGCATGGACGCTATCCTGGCCGATCTGGAGGACACGATCCTGCCGGGGCTTACACACTGGTCTCATCCGGGTTTCATGGCCTACTTCGCCAGCTCGGCGTCCGCTCCCGGCATTCTGGCGGAGTTCGTAGCCGCGGCTCTGAACGTGAATGCCATGCTGTGGCGCACTTCGCCCGCCGCTACTGAGCTCGAGCTTCGGGTCGTGGACTGGATATGTAATTTCGTGGGGCTGCCGGACACCTTCTCGGGCGTCATCCTGGACACAGCGTCAACTAGCACGTTCACCGCTCTAACCGCCGCCCGCCATAAGGCCGTACCAGCGGTCCGGGAACGGGGGCTGGCGGGCCGGGCGGAGCTGGGGCCACTCACCGTGTACATATCGGAGCACGCTCACTCCTCGCAGGACCGCGCGGTGATCGCGGCCGGAATCGGTCTCGACCACCTGCGGCACGTTCCGGCCGACAAGGACCACGCCGTGCGGCCCGATGAACTGGCGCGGCTGATTCAGGCGGACCGCGAGGCCGGCTGCATCCCCGTTATGGTGTCGGGCACCATCGGGACGACTTCCAGCACGGCTGTGGATCCCTGCCAGGAGTTGGCCGCGATCTGCGAGCAAGAGGACATCTGGTTTCACGTGGACGCGGCCTATGCGGGCCCGGCCGCTTCGCTACCTGAGCTGCGGCAGGAGTTTCTAGGCTGGGAACGTGCCGATTCTATCGTGTTGAATCCACATAAGTGGATGTTCACTCCCATGGACTGCTCAATCCTCGTTTATCGGAACCCGGCGGCGATTAGGGCCGCCATGGCGCTCACACCCGAGTATCTCGCATCTGATTTCGAGGCACCGGACCTCATGGACTACGGGCTCGCCCTGGGCCGCCGGTTTCGGGCACTCAAGCTTTGGTTCATCTTCCGCCACTTCGGAGCGGAAGGACTACGGCGGCGATTCCGTTACCATATCGGGCTGGCGCAGGAACTGGTGAGCTGGCTGGAGACGGATCCGAGGTTCGAGTTGGTGGGACGTGCCAGGTTCGCGACCGTGTGCCTGACGGCAGTCCCGCCGGCCGGTGAGGATCCGTACGAGTGGAACCGGCGCCTGATGGCGGCGGTAAACGGGCACCGGGAAGTCCTTCTGTCCCATACGGTGCTGGACGGCCGCTACGTCATCCGCGTCTCGATTGGTAACGAGTCGGTGCGGAAGGAGACGGTGCGCCGAGCCTACGAGCTGCTCTGCGATGAACACGACCAGATGTGCGCGAAAGGAATCGAAGCATGATAAAGGCTGGAGAGGCGGCGCCGGATTTCGAATTGGAGACGGACGGGGGTGGGTCGCTGCGCCTCAGTGATCTGCGCGGCAAACGTGTGATCCTGTTTTTTTACCCCAAGGACGACACACCGGGCTGCACTGTCGAGGCATGCGGTTTCCGCGACAGT